>JAHYYI010000017.1 GCA_019425045.1 Collinsella sp.
TCTTGGCGATAAACGCCGTCACAAACGTCTCGACCCTCGAAAAGCCCATGAGCATACTATTGAGCGAGCGAGCCATGCGGGCAGGCCCCGCACCCTCCCAGGCATAGGCCGTCAGCGCCGTCTTGACGAGCGCCGACATCGACGCCGCCTCGATTCCCTTGCCGGACACATCTCCCAAAATCATAACGGCGCAATCGTCGGGAAGACGAACAAGCGTATAGAAGTCACCGCCGACCAGCGCCGAATTCGTTGCCGATAGATACACCGAATCAGCGGCGATTCCCGGAACGTCACCAAGCGAATTTCTCATGCCGATCTGAAGCGTCTGAGCGATATGACGCTCCTCGCGCTTTTGAGACTCACCCTCATAGATCAGCTCAAAATCGTGAGCCAAATGCACCATGTAGTCGTATTCAAGGTCGTCGATTGGTTCCTGGCTGCCATCACGGAGCAGCAAGGCGCGCGTTGTCGGCCCCTTTGCGACATCAGCGTGAACGATCGCATCGTTGTTTCGCTTGTCATCCGCCTCCGAGCGATAGCGCCCCGCCTCGATACCGGAGTCGACATACAGTCCCTGACACGGCAGGCCGTGGGCTCTCAGCCATGCACCCATAGGCGTGGATTCATCCACGCGCGTTAGGCGCACGTGCTTGAGATCGTCAGCGCTCGTCCCGCCCAGCACCGACGTCTCGAACCCATCGGAAGCTGATCCCAGGCACGCTGCCGGCGTCGTGACAGAAAAGAAGAGCGACTCCGGATCGCCCGGCAACGCTACGCGACTGCCGCCCTCAAAATCGATGACATAGGTTTCGAGGCCCGCATCATACTCCACGGGGCAAAAATGACAGTTGAGCACGGCGCAAATTTCCGACGATACCGCGCGCGAAGCGACGACGGGATCATCGAGATAGGTAAAAAGCTCATCGCGCAGCACGTTGAGCGAACGACCAAGCTCTGCCGTGCGGCGCGAACGTAAGCTCGACGCCATGCCGACCATCTGAATAGACAGGTAATCGCAGATGACCTCGAGCACGTTAAGGTCATAGGCAAGCGGCGCCTGTGGACGTTTCCAACCGACCTCCAACACACCGAGCACCTGCATGCCGTAAAACACGGGAAGACAGATCTCACTGCGATACGGAGGCATATCCTGCACGCGCAGCAAGTGTTTGGAACGATTGTCCAAATCAATGAACATACCCGAAGCAACCCGGTCGCCCTCAAGGTCCTGCTGGATCGACAGACGACAGGCACGCGACTCACGAAGCACGTAGGTCGGAATGCCCGCGCCGTACGGCATAAATTCGGGAAGGTAGCTATCATGCAGCTCCTTGGAAACACCGCGGAGCTTAAAACCGCCGCTCTCAGAAAAATAAATCGCAGCTCCAGAGGCATCGAGCGTTCCGACGAGCTGATTCAAAACGGTATCGAGCAAGCTGGGGAGCTCATCGGAGCCCACGGTACTCATAATGACCGAAAGGGTACCCGAAAGGCGTTTATTCGCCACCCTAAGCTCCGATAGCGCACGTTTGAGCTGACGATCGTGGGAATACTGCTCTTCGATGCTGTGAAGCGCCACCAGGACGCGCGGCGCGCGGCGTCCAAAGATACGCGGAGGCGTAACGGAACCTGCGCGAACCAAGACGGGAATAAAGGACCCGTCGCTCAGCTTGAGCATCAGCTCGCTCTCGCAGCCATCGGTCTCAAACGGCAGACGATGTTCGGTCGCGCGCTCAAAGGCAGACGAGTACAGAACGTCCTTGACATCACCGTTGATGACGTCAGCGCGCTCCTCGCACATCAGATCGAGCAAACGATTATTCACATGCAGGATGGTTCCGTCGAGCTCACAAATGATGACAGCATCGCTCGTGATCTCGACCAGTTGGGCAACGTCTGCCCACTCGTTGCGCTCAAGCGTTTCCATCGTGGACCTCACCGTCTATCGGTAACAAAAAAGCCTCCGAAGAGGCTTCTCAAATGCGATGGTGTCGGAGGCGGGACTTGAACCCGCATGACCAAAAAGCGGTCACTAGCACCTCAAGCTAGCGCGTCTGCCAATTCCGCCACTCCGACATGCTATGTTGTTGATTCGCAGTTCGTTTTGTTGGACCCGCGCGTTCAACGAGAAAGATAATAACCTATGATTCGAGAACTGTGCAAGCACTTTTTTGAAAAAAGTTTACGAATTTGTAAATGCGCTGGTAGATCTGTATGTCCGGGTCGGAATGGGGGCAGCTTCCCAGCGCGTCCTCGGGCATGCGGTACATTTTTATCCGCGCTTCGCGCTACAAAATGTACCGCCCCCTGCGGAATGCGCTGGGAAGCTGCCCCCATTCCGACCCTGCGTTAACATGCTCTAGGCAAAGTTCCTAAACATATTCTGGGGCTGATAAGAATTTAGTGGCTCGGCTTTGCCGAGCCCTTATATGGGGAGGCTGGAGCTAAAGCTCCGGCCTCGCTCAATTTCCTATTAGATTAAGTGAGCGATCACAGAATCGCACCCCCCTGCCGAGTTACCGCAGGGCCTGCCCTGGTGTTACTTTTCAGAACATTCCGCAGGACGCAAGTAACCCCCGCCGCACGAAATGCGCAGCGGGGGTTACTTGCATGTCCGAGGACGTTCTGAAAAGTAACACCAGGGCGGGCCCGGACGAAAACAACCGACTACAGGTCGATGTGCGATTCCTTGATCGGGAACGGCTCGGCGAAGTGGCAGGCGCAGCAGTGACCCGGTGCAACTTCCTTAAACTCAGGAAGCTTCTCTGAGCAGATACCCTGCGCGATCGGGCAACGCGTGTGGAAACGGCAGCCGGTCGGCGGATCCAGCGGCGACGGCGGATCGCCGGCGAGGATGATACGCTTGCGGGTCTTCTGGATATCCGGATCGGGCACCGGCACAGCAGATAGCAGCGACTGCGTGTACGGATGGTGAGGCTCGCTATAGAGCGTCTTCCAGTCCGAAACCTCGACCATCTTGCCCAGATACATAACGGCAACGCGATCGGAGATGTGCTGCACGACGGACAGGTCGTGGGCGATAAACAGATACGCCGTACCAAACTTGTCCTGAAGTTCCTTGAGCAGGTTCAGAACCTGGGCCTGAATGGAAACATCCAGAGCGGAAACGGGCTCGTCGCAGATGATCAGCTTGGGCTTCAAAGCGAAGGCGCGGGCGATGCCGACACGCTGACGCTGACCGCCCGAGAACTCGTGCGGATAGCGGTTGATGTGCTCGGGGTTCAGTCCAACGACGTCGAGAAGCTCGCGAACACGCTCGATACGCTCCTCCTTGGTGCCCACGCCGTGAATAGTCATGGGCTCGGAGACGATCTCGCCGATGGTCATACGGGGGTTCAGCGAAGCATAGGGGTCCTGGAAGATGAACTGCATCTCGCGACGCATGTCCTTGATCTCATGCTTGCTCATCTCGGCAACATCTTTGCCCTGGAAGAACACCTTGCCGGCAGTCGGCTGGGTCAGGCGCATAATCGTGCGGCCCGTGGTGGACTTACCGCAACCAGACTCGCCAACCAGACCAAAGGTCTCGCCAGGATAAATCTCAAACGAGATGTCGTTCACAGCAGAGACGACGCGCTTGGAAAAGCGCTTGGCGAACATGCCGGACTCGGCGGGGAATTCCTTAGAGAGGTGCTCGACCTTCAGCAGCGGAGTGCGCTCGTTCTTATCTGCCATTTACGCCTCGCCTCCCTTCTCGGAATCCTTGCGCGTACGGGACGTCGCAGGAGCATTCTTGAGGAACTCGGGGTCGCCGGAGTAGTGGCACGCGGAATAATGGCCAGACTCAGTGACAACACGCTCAGGACGCTGCTTGCGGCACTTATCGGTCGCATAGGGGCAACGAGGCGAGAACACGCAACCCTCGGGCAGGTTCATGAGCGAGGGCGGGTTGCCGTGAATCGGCGTCAGCGGCTTCTTCTCATCGATAGCCTGCTCCGGGATGGAGCGGATAAGGCCCCAGGTGTAGGGATGACGGCTCTCGTAGAAGATCTCTTCGGCAGTACCGAACTCGACGGGACGGCCGGCGTACATAACCATGATCTTATCGGCCATATCGGCGACAACGCCAAGGTCGTGGGTGATCATGATAATGGCGTTGCCGTTCTTCTCCTGCATTTCCTGCATCAGCTCAATAATCTGAGCCTGGATGGTAACGTCCAGAGCAGTCGTGGGCTCATCGGCAATCAGGATATCGGGATCGCAGGCAAGCGCCATGGCAATCATGACGCGCTGACGCATACCGCCGGAGAACTGGTGCGGATACTCGTTGACGCGCTTCTCGGGCTCGGGAATGCCAACGAGGTCCAAAAGCTCGGTGGCGCGCTTGAGCGCCTCCTGCTTGGAGTAGCCACGGTGCAGACGAAGTCCCTCGCCCACCTGCTTGCCGATCTTATAGACCGGGTTCAGGGAGGTCATAGGATCCTGGAAGATCATCGCGATATCGTTGCCGCGAATATGCTGCATTTCTTCCTCGGTCATCTCGAGGATCGAACGACCGCGGTAGCGAACGTCGCCGCCCTCGATCTTTCCCGGAGGCATCGAGATAAGGCCCATGATGGTCATGGCGGTCACGGACTTACCGGAGCCGGATTCACCGACGACTCCCAGGGTCTCGCCGCGATCGAGCGTGTAGGAGACACCGTCGACAGCGCGAACGACGCCATCCTCGGTGTGGAAATACATCTTAAGGTCATCGACCTCGAGCAGGTGCTGGCCCTCGGGAACCGGCTGGTCCTTCAGGTCCACATAGTTCTTGTTCTTCTTCATCCTTATGCGTCCTTCATCTTGACGTCGAGGGCGTCGCGCAGACCGTCACCCAGCAGGGTGAAGGCGAGCACCGTCGAGAGAATTGCCAGACCGGGCATGATCATCATCCAGGGAGCAGTCAGAAGATACTGCTGACCGTCCTGAATCATGGAGCCCCACGAAGGCGTAGGCGGAATAACGCCCATGCCGAGGAAGGACAGAGCGGACTCGGTCAGGATGGCGCCACCAATGTTCATGGTCGCGTAGACCACGATGGAGGCGACGGAGTTCGGGAAGATGTGACGCACGACGATACGAGCGTCAGATGCACCCATCGCTCGCGCAGCGTCAACATAGTCGTTTTCCTTGACCGTCAAGATTGCAGAGCGGAAGACGCGCGCAATCGAAGGCCAGCCGAGAATACCGATGGCGATAAAGACGTTCTGAAGACCACGGCCGATAACGGCGATCATGGCGACAACGAACAGCACGTACGGGAACGCCAGGAAGATGTCCGCGCAGCGCATGATGATCGTATCCCAGATGCCGCCGTAGAAACCGGCCAGAGCGCCCATGACCAGACCAATCACCGTGGAGATCGCGGTGGCCATAATGCCGACGGACAGCGAAACGCGTGCACCGTAGATAACGCGGACGAGAATGTCGCGACCAAGGGCGTCGGTGCCAAACGGGTGCTCTGCACACGGAGCCAGCAGCGACGTCTCGGCCATGGTCGTCGAGTCGGAAGCCGTCGGCGAACCGAGCCAGGGCTTAGCCCACAGATCCGCGGTCAGTGCAACCAAAACGACGATGATGATCCAGCAGACACCGATAACGGCGAGCTTGTTCTTACGAAGACGCTTAAAAGCGTCGCCCCACAGCGTGCGGGACTTGGCGGGAGCAGATGCGGCCTTGGTGGCGGTAGCCTGCTCCTGAGACTGAGAATCAGTTTCCTGCATGAGACGTACCTCCCTTAGGCCTTATCCGACGGACCGCCAAGGCGGATGCGCGGGTCGAGGAATGCATAGCTAATATCGACGAGCAGGTTGATCACCATGACGACGACGACGATGAGCGTAACGCCGCCCATAACGATGGGCCAGTCACGCATGCTAATGGCGCGATAGACCTCATAGCCGATACCGGGCCAGTTAAAGACCGTCTCGGTCAGGATGGCGCCCGAAAGCATGCCGCCAAAGTCGACACCAATATAGGTAACGACGGGGATGAGTGCATTCTTAAGCGCGTGCTTGATGATGATCGCGCGATTGGAGAGACCCTTGGCCTTTGCCGTACGGATGTAATCCTGGTTCATGACGTCAAGCAGCTGCGAGCGCATAATGCGGGCGGCGTAAGCGGTCGAAACCGAAGCCAGCGTAATGGTCGGAAGCACATAGTGCATCCAATCCTGATACTGAGAGCTGGAACCGCCGGCACCCGAGATCGGCATGGAGAATGCACCGCCCGTGGCGTCCTTGAGAATGACGCCAAAGAACAGCTGCAGCAACATACCGAGCCAGAAAGCCGGAACGGCAACGAGAATCGACGTGGTGAGCGTTACCAAAATATCCCAGAAGGAATAACGCTTAACCGCCGAAATGATACCCGCACCGATACCCATGATTGCCTCGAGTACGATGGCGCACGCGGCAAGTTTGACCGTATACGGATACTTCTGGGCAAAGATTTCCGTAACCGGCAGCTTGCGCTGATACGAATTGCCCAGATCGCCATGAAGCAGGCCGTTCATGTAATACAAGTAACGGTCCACGAGCGACGTTTGAACGGGGTCGCCGTTCTCGTCAAGGATCGCGTTGCCGTCCTCGTCCGACTGGACCAGGTGATAGCGGACGCGAAGCTGAAGCTCCACCTCGGGGGACAGAGCCTTGTCTCCACCGATCAGCTTGATCGGATCTCCCGGCACGATATTCTGGAGGGCGAACAGAATCAGCGTAACGCCCAAAAACACCGGGATGAACTGAAGCACACGTTTAACGATGTACTTACCCATACCACTCCCCTATCTAGGGATTAACCTAAATGGGATGCCGATCGCCAGACCGGCATCCCAAAATTACCATCAGCCAGTTTACCCCAGGTTAGGGAGAACTGTATGTTTCCCATGAGGTCTACGTAAATACTTGACCCTCACGGAAGCTGCAAACTCTTAGGCGAGCTCAGCGGTACCCAGCTCGGCATGCTTCTGCGGATCGACATAGAGGTGCTTGATGCGATCGGAGCCGACGATGGTGTGCGTGTAGAACATCACCGGGATGACCGGGCAGTCGGCAGCGACCATTGCGTCGGCCTCCTGCATCTTAGCGACGCGTTCTTCGTCGTCAACCGTGGTACGAGCCTCGTCGACCTTGGCGTCGAACTCGGGGTTGTTGTAACCAGAGCGGTTGTCGCCACCGAGGGAGTCGGAGTGGAACAGCGGATACAGGAAGTTGTCCATGATCGGGTAGTCGGCAATCCAGCCCAGACGACCGAACTGATAGTTGAAGTTCTGATACTGCTCGAGCAGGGCAGACCACTCAGGGGTATCGGAAGTAGCGGTAACGCCAACCTTGGCGAGGTCGCCGATGATGGACTCCATGATCTCCTTGTGGCCACCGTCCTGGTTGTAGGAAAGGGTCACGTTAATGCCACGATCGCCGTTAGCGTCAGCGGGAGCAACCTTGTCGAGGTACTCGTTGGCCTTGTCGACGTCGTAGGCGCAGAACTCCCATGCGCCCTCCTTGTAGCCATCGATGCCCGGAGGAACAATGCCGTCGGCGGGGGTACGGGTACCCTTGAAGATGGTCTTGCAGATGGCCTCACGGTTAATGGCCAGGGAGATACCCCTGCGCAGGTCGGCGTTGTTGAACGGCTCGGCCGTGTTGTTGCAGGTCAGGTAGTAGGTGGAAGGCTCGGAGCCGAGCAGCATGCGCTCGCCGTCGCCCATGGTGTAGCCGTCCTTGGACACGCCGCGATCCTTCTTGGCGGCGTCGATCTGAGCAACGGGAACGTCGCAGACGTCGAGGTTACCGGCCTGGAACTCCTTGTAAGCGGTCTCCATGTCCTTGATGACCTGGAAGTGGATGCCATCGATCTTGGCCTTGTCGCCATAGTAATCGTCGAACTTCTTGAGGTTGATCTCCTGACCATCCTCCCACTTGCCGTCCATCATGAACGGGCCGTTACCGACCGGTGCAAGATAGAAGCTCTTGGCATCGGACTCGGCGCACTCGGGAACCGGGGCCAGAGCCGGGTGAGAGGCGACGAAGGGGAAGTCGGCGTAAGCGGAAGACAGCTTGACGACGAGGGTCTCATCGTCGGGGCAGGTAACACCGCTGAGCTCAGTAGCGTTACCGGCAAGCAGATCGTCATAGCCCTCGACCATGGAAAGGTGATAGGAGACCTCGGAAGGGCCATACTCGGTAGCGATGGCCGACTTGGTGTTGACCAGACGCTCCCAACCGAGCTTGAAGGACTTGGAGGTAACGTCGTCACCGTTGTGGAACTTGGCCTTCTTGATCTTGAAGGTGAACTCGGTGGCGTCGTCGTTGGCCTCGAAGGACTCGCAAGCCAGCGGAACGATCTTGCCCTTCTCGGCGTCATAAGAGGTCAGAGCGTCAAAGAGCTGGTACTCGACCTGAGTGCCCTGGTCCTCCTGGACATTGTAGGGGTCGATGCAGACCGGGTTGTTGATGTAGAAGTTCAGCGTCGAACCGGACTCAGAACCGGAAGCGTCGCCGCCCTTCTTGCCGCATGCGGCAAGAAAAGCCATGGAGCTCGCAGCGAGGGTGCCGCCAACAAAGGCGCGACGACCCATAACGGGCTGGTGGAACATAGAATCAGCCATGCCATCCTCCTTATGAGATAGGACAAAGAAATGTTCAGTCGGACATATGTCGAGACAATCCGATCCGAACCATCAAAACGCCGCCCGCTGCTATGGCTGGTTATGCACAACGGACCAACGTTTTGCAATACAGTAGCGCATTTTATGCACGATTTGGGGCTAATTCCGGTTAACGGTCGAGAATTTCTTTAGTTGGGCGAAGTATGTGGGGATATTCTGGCTCTGTTACAAATATGTAAATAAAAAGGGCCCCGCACCTGCGAGACCCATTGCAAACGTATATACACCGATGCTTAGTAGCCGACGATGCCCTGCGGGAAGAAAAACATGCACAGGACGACGCACACGGCAAAAACAACGGCCATAATTACCGTCAGGCGATCGAGGTTCTGCTCCATGACGCCCGTGGCAGAGCTGGAGTTATACAGCGAGCTAGCGATCATATCCGAAACGCCGGTGCCCTTACCGGAATGCATCAGGACGAGAATCGTCAGCGCCACGGCAGAGACAGCCCAAACGACAAACAGAAGAATCTGGAACGGACCCATAGATAAGCTCCTTAATAGAACAGTTCAAACTCCAGTACTGTACCACAATCCCCCGCTCTCCCCTACCTGCCACTCAAGGACGGGGTGGAAATGGCAGAAATACCAAAAAGGGGGTTGTCCGGTTGTGGACAACCCCCTTACTAGAAAACGGTATTTGTTTTCTACTAGGCCTCGGTGGCGAGCACGCGGCCCGTCATCTCGGCGGAAGGCTCAATACCAGCCATGGTGAGCATGGTCGGGGCGATATCGGAAAGACGGCCGTCCTCGATACCGGTGAGCTTGGCCTTCTCATCAACGATGATGAACGGCACGCGGTTGGTGGTGTGAGCCGTAAACGGATGCTTGGAACCGTCGGAAGCAACGTCAAACATGTGATCGGCGTTGCCGTGGTCGGCGGTAATCAGCGCAAAGCCGCCCTTGGCGAGAATCGCCGGGACAACCTTAGACAGGGCATCGTCAACAGCCTCGACGGCCTTAACGGCGGCGTCGAAAACACCGGTGTGACCAACCATGTCGCAGTTCGCGAAGTTCACGATGTAGAAATCAGCGCGATCTTCGTTGATGGCGGCGACAAGCTTCTCAGTAACCTCGGGAGCGCTCATCTCAGGCTGCAGATCGTAGGTAGCGACCTTGGGGGAAGCGACGAGCACGCGCTCCTCGCCCTCCTTGGGCTCCTCGATGCCGCCGTTGAGGAAGAACGTCACGTGGGCGTACTTCTCGGTCTCGGCGGTGTGCAGCTGCTTCA
Source organism: Collinsella sp. (assembly GCA_019425045.1). GTDB lineage: Bacteria > Actinomycetota > Coriobacteriia > Coriobacteriales > Coriobacteriaceae > Collinsella. Next base: position 9,905 of record JAHYYI010000017.1, read on the forward strand.
GGCCATTGGCGGCGATAACGTCGGCCAGGACGTTCTCGGGGAACGTCTTGGGGAAGGCGACCTCGACGTCAAACGTCGGATCGTACTCGGTCATCGTCACAAAGTGCGAAAGCTTGATCTGCTCGCGCTCAAAGCCGTCGAACTCCTTGTCCGTGAACACGCGGGTCATCTGACGAGCACGGTCGGGACGGAAGTTGAAGAAGATGGCCGCGTCGCCCTCGTGGATGCCCTCGTTGTGGGCAGCGAAGGGCTCGACGAACTCGTCGCCGCGCGGATCCTTCTCGTAGTAGGCCTTGATACCGGCAACGGGGTCGGTATCGGCATCGGAAGCGTTGACCATGACGTCGTAGGCGCGCTGGATGCGCTCCCAACGATTATCGCGGTCCATGGCCCAATAACGGCCCGAGACGGTGGCAACGCGAGCGTCGCAACCGGTCTCCTCGGAGATCTTGGCCAGGAAGGCGCAGAACTCACTCATGTAACCGGCACCGGACTGCGGGTCAACGTCGCGGCCATCCATGAAGGCGTGGACGCGAACGGTCTTGACACCGTGCTCGGCAGCCATCTTGACCAGGGCCTCGACGTGGTTCATGTGAGAATGAACACCGCCAGGGCTCATAAGACCCATGAGGTGAAGGGTCTTGCCGTCAGCCTTGACGTCGTCCATAGCCTTGACGAAGACCTCGTTCTTGGCGATGGAGCCGTCCTTGATGGCATTGTTGATGCGCGAAAGCTCCTGGAACACGATGCGGCCGGCACCGATGTTGAGGTGACCCACCTCGGAGTTGCCCATCTGGCCATCGGGAAGACCCACGTCCTCGCCCGAAGCGCCGAGCGTGGTGTGGGGGTACTTCTCGTACAGGCTATCGAGGAAGGGCGTCTTGGCAGCGGCGACGGCGTTCTCGCCATCGGCCGGAGCCAGGCCGCAACCATCCATGATGATCAGGAGTGCAGGAAGATGACGCTGTGCCATATGTCCTACTCGCCTGCCTTGACGACCATAGAGGCGAAGTCGGCAGCCTTGAGCGAAGCGCCGCCCACGAGGGCGCCGTCGACGTCGGGCTTGGCGACGAGCTCGGCGATGTTGCCGGGCTTGGCAGAGCCACCATAGAGAACGCGGATGCCGTCGGCGAGCTCCTCACCGAACATCTCCTTGAGGGTCTCACGGATAGCGCCGCAGACCTCCTGAGCGTCCTCGGCGGTAGCGGTCTTGCCGGTGCCGATGGCCCAGATGGGCTCGTAGGCGACGACGACCTGCTTGGGGCAAGTGATCTCGAGACCCTCGAGACCAGCCTTGACCTGGTTCACGACGTGCTCGACATAGGTGCCGGCCTCGCGGACCTCAAGGGACTCGCCGCAGCAGAAGACAGGAACAAGACCGGCGGCAACGAGGGCCTTGGCCTTCTTGTTCTGATCCTCGTCGGTCTCGTGGAAGTAATCACGACGCTCGGAGTGACCGATGATGCAGTAGGTGCAGCCAGCGGACTTGAGCATGTCGCAAGAAGACTCACCGGTGAAGGCACCCTTGGCCTCCCAGTACACGTTCTGTGCACCGAGGGCGATGGGGGCAGCCTGAATACGGTCATGAACCGTGGTGATGTCGATGGTCGGAGGGCAGACGAGCACCTCGACGCCAGCCGGAACCTCGGGCAGAGCCTGAGCCAGCTCGTCGGCGAGCTTGGCGGCCTCGGCGACGTCGTTGTTCATCTTCCAGTTACCAGCGATAAGAAGGGTGCGATTAGGCATCGAGAAGCGCCTCCACTCCGGGCAGGGCCTTACCCTCGACGAGCTCCATGGAAGCGCCACCACCGGTAGAGATCCAGCTCATCTTGTCGGCCAGGTTGAACTTGTTGACGGCTGCGACAGAGTCGCCACCACCGATGATCGAGGTGCAATCAGCCTCGGCGACAGCCTCGGCGATAGCCTGGGTGCCGTGAGCGAAGTTATCGAACTCGAAGACGCCCATGGGGCCATTCCAGAACACAGTCTTGGCACCCTTGACAGCCTCGGCGTAGAGCTCCTCGGTCTTGGGGCCGATGTCCATACCCTCACGGTCGTCGGGGATAGCGTCGGAAGCGACAACCTCGGGGACAGCATCCTCGCCAAAGTGATCAGCAACGCGGTTGTCGATGGGGAGCAGGATCTTGACGCCCTTCTCCTCGGCCTTCTTGAGCATCTCACCGGCGCGCTCGACCCAGTCCTCTTCCTTGAGGGACTGACCGACGGACAGGCCCTGAGCCAGGAAGAAGGTGTAGGCCATGCCGCCACCGATGATCAGGGTATCAGCGGAGTCGATGAGGTGATCGAGAACGCCGATCTTGGAGGAAACCTTGGAACCGCCGACGATGGCGACGAAGGGGCGCTCGGGCTCGGCGAAGATGCCGGTCAGCGTGTCGACCTCCTTCTCGAGCAGGAAGCCGGCGACGGCAGGCAGGTAAGCGGCGGGGCCCACGACGGAACCCTGGGCGCGGTGTGCGGTGCCGAAGGCATCGAGAACGAAGACGTCACCATAGGAAGCGAGCTTCTTGGCGATCTCGGGATCGTTCTTCTTCTCACGCTTGTCAAAACGGACGTTCTCGAGAACGAGGACCTTGCCCGGCTCGACGGCGGCGACAGCCTCGGCGGCCTTCTCGCCATACGTGTCGGCAACAAAAGCAACGTCAAGGCCAGAGAGCTCAGCGAGCTTCTTGGCGACAGGCTCGAGGGAAAGCTCGGGCTGGAAGCCAGTGCCCTCAGGACGGCCGAGGTGGCTCATGAGGATGACGCGAGCGTTGTGCTCAACGAGGTAGTTGATGGTGGGCAGGGCAGCCTTGATACGGGTGGTGTCGCCAACGACGCCATCCTTGATAGGCACGTTGAAGTCAACGCGGACGAGAACGCGCTTGCCGTCGACATCGATGTCGCGGACGGTCTTCTTGGTAAAGGCCATGTTTGCTTCTACCTTTCGTACGTGTCTGCCTCCCATTACGGCAGACGATTTCCTATAAAAAGGGCGCGACCCTAGGGTGTAAGCCCTATGAGGCCGCGCCCTTCTTTAGACGCTCAACGAGCTATTCGCTAAAAGCTAAATTAAGCAACGAACTTCTCGAAGTACTTGATGGTGCGGACCATCTGAGAGGTGTAGGAGTTCTCGTTGTCGTACCAAGAGGTGACCTGAACGAGGGTCTGGCCGTTGCCGAGATCAGAGCACATGGTCTGAGTGGCGTCGAAGATGGAGCCGTGGGTCTCGCCGACGATGTCGCGGGAGACGATCTGGTCCTCGTTGTAGGCGAAGGTATCGGGGATGGTCTCGGCGTAGGCCTTCATGGCAGCGTTGACCTCGTCGACGGTGACCTTCTTGTCAACGACGGCGTAGAGGTTGGTCAGCGAGCCGGTCGGCGTCGGGACGCGCTGGGCGGCACCGATGAGCTTGCCGTTGAGCTCGGGGAGAACCAGGCCGATGGCCTTGGCAGCGCCCGTGGTGTTCGGGACGATGTTCTCGGAGCAGGCGCGGGAGCGACGGAAGTTGCCCTTGCGCTGCGGGCCGTCGAGCGGCATCTGGTCGCCGGTGAAGGCGTGGATGGTGGTCATGATGCCGGAGACGATGGGAGCGAAGTCGTTCAGGCCCTTGGCCATCGGGGCGAGGCAGTTGGTGGTGCAGGAAGCAGCGGAGATGATGTTGTCCTCAGCGGTCAGCGTCTCATGGTTGACGTTGTACACGATGGTGGGCAGATCGCTGCCGGCCGGAGCGGAGATGACGACCTTCTTGGCGCCAGCGTTGATGTGGGCCTGAGCCTTAGCCTTGCTGGTGTAGAAGCCGGTGCACTCGAGAACGACGTCGACATCGAGGTCGCCCCAAGGCAGGTTGTTGGCGTCGGCCTCCTTGTAGATCTTGATCTCCTTGCCGTCAACGGTGATGGAATCCTCGCCAGCGACGACCTCGTGATCGCGAGCATAGTTGCCCTGCGTGGAGTCGTACTTCAGCAGGTAAGCGAGCATATCGGGAGAGGTGAGGTCGTTGATAGCGACGATCTCGGAGCCCTCATGACCGAACATCTGGCGGAAGGCCAGACGACCGATGCGACCGAAGCCGTTAATAGCAACCTTTACTGCCATTGTGTCTCCTTTCGTAAGGCCCCCGCAAGCTACAGCGCCTGCCGTTGAGGCCCACAAACTAACCACTCGCCTAATATACCTTTTTTTTGGCTTGAATTTCACGAGAATGCTCGAAATTGAAAATCAAATTTGCGTTAAAACGTTTTAAAGAATAAAATAGCAGCTAAATCCGTATATACGTCGATACTTCAAACTACCTGTTTGCTTCAATGAGCTTTTCAAGCCTCAAAACTCGATGGTAGAGGGCCGACTTCGACAAGGGAGGGTCGGCCATCTCCCCCAAGTCGCGCAGCGACAGGTCGGGATAGCGCTCGCGCAGGTCGCAAAAGACCGCCAAGGCGTCCGGAAGCGTGTCGCGCAAACCCCGCTGTTCGAGCTCATCGATCAGCGCAAGCTGATGCTGGGCGGCACCTGCACTTCTGGTCTGATTGGCCAGCTCGGCATTCACGCGACGGTTTACGTCGTTCTTAACCAATTTGACCGCGCGCGCTTCCTCGATCTCGGCAACGCTGCGCTTAGCACCGACCAGCTTTAGGAGCTGCTCGATCTCTTCGGCGCTCTTAATGTAGACGGCAAAGGATCCGCGCCGCGCGTTGACGCGCGCATGGACTCCAATCTGCTCCAACAGATCGCAGAGCCCCTTGGCATACTGCTCGCCCTGCACCGCGATCTCCAAATGAAAGTCGCCGCGGGGATCGGCCACGAAACCGCCGGCGATGAGCGCGCCGCGGATGTAGGCAAGCCTGCAGCAGGGACGGGCAACGATGTGCCGGGGAACACCGGCGACGAGCCCTCCCCTGCGGTCGAGAATGCCCAGCAGCACCAGAGCCTTGTCCAGGTCGGGTTGATCGGGCAGGGTAATGAGATAGTTACGGACTTTATGCAAGACCGATTTTCGAACGGTGAATTCCGTTTTGAGCTTAAGGATGCGATGCGTCAGCGTGATCATCGTGCGCGCGACGGCGCCCGTCTCGGTCGCGACAGTCAAACGATACCGCCCGGAGCCGGCCAGCGAAAGTGTACCGCTCACACGCGTCAGGGCGGCAAGCGTCGACAAATCGCAGTATTCACATTCGGGTTCGCAGCGCGCAAGCTCGTCGCGCACCTCAGCGGTAAACGACATGCAGGCCTATGCTTTCGTGTTCGCGCGCGACAGGTCGCGATGGGAAATGCTCACGTGATACTGGGCGCCTTCCAAATAACGTGCCGTGGCCTCGGCAATGGCGACGCTGCGGTGTTGACCGCCCGTGCAGCCGATGGCGATAGAAAGCTGCGGCTTGCCCTCCGCGATATAGCCTGGCATGACCGTATCGAGCAGCTGTGTCCAAGCCTTCCAAAACTCCTGCGTCTTGGGATGGTCCAGAACAAAATCGGAGACCTTTTTATCGAGACCGGTCATCGTGCGCATCTCGGGATCGTAGAACGGATTGGGCAGGAAGCGAACGTCAATCATAATGTCCGCCTCGACGGGCATACCGTGCTTAAAGCCAAACGAGAACACGTGAACGTCCATGAGCTGCTGGTCGGACAACTCGGAGAACGCCATGCGCAATTTGTTGCGCAGCGCAGAGGTGCGTAGGCGGCTCGTGTCGATAATCATATCGGCTCGATCGCGCACACCCTGCAGCTGCAGGCGCTCGCGCTGAATCGCATCGGCCGTAGTCTCCCCCGGCTTGGCAATGGGATGACGGCGGCGATTTTCGCTGTAGCGACGAATCAGTACCTCGTCAGAAGCCTCCAGGAACACGATGTCGCAGCTCATCTCACGCTCTTCGAGCGCGGCGACCGCATCGAGCAGCTCATCGAACAAGCCCTGGCTACGCAAATCGCAGGTGACGGCGAGATGCCTGCCCACGCCCGTATTAATGCCGACGAGCTCGGCAAGCTGGGCGATCAGACGCGGAGGCAGGTTATCGATGCAAAAATAGCCCATGTCCTCGAACACGTGCATGGCCTGCGTGCGGCCCGATCCGGACATTCCGGTGATGATGACGATATCGGGGATGCGCTCCGAGCGCTCCGCCGCATCCATGGCATCTCCCTTTTGCATGTGCTGCCTCCCGAAAACAAGCGCGGGACCCAGCAACCCGGATCCCGCGCGGTCAATTGCCTTTATTGAGTATACCGCCCCGAGCGGATACGAGGCCTGTCTTACGCCTCAAGCGCAGCCTTGAACCAACTTGTAATACTCGTGGGGTGCGTGATGGCGGTGCCGACGACAACGGCCCAGGCGCCAGCATCGATCGCGGCGCGAGCCTCCTCGGGCGTATGCACGCGACCCTCGCAAATGATGGGAAGGCCGGGGAATTCCTCGGTCGCCTGACGCAGGAGCGGCAGGTCGGGGCCATCGGCCATGGTGCAGTCGATGGCGGCGACACCGTGAGAGAGCGTGGTAGATACCAGGTCGAAGCCCATATCAACCGCACGGCGAATGTCCTCGATGGTGGCACAATCCGCCATCAGGAGCACACCCTCCTCGTGCAGCGGACGGAAGGTATCCTCGACCGTCTTGCCATCGGGGCGCGGACGATCGGTGGCGTCGATCGCCACGATATCGGCACCAGCAGCAACGCAGGCGCGGGCGTGACGCAGCGTCGGCGTGATGTAAACGCCCTCGTGTCCATCCTTCCATAGGCCAATAACAGGAACCTCACAGCGACCCTTAATGGCGGCAATGTCGGCAAGGCCCTGGCAGCGAATGGCGGCGGCGCCGCCGAGTTCGCAAGCGCGAGACATTTGAGCCATGGTCTCGGGCGTACGAAGCGGCTCGCCCATATACGCCTGAACGCTCACGACGAGCTTACCCTTCAGGGATTGAATCAAAGGATCGACGGTCATGTGAGACTCAACCTTTCTCAAAACAGCCTTCTGAGACACCGCACCTTGACGTTCAAACCGTCGCTCGCGTACCGAAGTACGCTTCGCTCCTCTTTCACGTCAATCTGCGGCACCTCAGAAGGCGCACTTGGTAGTTATGTTTACTTCAACGAGGCAAGAAGATGCTCAGCGGCACCGATGAGCGGAGCATCGCCCTCCAGAGACCCGATGAGAATCGGCGTGTCCTGGAGCGGATCGAGCGCCTGGCTGGCATAGCCCTCGTGCACCGAATCCTTCCACGTCTGCGAACGCCAATCGGGACCTTGGTGAATCACACCGCCCGAAAGCACGATGACCTCAGGGTCCAGGATGTTAGCGAGCGAGCCCAAGCTGGCACCCAGCGCAAAGCCGGCATCATGGATGACCTCGGTCGCCTTTGCGTCGCCTGCACGGCACAGGTCGTTCACATCGCGACCGACCGAAGGACGGCTGGGGTCGACGCGGCCAAAGCGCTCATCGTACATTCGACCAATGGAAGTGCCCGAAGCAACCGACTCCAGATGGCCGGAACGCCCGCAGGCGCAGGGAATGCCGGCGGCAGCCGAGCACTCGATGTGGCCCATATGGCCGGCAGCACCATGGAAGCCCTGCATCACGCGGCCGTTCTCGACATATGCGCCGCCGATGCCCGTACCGATGCCAAGACACAAGACGGAAAACTTGCCCTTGCCGACGCCCCAGTGGGCCTCGCCCAGAGCATGAGCCTGCACGTCGCCTACGACGGCAACGGGAAGACCGAGGTCCTCGCGCAGACGCGGCCCCAACTGAACGCCGGACCAGCCGGGCATGATCTCATTGGCATACGCGATGGCGCCCGTCTTGGGATCGACGACGCCGGCGGCACCGATACCGACGCCAAGGACCTCGACATCGGGATTCGCCTCGAGAGCAGCCTTGATGGACGCCTCGATACGCTGGAAGACGGCCTCGCCGCCCTCCTGGGCCTCGGTAGGAATCTCGGCCTCAAAAACGGGATGGGGCACACTACCGTCAGCCGGGTACTCCATGATGGCAGTCGCAATTTTAGTTCCGCCGATATCGACAGAGCAGACGTACTTGTTCTCCATGTCGCTCTCCTTCGGAGATAAAAACAACTACAGGAAATGCGCCGTCAGGCTAGCCGTCACAGCGCAGTAAAGGTTTTCCAGGTGTCCGAGATCGCCGAGAAACCGTGTGGCCATTGACCTAATGGGTCATGGCCACACGGTTGAACGGCGAGGTCGGGTGCCTGGGAAGCTTTACAGGAGACCGTTGTCCTGAAGGACCTTCCTAATCGCCTCGACGTTCTCGCCGGTCATGGCCTTCACCGGGCGCGGCATGGTCGGGCTGTCGAAGATGCCCATGAGGTTCATAGCGGTCTTGAAGGCGCCGACGCCACCGGCATAGCCCTGGACGCCCGAGGTGACGTCCCAGATGTGCGAAATCTCATTGAGGCGATCCTGCTCGGCCTTGACGGTAGCCCAGTCGCCGGCCTGAGCGGCCTTCCACTGGCGCACGTAGCCCTCGGGCTCAACGTTGGCAAGGCCCGGGACAGAACCGTCGGCGCCACCGAGGTAAGCGCCGTCGACAACAACCTCGTGACCGGTGAGGATGCTCATCGGATGGCCGTTCTTCTCGTTCTCCTGAACGAGATAGCGGAACGAGATGTCATCACCCGAGGAATCCTTGACGCCAGCAAGGACGCCCTCGGCGCCGAGCTTGGCAAGGAGCTTCCAGGGGAGCTTGGTGTGAACGCAGACGGGAATGTCATAGGCAAAGATGGGCAGGTCGAGCTCCTCGTGCAGGATGCGGAAGTGCTCCTCGACCTCGGTCATGCCCTGCAGGGCATAGAACGGGCAGGTGGCGACAAGCGCATCGGCGCCCAGCTCCTGAGCGACCTTACCGTGCTCGATCATGCGCTCGGTCTCGGTATCGATGATGCCGACCAGGACGGGCACGCGGTGGTCGACGATACGAACGGCCTCGGCGATGATCTGGCGACGACGCTCATCGGTGGAGAAAACGACCTCGCCCGAAGAGCCCAGGAAGAACAGGCCATCGACGCCGGCATCGATCATGCGGTTGATGCTGCGCTCAAAGGAGGCAACGTCGAGCTGGTGGTCTTCGGTATCGGGAACAACGACGGGAGGGATAACGCCGGTGAATTTCTGAGTTGCCACAAGAATCTCCTTAGTTGTCTGGCGGGCGGCCCTATGCCACCCACTCTTGTTGGCAGTGTCCAGGCCGTCTAGGCCAAAGAACACGGGTAGAACGTTTGGTTAAAAAAGTCGATGACTTCGTTTTCGAACGCGTTGATGCGCTCATGAGCGTATTTGGCATAGATGATATGCCTCCGGTCACACTCAAGACCGTTGAATACGGCAAACTGGCCCTTGGGATCACTCACGGCATCCATGAGCGATGTGCCCATGAGCACCGATCCACGCACCCGAGACGACAACGCCTCGAGGCCACCGGGAATTGGATTGGCAACCGCCGTGCAGGCGAGGCCCCGCTCGTCCAGAGCAGAAACCGCCAGCGCGACTCCGCCGCCAAGGCCCTCGCCCCATGCAAAGATGCGGTCGGGGTCCATGCCATCAAGATTGCGCGCGACCTCCGCCAACGCGCAGCCCCAACGGACGCGCCTGACAAAAGCAGGCGAGGTAATCCCCTGCCGCAGATCGCTGGGTCCAATCGCCTCATCGTCCAGCGCAAGCACGGCATATCCCATGGCCGCAAACCTCGTCATGTGATGCCATCCCCGCACGGGCCGGTCGATGTCGTGAAACATCAGACATAGCGGCACAAGCTCGGATGCTCGGGCGCGACCGGCAGGCTCGATCAAACGTGCGTGGACCACATCGCCACCAAGCTCAAAGGAAACCTCGGAGTAGCGGGCATACGGATTGGCGAAATCGATCGCCGTAATGGCCAGGCCTTGAATCTCAAGATTCATAGCACATGTCTCCAAATCAGAAACATCTGCCTGAACATCACCGTGCCAGTCCCGATATTCAGAGAGCCTTGACGAAACCGTCCCGGGAATCCCCACAAGGTCGGGGACAATCAGCTCGCCGACATTGCTCTCGCACTTAGACATGAGCCTCCCCTCCCTTGCAGAAAAACGGAATGATCAGATCGTCAAAATCCTGAATCTCCTCGTGGCCAAAGCCTTCAAAGAACTCATGACGCTTTTCACAGGTCAGGTTGTTATAGACCGCAAACTGCGTCGCTGGCGGACAGACGGTATCGGCTGTGCCGGTGCCAAACAGCACGGGGCATTTGACCATAGGGGCAAAGTTCTTGGAATCGAAGTACGCCAGCTTGGCATAGGCTTCGTCGATACGAGTCGAGTCCTCGTCAAACCAGCGAGACCAATAGCGCAGGCCCTCGTAGGCAATGTCGTCGGCATCCAAATCCCAGACCAGGCGGAAATCCGACAGGAAGGGATAGAGGATGGCGGCGCGATTGATAAGCTCGCTGTTAAGTGCACAGGTCGCAATGCCCAAACCGCCGCCCTGCGACGCGCCGTTCACAAACACACGGGCAAGATTGATGCCCTCGAGCTCGCGAACGATGCGACACAGGATGCGAATATCTTGGTGCAAGCGGACATAGTAGAGGTTGGCCGGGTCGCCGTCGATACCGGCGACGATATGGCCCGCGACCGTTGTGCCCTCAAATCCACCAATGTCCTCGGAGGGACCTCCTTGACCGGGGCAGTCGAGGGCGATGAGTGCCATGCCCATGCCCGCAAACGACGCCTGCTCAAACCAGCTGCGGCTTGCACCCGGATATCCATGGAACTGAAGTACCAATGGCACGGGCTCGTCCGAGACGGGTTTAAGGTACTTGGCATGCAGGCGAGCGCCACACATGCCGGTATACCAGAGGTCGAAAAGCTGGCAAGTCACGGCATCTGTGACCGATGCCGTCTCGATCGCATAGTCAAGCCCGACCGCGTCGGCCTCGGCCATGCGATCCTTCCAAAAGAGATCGAAATCTGATGGACGGGGCATGGCGCCTCGATATTCACCAAATTGATGTTGTAGCTCCTGAGCACTTGGCATGGCTCGTGAACCCAACCTTTCGAAATCGCAACGGAGGTGCGCCCGGCAAGGGAACCGGGCGCACGGGAGGGAAAGCGAGGCTACTCGCCGAGCTTGGGATGCAGCAGCGACGGCGCAGCGCCGAGCAGCATCTTGGTGTAGGGGTCCTGGGGGTGCTGGAAGACCTGCTTGGCCTCGCCCTGCTCGACGATCTTGCCGCCATTCATAACGATGATGTCGTCAGAGATATAGCGGACCGTCTGGATGTCATGGCTGATGAACACCATGGCCAGGCCGAGCTCCTTCTTAAGGTCGGTCAGCAGGTTCAGAATCTGCGCGCGGACCGAAACGTCCAGAGCCGAGGTGGGCTCGTCGGCGATGATGGCATCGGGGTTCAACGACAGGGCACGGGCAATTGCGACGCGCTGGCGCTGGCCGCCCGAAAGCTGGCCGGGAAGAACCTCGGCGGCGGAGCTGGGCAGACCGGTGAGCTCCAGGAGCTCCTTGACGCGCTTCTCCTGCTCGGCCTCGGTACCCAGGTTGTGGACGCGCATGGGGTCGAGCAGCTGCTCGCGAACGACCATGCGGGGATTGAGCGCCGTAGCCGGATTCTGGAACACGACCGAGATGACACGGCCCATGTGGCGACGGTCCTCGGCGGTACGCTTGGTTACGTCCTTGCCCTTAAAGTAGACCTTGCCGCTCGTGGGGGCCTGCAGGCCGCACATGACGTTGGCGGTGGTGGACTTACCGCAACCAGACTCGCCGACGATGCCGATCGTCTGACCGGGCATGAGCCTAATCGTTACACCCTGGACGGCGTGAACCAGGTTAGGGTGCAGAATCGAGCCGGTACGGGTCCTAAAGGTGACGTGGACGTCATCAAGGAAGATGATCGGCTCGACGCCGTTGACTGCGGTCTCGCTCATCTACATCACCTCCGCGTGAGGGGTCAAACCATTTGCCTTGAGCACCTCGTCGGGGAGCTCGGAATAGAAGTGCTCGGTGCCGGGCACGCGCTTGAAGACCGGACGGGTGTCCAGGCCAATACGCGGATGGCTCGAGCGGGGCGCGAAGCGATCGCCCTTGGGGAAATCGCGCGGGCTCGGAACGGCGCCGGGCACCTGGTGCAGGCGGCCCGAACCGCTCTCGATGGACAGAACGGAACCCAGAAGACCGCGGGTGTACTCGTGGATCGGGTTGGTGAGCAGCTCCTTGGTGGGCGCCTGCTCGATAACCTGACCGGCGTACATCACCGTGATGTTATGGGCGACCTCGGCGACCAGCGCCAGGTCATGCGAGACGAAGATCATGGCAAAGCCGAGCTTGGCCTGAAGGTCGTTGAGCAGCTTGATGACCTGCTTCTGGACGGTAACGTCCAGAGCGGTCGTGGGCTCGTCGCAGATGACCAGCTTGGGGTCGCGGGTAAGGGCCATAGCGATCAGGACACGCTGACGCTGGCCACCGGAAAGCTCATGCGGGTAGCTCTCGAGCGTACGCTTGGGGTCGAGGCCCACGAGCTCCAGGAGTTCCTCGGCGCTGCGGGTGCCGCCGCGCTTGGTGAGCTGCTTCATCTGGGCAGAGATGAGCATGGAGGGGTTGAGCGAGGACAGGGCGTCCTGATAGACCATAGCGATATCGGTACCGCGCAGGCCGAACCACTCCTTCTTGCTCATCTTGAGCAGGTCGCGGCCCTCCCAGAGGACCTCGCCGGAAAGGTGCTCATCGTCGTCGGTCAGGCCCATGATGGCCAGCGTGGTGATGGACTTACCGCAACCGGACTCGCCCACCAGGCCCATGGTCTGACCAGGACGGACGTCAAAGTTGACATGGTCGACGACGTTGATATCGCCGTGATGCTCAAACTGGATGCAGAAATCGCGGACCGAAAGGATCGGTTCGACAGACTCGTCGGGCACATGGCGATCGTCACGCTTGAGCTCGACATCGCGCAGGGCGCCAAGGCGAGCGGAGAGGGACTGGGCCTGCTCCTTGTAGGCGCGAACGGGGTCGGAGACCAGCAGGTCGGCCTCGCGACGCTTGGAGGAATCGGTCGGATCCAGGGCGGCGGAGGGAGCAGCGGCCATGGCGTCGGTAATGCCCTCGGAGAGGATGTTGAGCGCCAGGCAGGTGATCATGATGGCCAGGCCCGGGAACAGCGCCTGCCACCAACGGCCGGCGAGCACGCCGCCGCGGGCGTCGGCGAGGATGTTGCCCCAGGTAGCGGTGGGCTCCTGGATACCAGCGCCGATGAAGGTCAGCGAGGCCTCGAAGATGATGGCGTCGGCGACCAGGGTAACGGTGAAGACCATGATCGGGGCGATGCAGTTACGCAGAACATGCTTGATCAAAATCCACGGAGCCTTGGCGCCGGAAACGATGACCGCGCGGACATAGTCCTCGCCGTACTCGGACACGATGTTGGCGCGCACGATACGGGCAATCTGCGGAGTGTACATAAAGCCGATGGCGAAGATGATCGACGGCACGGAGTTGCCCAGGATGGAGACGAAGACGGCCGCGAGGGCGATGCCCGGGATGGACATGATGATGTCCAGGATACGCATGATCGTCTCGGAAACGGCCTTGCGCGAAACCGCCGCAAGGGCGCCCACGACCGAGCCGCAGACCAGAGCCATGGCAGTGGCGCCAAAGCCGATAATCAGCGAGTAACGACCACCGTAGAGCATGCGCGACAGAATGTCGCGACCCTTATCGTCGGTACCGAAGATAAATCCGTTGCCGGGAGCCTGGCGAGCCGTAAAAATCTCGACCGGGCTATAGGGGGCAAGAAGGGGCGCCAGAATCGCAGTCAGGGCGACCAGCACCAACACGACGGCGGCAATCTTAGAAGACAGCGTCATCTTCTTCCAGCCACCGAGCTTGAGCCCCTTGGAGGCAGCCTTCTCGAGCTGCTCGGTTTGCTTCTCTCGAATCTTTACCATAATCTACACCGTCCTGATGCGCGGGTTGATGAGCAGGTAGAGCATGTCAACCACGATGTTGATGATGATGAAGGCAAGAGCAACGACGATAACGACGCCCTGAACCAGGTTCGCCTCGTTGCCCTGAACGCCCTGCAGAATCGCGGTGCCCATGCCGGGGAGGTTGAAGATAACCTCGATGACGACGGCGCCGCCCATGAGGTAACCGATCTTAAGACCGAGGGTGGTGACCGGGGTGATCAGCGCATTGCGAAGAACGTTGATGCCGACGACGACCTTCTCGGGAACGCCGGCGCCGCGAGCCATACGGACATAATCCTTATCGAGCTCCTCGACCATGGCGGTACGCACGATACGAGTCATCTGGCCCGTCAGCGGAAATGCCAAGGCGATAGCGGGCATGATCATACGTCCCAGATAGCCAGCCGGATTCGTGGTGAAGTGAGGCAGAGCACCCGATGCCGGAAGCACCTTAAGGTAGGAAGAGAACAGCAGGATCAACAGAACGGCAAGCCAGAACGACGGGGTTGCCAAGCCGGCGATGGAAAAGACGCGGATCACTTGGTCCGGCCATTTGTCGCGATACAGTGCCGCGATGACGCCGAGTAAAAACGAAACGACCGCACCGATGGCAAGGCCGATGAAGGTCAGCTGCATCGTGACGGGCAGGGCCGTGGAGATGCGCTTGGCAACGGAGTTGCGAGCAGCACCATAGGTGCCCATGTCGCCATGGATCAAATCGCCCATATAGCGCACGTAGCGCACAGGCCAGGGGTCGTCCAGACCATACTTCTCATGGTACTCGGCAACCGCCTCGGGCGAGGCACCGTCACCCAACGCCGTGTAGGCGGGGTCGGTCTTGGAGAACGACATAAGGAAGAACACCAGGACGGTGACGCCCAATGCCATGATCGGCAGCGCCACAAGACGCCTTCCAATCAAACGTAGCAAGTTGTTCACGTTCTCTCCCCTTTCTTTTGTCGGTAGGACCAACTGGTATATGAGTACGGATACTCATTACAAGACCCGAGCGACATCGAGGTCGCCCGGGTCTTTGTTTCAACTATGAGGATACGGTCCCAACGACCGACATCCTGCATACAGACTCAAGCGAGTCTTACGCCTTGACGGTCGCAACGCCCCTGAAGGAC
Organism: Collinsella sp.; assembly: GCA_019425045.1. Taxonomy (GTDB): domain Bacteria; phylum Actinomycetota; class Coriobacteriia; order Coriobacteriales; family Coriobacteriaceae; genus Collinsella. The sequence goes on from JAHYYI010000017.1 coordinate 25,001, forward strand.
ATGCTCGTCGTGCCGATGCCCTTGAAGCCATCGAGGGCCTCGCCGTTGGGCGCAGTGGACGGATCGTCCCAGGAAGCGGAGACGGTCTTGACGTGGACAACGGGGTACAGAACGGCGTTGTCGGCAATGATGTCGAAGCACTCGTTCCACTTCTTCTGCTGCTCATCGCCCTCAGCGGCAAGAGCCTCGTCCATGAGACCGTGGAGCTTCTGCCACTCAGCGGACTCCTTCCACGGGCAACGGGTCTGCATCCAGACGTTGTCGCCGTACCACCAGTTGAGCAGCAGGTCGGGGTCGGCGCCGAAGCAGGAAGGATCGCCAGGGGCAAGGAGGATATCGTAGGCCTCGCCGCCGTCGATGGCAGCGTAGGTGGCCGGCGAGGTATCGGTCTGGATGGTCACATCGAAGCCGAGAGCGTCGAGGTCGTTCTTGACCTGGGCGGCCATGCCCTTAATCTGCTCGTTGTCGGTGGTGCGCAGGGTGATGGCACCCGGGGTGATGCCAGACTCCTCGATGAGCTTCTTAGCCTTCTTGGCGTCGGTCTTGTACACCGTGGAAGCCTCATGATAGTTGGTGAAGCTCTTGGGCAGGTAGCAGCTGGCAGCGGTGGCAAGGCCGGCGAAGGTGTTGCTGACCATCTTCTCGGTGTCGAGCGCATACATGACAGCCTGACGGACCTTGACGTTGTTCCAAGGCTCCTTGGCGACGTTGAACATGATGAAGCGGGTGCCGAAACCCTGAACGTTATCGATCTTGCAGCCGGCGCTCTCGAGCTGGTCGACGGCGTCAGCGGTAACGAGCTCCATAACGAGCGTGGAGCCCTCCTGCTGAGCGGTAACGCGAGCGGTGGGGTCGGTCAGGATGCTGTACTGGATCTTCTTATCCTCAGCAGCATACTCACCGTTGTACTCGGGGTTGGGAACCAGGGTGATCTCGGTATCGGAGATAGAGTCGTACATCCAGGGGCCGGAGCCGATCGGCTGCTTGGCGCGATCCTCCTCGGTCTGGGTGGCCGGGGTAACGCGGACGATGGCCAGACGATCCTTGAGCAGGGAGAAGTTGGGGACCTTGGTCTTGACCGTCACGGTGCTGGCGTCCTTGGCCTCGATGGACTCGAAGGGCTGGAAGAACGGAGCATAGGTAGCGGAAGCGGCGCAAGCGGTGTAGGAGGCAACGACATCGTCAGCGGTGACCTCGGTGCCATCGGAGAACTTGGCGCCCTTGCGGATGGTGACCTCGAAAGTGGTGTCGTCCACAGACTTGGGATCGTCGGTGGCGAGCTCGTTGAAGGTGCTGTAGTCGTGGTAATCGATGCCGTAGAGGCCCTCGACGACGTGCCAGTTAGCACCCAGGCCCACAGCGGAGCCGGTGCTGGCGGGATCGAAGCTGGACGGAGCGTAAGCGGAACCAGCGGTGATCACGCCGCCGCCACGGTTGGCGGAATCGGTGGAACCGGAAGCGGAACCCTCGTCGCTAGAGCTGCCACCGCAGCCGGTGAGACCAAGCCCTGCGACAGCAGCGACGCTGCCGGTGAGGCCGAGGAACGAACGCCTGGACATACCCTTGTTGATGATGGCCATGTCTTCTCCTATCAATAGAGAATCTTACCCGGGAGCGCCTAGACGTGCCCCCGCGCAACTTGCGGACGATATATACCTTACCTACCGACGAACCCAACTGAGGTGCCGCGCTCGGCGACCGATACATACATACGCTTGAACGGTATTTGCTACCGTTCACCGAATTCATTGACAAACGATTCGCCAGACAGTATGTATCGACGAGGTGAGATATCAGTCTTCGTCAACCCGCAGGATAGCAGGGTTGTTCACCATGGCTAGTCAAACGTTTTAGCGTTAATTAAACCCGAAATCGGCTGGTAATCGCCGTGAAATAAATGATTGAAAATCACGCAATCATGTATATCAGTTGTTTAGAGGCGTGTTTAGTTTTCGGATTGCTTTGCCGCCGCCTCGGCGCGCTCGGCATTCCATGCAACGAGCGCCTCGTGAACCGCTTTGGCGACATCGGCAGGAATGCCTCGAACTTCCGCGATCTCTTGCTCGCTCGCCGCGCGCAAACGCTTCATCGAGCCAAAATGGCGCATAAGGGCACGTTTTCTGGTGGGTCCCACGCCTGGAACGTCATCGAGTACCGAAACCGTCATGGCTTTATCGCGCAATTCGCGATGGAACGTGATGGCAAAACGGTGCGATTCATCGCGCACCTGTTTAATTAGATAGAGCGACGCGGACCCGGTCGGCAGCACGACGGGAGTCTCGTCCCAAGGCACGAAAACCTCCTCATCGGCCTTTGCCAAGCCACAAACTGGTATATCGAGCCCAAGAGCCTCAAGTTGCTTGATCGCAGCGGTCAATTGCGGCTTACCGCCATCGACAACGAGCAAATCGGGGCGCGAGCCAAAGCGCTCGTCGGCCATGCGCTCGGGAGCATAACGTCGTCCCAAAACCTCGGACATCGACACGAAGTCGTTTGCCTCGTCCAATTCGGCCTGAATTTTAAAACGACGATACTGACTCTTGTCGGCGCGCCCGTTGGTAAACACCACCATCGAGGCGACCGTAAAGGTGCCATGCAGTGTAGAGATATCGAAGCACTCGATACGCAACGGCGGCGATGGCAGCGCCAACGCACTTTCGAGCTCCAGGAGCGCTTGATTGGTGCGGTCGTCAGCGTACCCCGTTCGCATCATGTAGCGCATGAGGGCATGGCGCGCATTTTTGGATGCCATATCGAGCAGACGGTGCTTTTCGCCACGCTGCGGCCTATGGAGATGGCAGGAACGCTCACGCTTGCCCGCAAGCCACTCCCCCAGCGCTTCCGCATCCTCAAGCTCGACGGAAAGGTTGACCTCAGCTGGAATATCAGCCGTCTCGTCGTAATAGCGCTTAAGAAAGCCCGACTGGAGCTCTTCCTCGTCAACATCAAGACCCTTGTCGAGAATGAACTCGCAGGTGCGAACAGTTCGGCCCTCGCGAACGACGAAGACGCAAGCGGCGGAGATGGTCTCCTCGCGATAGAAACCGATGACATCTATATCGACACTGGAGGGAAAAACGACTTGCTGACGATCGTCCAGACCCCTGATGACCTCCAAACGACGTTTGACGCGTGCCGCGCGCTCAAAGTCGAGCGCCTCAGCGGCATCCGTCATCTCGGAGGTCAGCTCATCGACGACATCCTTGCGATGGCCCGACAAAAAGCGCTCGACACGCTTGACGTTCTTGGCATAGTCTGCCGGGGAAATCGCGCCGACACACGCACCCGGGCCGCGCCCGACATGGTAGTCAAAGCAGGGGCGCCCGTTTTGCGCGCAAATCATATTGACGATGTCTTCCTCGCCCTTGTGGGACTCGACGATACGGCGACAACGACGCCACTCCGCACAGGATGCGGAGCAGATGGGGATAACCTTGCGCAGCGTATCTATCGTCTCACGTGCCGCGCGGCTATCGGTATAAGGTCCAAAATAGCGCGTTCCCGGCTTATGACGCTCACGCGTGTATTTGATAGCGGGATACAGGTCGCCCTTTGTAATGGCGATAAAGGGGTAGCTCTTGTCATCCTTGAGGTCGACGTTAAAGTACGGATGGTACTGACCAATCAAATTGCGCTCGAGCACCAACGCCTCGTGCTCGGTCTCCACCACGATATAGTCAAAGCTCGCCACCAGCTGCATCATCAGCGGGATCTTCTGGCGCTCGTCCTGCAGCGTCACGTACTGACGCATACGGGCGCGCAGGTTTTTCGCCTTGCCCACGTAGATGACATCGCCCTTGGCATCCTTCCAAAGGTAGCATCCGGGCTGCGTGGGAACGCGCGAAACCTGCTCGGCAAGCGTTGGAATGTTGTCGTGACCGGCCACGCGCACCTACTTGCGACGAAGCAGCGCCGAGACCTCGGGCATCTTAAGGACGACGGCAAGGCCAAAGGTAACAGCAAGCGAGACGACACCCGCAACGCAAACATAGCCAAGAGTAATCAGAATCGAGCCGCCAAGTGCCCCGACAAAGTGTTCAAGCGCCCACATGACGCCGGCGCCTGCGGCAGCACCCAGGCCACCGAGCAAAAGGCCAAAGAAACCGCCATGTAGGATAGATTTGACCTGAAGGCCACGCAGGCGACGACGCAGCCACCACAGCGAACAGCCGACCAAGATCACGTAGTCGACGACATACGAAAGCGCGATTGCCGGCATACCGAAGCCCAGCACAACGCCAAACAGCAGAACCGAGCCGGCCTGGCCGATGGCGGAATACAGGCAATAGCGGCTATAGGGCTTCATGTCGAGCAAGGCAGAGAAGCTCTTCTGCATCAACACGACCACGCCGTAGAGCGGCAGCGAGAACGCCAGGTAGACAAGGAACTCGGACACCAGCGCCACGCCGGATTCATCGAACTTGCCGGCACAGTAAATCATGTTGAGCGGACGCGCGAAGACAATCAGGTACAGCGCAAACGGAATCAGGAAGAACAGCATCTGGGCGACGCCACGCGAAATGCCCGTGCGAACGCTGTCGTAATCCTTCTCCTGTGCGTCGTGAGAGAGCTCGGTATAGAGCGCCGTCGAAAGCGAGGCGGCAATCAGCGCGTAGGGCAGCGTGTACCACAGGCGCGCATAGGCGATGACGGAAGGGCCAGTCTCGGGCTGGACCACCAGCGCGGCAGCGTTGGTGATAGAAGTCGAGACAAACATGCACACCGTGGCGAGCAGCGTCGGGATACCGAGCGCAATCGTCTGGCGCAGCGCGGGGTCCTTAAAGTCGATATGGATATGGGGATGCACGCCGTGCTTGCCAAGCGCGGGAATCTGACATGCCATCTGAACAAAGACACCGAGGGTCGTACCGGCCGCAATCAAGATGATGCCGGCACGTTCGCCAAACTGTGCGGACACGGGCGCAAAACCCATAAAGCTCGCAATGACGATCACATTGTTGAGGACCGGGGCAAACGTCGACCAGAAGTAGTCGCGGTGTGCGTTGAGAACGCCCGAGAACACCGAACCCAAACCATAAAACAGAATCTGGATGGCAAAGAAACGGAACATGAACGCAGCGGTATCCATGCTGCCGCCGTCACCCGAAAGGAACGATTGCGTCCAGATAAAGCCCGGGGCGAACACGGTCCCCAGCAACGAAATGCCACCCAGCACCAAAAGCAGAATGCCGAGCAGGTTGCCCACGTACTCGTTCGAGGCCTCGCGACCCTGCTCACGCCTCACGCCCATGTACACGGGCAAAAACGCCGTCACGAGCATGCCGCCCATCACGAGTTCGTAGAGCATATTGGGCAGGTTGTTGGCGACCTGATAGGAGGACGAGAGTAGCGACATGCCGATAGCGGCCGCCATTGCCCACGTGCGGATAAAACCAGTGACGCGAGACACGATGGTCAGGATGGTCATAAGCCCGGCGGAACGACCAACCGTGGAGTAGTCCGACGAGCCCATGTCGTCAGTGTCATCTCGCGATGAAGAAGCTTCGGATGAGGGTGTCTGAGGCGCAGATTCTTCTGCAAAATGAGCTCCGCGCTTCAATTCTTCCTGCGGCATCGCTCAGTCCTCTCTCGTAATCGCGGCAACTGTCGCCCCGCAAAATGCAATTAAATCATCAGGTGCAAGCTCGAGCTGATAACCACGCTTGCCTCCCGAAATAAAAATGGTATCCCAAAGGACACATGTCTCATCAATGAGCGTCCGGTAGCGTTTTTTCATACCGACCGGACTGCAGCCGCCGCGAACGTAGCCAGTCGCCGCAAGCAAATCCTTCACATGCATCATGGCCAAGGACTTCTCCCCCGCGGCACGCGCGGCGGACTTTAGATCGAGCTCGTCGGCAACAGGGATGCAGCACACGACGTGGTCGTTGGACGGCGTCACGCAGACCAAGGTCTTAAATCCTTGACCGGGCTCCTCGCCAAGCTGCTCCGAAATCGCGACCCCCAGGCCCGCCGACTCATCACCATCGTCTTCGTACGTATGTAGAACATAGGAAATGCCGGCGCTTTCCAGCTCGCGCATCGCATTGGTTTTTGGCGTCTTTACAGCCTTTGCCATGGCATATCCTTTCCCTCGCATTCGGACGCAAGGATTAAGTATATGTCCAATTCGGCTGCATACGTCACTTCGACACAGCAAGCGCCATCGAATCACAAGGAGTCGATGGCGCCCATAAACTGAATCGCCTATTTATTGAGCATCAAGTTGAGCCTGACGCTCCCGGTCACGCCTGAGCAACGGCGCCAAAAACTTGCCCGTATAACTCTGCGGACAGTCCGCAACCTGCTCCGGTGTGCCCGAAACCACGACGGTTCCGCCGCCGTTACCGCCCTCGGGGCCTATATCGATCAGACGGTCGGCAACCTTGATGACATCAAGGTTGTGTTCAATCACCAGCACCGTGTTGCCCGCATCGACCAAGCGCTGCAGCACATCGAGCAGCTGGCGGACGTCCTCAAAATGAAGGCCGGTCGTCGGCTCATCCAAAATATAGAACGTCTTGCCCGTCTGGCGTCGATGAAGCTCCTTGGCGAGCTTCACACGCTGCGCCTCGCCGCCCGAGAGCGTCGTAGCGGGCTGGCCCAGGCTCACGTAGCCCAAGCCTACATCGTACAGCGTCTGGAGCTTGCGCTTAATCTGCGGGATATTCCCAAAGAAGGCCAGTGCCTCGGTGACGCTCATGTCGAGCACGTCCGAGATGGTCTTACCACGGTAGGTGACCTCAAGCGTCTCGCGGTTATAGCGTTTGCCGCCGCAGACCTCACAGGGGACATAGATATCGGGAAGGAAGTGCATCTCGATCTTAATTTGTCCGTCGCCCTTGCATGCTTCGCAGCGACCGCCGCTCACGTTAAAGGAGAAACGTCCCGGCGAGTAGCCACGCGCCTTCGACTCCGGCGTACTCGCAAACAGCGCGCGAAGATCATCCCACAGGCCAATGTACGTAGCAGGGTTGGAACGCGGCGTGCGGCCAATCGGCGACTGGTCGATATCGATAACCTTATCGATACACTCGATGCCCTCGATTTTCTTATACGGACCCACAGGGCGCGTCGAACGGTGAATGGCATTCGTAAGGGCAGGTGCGATAGTGTCGGTAACCAGGGAGCTCTTACCCGATCCCGACACGCCGGTAACGACCGTAAGCGTACCGAACTCAATCTTGGCGGTAACGTTTTTGAGGTTGTTGGCGCGGGCGCCCGTGATCTTAAGGCAGCCGCGACCGGGCTTGCGGCGTTCATCGGGAACCCGAATCATTCGCTTGCCGGTCAGGTAGGCGCCCGTCATCGACTCGGGACACGCCATGATATCGGCAGGCGTTCCCGCCGCGACTACGTGTCCGCCGTTCACGCCCGCGCCGGGGCCCATGTCGATCACATAGTCGGCAGCACGAATCGTATCCTCATCATGCTCGACGACGATGACGGTATTGCCGATATCGCGTAGGCGCTCAAGCGTCTTGATCAGGCGCTCGTTATCGCGCTGATGGAGGCCAATCGATGGCTCGTCCAAAATGTACAGCACACCCATGAGGCCGGCGCCGATCTGCGTTGCCAGGCGAATGCGCTGGGCCTCGCCTCCGGAAAGCGTCGCCGAGGCACGATCGAGGGTCAGATAGTCGAGTCCGACATCGACCAGAAAACGCAAGCGCTCCAGGATTTCCTTGACGATGCGCCCACCGATAAATTGTTGGCGCTCGGTAAGCTCCAAGCCCTCAAAAAACTCGAGCGACTCGCGGCACGATAGGCAGCAGACCTCGTAAATGGACTTACCGCCTACGGTAACGGCGAGCATCTCGGGGCGCAGACGAGCACCATGGCAACTCGAGCACGGCTCCTCGCGGATGTACTTCTCCAAGCGCGCCTTGGTGTTCTCATTCGTCGTCTCGGTATAGCGCTCGTACAGGATATTGCGCACGCCCGAGAACTTGGTGTCCCACTGGCTGCGGCGCCCATCGAGCTTTTGATAGTCGACCGAAATCTTCTGGTCGCCCATGCCGTCTAAAAACGCGCGACGCACCCGCGGAGGCAGATCCTCCCACGGCGTATCGACGCTCACCTTAAAGTGTTTGCAGACCGCAGCGAAAATCTGCGGATAGTAGTTAGAGTTGCCAAACAGGCTGCCAAAAACCCCGTCGGCGATCGACTTCGAGGGGTCTTCGATTAGGGCCTCGGCATCGACCGTCTTCTTAAAGCCCAGGCCATCGCACTCTGGGCACGCGCCATAGGGCGCGTTGAACGAGAAATCACGCGGCTGCAGGTCATCGATGGAGTGTCCATGCTCCGGGCACGCTAACGCCAGCGAATACTCCAGCAACTCGCCTTCGGTCCCCTCGGGAGCGTCGCGGTCGGGCAGCAAGTATACGTTCACATTGCCGTGCGCCAGCGCAGTCGCCTGTTCAACGGACTCGGCAATACGGCCCAGCGAGTTCTCACGGATCACGATGCGGTCGACCACGACCTCGATATCGTGCTTGAATTTCTTATCCAAATCGATAGGGTCATCAAGCGAGCGAACCTCGCCGTCGACACGCACGCGGCTAAAGCCCTCGGCGCGAAGGTCCTCAAACAGCTTGGCGTACTCGCCTTTTCGCCCGCGCACTACCGGTGCCAGCACAAACGCGCGGCGGCCCTCCCCCGCCGCCAAGACCTTGTCGGCAACCTGGTCGGTCGTCTGGCGCTCAATGACGCGGCCGCATTCGGGACAGTGCGGGGTGCCCACACGGGCGAACAGCAGGCGCAGATAGTCATAAATCTCGGTTACGGTGCCAACCGTCGAGCGAGGGTTTTTAGACGTCGTCTTTTGGTCGATCGACACCGCCGGCGAAAGGCCGTCGATTGAATCCAGGTCGGGTTTGTCCATCTGGCCCAAGAACTGGCGCGCATAGCTCGAAAGGCTCTCGACATATCGACGCTGGCCCTCGGCATAGATAGTGTCAAATGCCAGCGAACTCTTGCCCGAGCCAGAAAGACCGGTAATGACCACGAGTTGGTCGCGCGGAATGGAAACATCGATATCACGGAGGTTGTGCTCACGAGCGCCGCGAATAACGATAGAAGAATCAGACATGGAAGCTCCTTGCCTCCTATTGCATCGAATCATACTGTCGATGAGTTTAGCGCACTCGACGCGCACAGATGTTCGTAATACAAGATTCGCAGACCTTTAGCCTTGCGTATCGGGCGCTTTGTTTCTCGAAATGCCGTGGAAAGGTTACAGTAATCTAATACTGAACTTAATTTGCTGTAACAGAGGAACGTCCATGACCGAAGATATCCCCCTTGAAATCACTTCGAGCGACATGGCCAATCTGCCCATATTCATCGCCGTCCTTATCGTGGCCACCGTCGTCGTGCGCGTGTATTTTTCAATCAAACACAATGAAAAGCCGCCCATTGCCCGCGTCTTTTGGTGCGCGACGCTCCTCATCCCGCTCGGCGTGGTAGCTGCATGGATTACGAATCAATTGCTCGTAAATGAGGACAGTTCCCTATGGGTCCTTTCTTATTCGGCGCTCGGTGCTGCCGCCGTCATACTTCTTGTCGAACCCTTGGTTTCGGGACTTATCGACCAAACCGATCTTGCGACGGGAACGGTTGCCTGTATTTGCCGTGACATCCTTGTCATCGCCGCTGTTTCAGCGCTCTCGTTCGTTTCACTCGAAATTGCCTGCAACGAAACGTTCTATCGCATTCCCGCCAACTCATTCGGGTTTTCCGTCGGGCTGCTCGCAACGGTTCTGCTCTCCCTTTATTTGCTGGGACAGCGTCATGGAGGCGTCATGGCCCTCGTGCCCGTCGTCTGTTGCATCCTTGGCATTGCCGAGCACTTCGTCATAACGTTTAAAGGCGAGGCCATCCTGCCAAGCGATATCTTGGCCCTTGGCACCGCAATGGAAGTGAGCGAGGGATACGAGTTTACCTTTACCGCCGGAATCGTAACCTCTCTCGCCCTGCTGGAGATTTCCCTGGGGCTTCTTTCGCTTATCCGACCGCGAAAGCTCCGTACGCCCACCCATGTCTTCCCCGCAATCGCCGCTAACCTCTGCGCTTTTCTGCTCGTGACCGTTGTGGGGCTCTCGGGCTTTTCCAGCATCGACTTGGAGCAGGCACTGAATTTTGGATTTGACCGTTGGCAGCCCATCACCACGTATGCGTCTCAGGGTTTTATCACTTCGTTCACCGAAATGGTCAACGAGTTGCCCATTGAGAAGCCCGAAGACTATACGCCCGATGAGGCGCAGAGCATCGAGCAGGAGCTCGCCGCCGCCTACGACAGCACGTATGGCTCGAGCGAGCAGCGCGCGGCGGCCGTTGCCCAGTTCAATGAAATCAAGCCGACGATTGTTGCCGTCATGAACGAGAGTTTTAGTGACCTTTCGTGCTTTGAGCAGCTCCAGGCGGCCGGGTACACCGGCCCCGCATTCTACAACTCGCTTCCCGACACACTTGTTCGCGGCACCATGCTCGCTTCGGTCGCCGGTGGCGGAACGGCGAACTCCGAATTCGAATTTTTGACCGGAGCGACAACGGCCTTTGTCGGATTAGGCAAAATCCCCTATCAGCTGTATCAGATGAATGGCGTCAACAGCCTGGCAAAGAACCTCAAGGAGCTTGGGTATACCGCTACCGCTATGCACCCGCAAAACCCCGTCAACTACCATCGAGATAAAATCTATCAGCAGCTGGGCTTTGGAGACTTTCTTTCAATCGGCGATTTCGAAGGTGCGCCCTGTTACCATGCCGGCGTATGCGACTACGCCACCTACGACAAGATACTCGACCTGCTTAGAACCGACGAAGCCCCGCAGTTCCTCTTTGACGTCACGATGCAAAATCACGGCGGCTACGACTATGGCACCGTTCCCGCCGAGGAGCTGACAAACTATTGGGTCGAGGGAGCCAGCGAGGGCGCCAATAGCGCGCTCAACACCTATCTTACCTGCATCAACGCATCCGACCGGGACCTCGAGTACTTTATCAACGAGCTCCGCAATATCGGCAGACCGGTTGTCCTTGTCTTTTTTGGCGACCATCAGCCGAGCGCCGCAACGACTCTCAACGACGAGCTGTACCCTCAGGAAGATACGGCAAGCCACGCTTTCCGTATCTATCAGTCAACATATTTCGTCTGGGCTAACTATGAAATCGCCGGCGATACCGAGCTCAACGTCTACGACACCGTCGGGGCAAACGAGATTGCAGCCATTACCCTTAATAAGATCGGCGCCCCGCTCACCGACTATCAAAAGGCTCTGCTAGCAACAAGGTCAGATGTGCCCACCATCAATGTCGCCGGCTACCTCGGTGCCGACGGGCTGCGCTACGACTTGGAATCTGAAGACAGCCCATACGCCTCGACGATCGACAAGCTGCAGCGCATGCAATACCTCGACTTCGCCAGCAAAGTTCAGTAAGCCCGCCCATTCGCTTGGACCCATCGTATTGCAAGCACGCTCGGCCCAAATGAATCGCAAATGACTCCCGCTCGCAAACGAGGGTACAATGACGCTCGTGTCACACCACGGGGCCCCGGCCCCAACATATACAAAGGAGTCATACATGGGTTGCGAGCACGCACAGGCCGCCGGCGGACAAACGTCGCCGTCGCAATTTGAGGAGAACACGCTGTCCGAGGTCAAACGCGTCATCGCCGTGCTTTCCGGCAAGGGCGGTGTCGGCAAGTCGTTTGTCACCGGTGCCATCGCCACCGAGCTTGCCCGTCACGGCCACAAGGTCGGCGTCCTCGATGCCGACATCACCGGTCCCTCTATCCCCAAGATGTTCGGTATGAGCGGACGCCACGTCCATGCCCTTGGCAACCTTATGCTGCCCGAAATCTCCGAACACGGCGTCAAGGTCATGAGCTCCAACCTGCTGCTCCAAAACGAGACCGACCCCGTCCTTTGGCGCGGTCCGGTCATCGCAGGCGCCATTAGGCAGTTCTGGAGCGAGACCTCGTGGGGCCCCATCGACTACCTGCTGGTCGACATGCCTCCGGGAACAGGCGACGTCGCGCTCACCGTCTTCCAGTCGCTGCCCGTCGACGGCATCGTCATCGTCACGAGCCCGCAGGATCTGGTCTCGATGATCGTCGCCAAGGCGGTCAACATGGCCGAGAAGATGAACGTCCCCATTCTGGGCATTGTCGAGAACATGAGCTATATTGAGTGCCCCGACTGCGGCAAGAAGATCGAGGTCTTTGGCAAGAGCAAGCTCCCCGAGGTCGCAGAGCGCTATAACCTCGACATCTTGGGCCAGCTTCCCATTAATCCGGCACTCGCCGAGGCCTGCGATAAGGGCGAGGTCGAGACCGCGCTGCCCGATGGCATGTTGCCCAAGGCAGTCTCTGCCGTCGAGGCTATTACCCCGCACGAGACCGACGAGGCCTAAGTGAACGCGAGCGCCCTCTATGACGTCTTGGTAATCGGCGGCGGGGCTTCAGGCCTCGCCGCCGCCATTACGGCCGCACGCGCTGGCAAAAGCGTCTGCATCGTTGAGCGCGATGTCGCCTGCGGCCTCAAGCTCCTTGCGACCGGTAACGGCCGTTGCAACCTCTCCAACGAATCGATTGATCCTCAGCGGTATAACCACCCCGCATTCGTCGAATCCGTCATGGGCCCCCAGCCCGAACAAGAGCTTATGGGTTTCTTCTCCTCGCTGGGCATCATGACAACCTCCGAGGAAGGCCGGCTGTACCCGCGCTCCCTTCGCGCCGAATCGGTGCGCGACGCGCTTCTCAGCGTTTGCGACCGCCTAGGTATCACCTTAATCTGCGGAGCCAACGTTGCCTCGGCGTACAAAGCTTCCGAAGGCTGGGCACTCCAAATAGACCGTCCAGCGCGGGCGCTCAAGGCAAAAAAGCACGACGACCGAAAATCGGAGCTCCGCTCGCTTCGGAAGGCGCTCGCCGATGTCCCTCGCAAGAACGAGGCCCTGCAGGCACATGCCGTAATTATCGCTACGGGCGGCAACCCCACCGGTATCGCCGATACGTTTCGCCTTCCCCTCACTTCGCTGCGCCCCATCCTCTGCCCCGTATCGGCAACGGTCGTTGGCGATCGAGCGGCACTCAAGACGTTGGATGGCCTGCGCGTCCGTGCCCGCTTGACGCTCGCCCGCAATCATAATGAGCTCTGGCACGAAGACGGTGAAGTGCTGTTTCGAACCTTCGGTATCTCGGGTGTCGCTGTCTTCAACCTCTCTCGTCGTATCCAGCACGGCGATACGATCCTGCTCGACGTTTTCCCCGACCTCTCCAAAGACGAGTTGCTCGATATGCTCAACCGGCGCGTTGAGCTGTTCGGTGACTTTTCACCCCGCGATCCCCGTTGGCTCGACGGCATGCTCGCCCCGCAACTCTCCCGCGTCGTCTGCACAGCGTTCGAGCAGTGCCATCCAGGCTCCAACGATGTCATCCATCTGGTCTCGATCCTCAAGCACTTTAAGTTGCTCGTCGAGGGAACAGCCGAGGAGCGCTCAGCGCAGGTCACGCGTGGTGGCGTATCTGTCGAGAGTATCTCAACACCCAGTCTACGCGCGCGCAGCGTTGTCGACGCCCCGCTTTACGTCTGCGGCGAAGCGCTCGACATCGACGCCGATTGCGGAGGCTTTAACCTTGCGTGGGCCTGGCTCTCGGGCATTCGCGCTGCAAGCAGCCTGTAGCCGCTCAGTCTATAATCAAAAACGCATTCGGGCCGTCTGGGATACCGGACGGCCTCTTTCTTGCCTCTAAGGAGACCTCGATGATCGAAATCACCCAAGTCAACGCGTCACTCGATGAAGCCGGCGATGAAAATGCCTGCCTCATTGTTGGCAAGCGAGTCGCCAAGCGCGTCCTACGTTGCAAGGACTCCGAGATCAAGTCCATCGAGCTCCACCGCAAGTCAATCGACGCTCGCAAAAAACGAGACGTCCATTTTATTCTGAGCTTTCGTGTTGAGCTGACTAGTCCCCACCTCGAGCGAGAAGCGGTCGACAGCGTTGCCGAGCGTGACCGCTCGCGCGTACGCGCGATAGAAGACGATGAGCCTTCATTCCCCTCCCCCGTTTCCGGCGTACCCAAAGAACGCCCCGTCGTTGTCGGCGCCGGATGTGCCGGCCTTTTCGCTGCGCTTACGCTCGCCGAAGCAGGTCTTGAGCCCTTGCTCATCGAGCGCGGCGATCCGGCATTTCGCCGCTCGCAGGCGATCGACCTCTTTCTAAAGGAGCGCATCCTCGACCCCGAGAGCAATATCCAGTTTGGCCTGGGCGGCGCGGGGACTTTCTCGGACGGCAAGCTCAATACGGGAACCAAAAATCCCGCCCATCGCCTTATCCTTGAAACCTTCGTCGAGGCGGGTGCACCCCGCGATATTCTGTGGGATGCCAAGCCGCACATTGGCTCCGACATCCTTCCCAAGGTTGTTACCGCTATATCCCAGCGCATCGAGCAGCTCGGAGGTGTCGTCCGTTATCGAACGAGGCTCGTCGACATTCGCATCGACGCGTCTGGCGCCATCACCGGTATTGATACCCAATCGTCCCAAGACGCCACTTGCGAACCAATCGAGACAAAGCACCTCATCCTCGCCTGCGGGCATTCTGCTCGCGATATTTTTGAGCTCCTTAAGGACCACAACGTGGCCCTCGCACAAAAGACCTTTGCCATGGGCGTTCGCATCGAGCATCCGCAGCGCGACATCGACCGAGCCCAATATGGTGCCTCGGCGGGGCATCCAGCGCTCGGGGCGGCCCCTTACAAACTTGTTGCCCATCTTCCCAACGGCCGCAGCGTGTTCTCGTTTTGCATGTGCCCCGGCGGACAGGTTGTTGCCGCCTCTTCAGAACCGTGCCATCTGTGCGTCAACGGGGCCAGTCTCAATGCCCGCGACGGACGCAACGCAAATGCCGCCCTGCTCGTTAACGTCACGCCTGAGGACCTTCCCAACGATGACCCGCTCGCCGGCATCGAGCTCCAGCGTGCCTGCGAGGCGGCTGCCTATCGCCTGGGCGGTTCCAACTGGAACGCACCGGCACAGCTCGTCGGAGATTTTCTCGCAGGACGCGCCAGCAAGGCGCCCGGAAAGGTAAAGCCCACATATCCGCTCGGTGTGACCTGGACGGCAATTGACGAAGCCCTGCCGCAGCATATCGTCGAGTCGCTCCGCCTGGGACTTCCCCTACTCGGAAAAAAGCTACGAGGCTACGACCGCCCCGATGCCGTTCTTACCGGCGTGGAGACTCGTTCGAGCTCACCGGTCACTGTCACCCGAGACCGAGCATGCCATGCCGTGTCGACCCCGGGCCTCTACCCTTGTGGTGAGGGAGCTGGATATGCCGGCGGCATCATGAGCGCGGCCACCGACGGCATCCGTTGTGCCGAAGCCCTGATCGCAGACCTCTAGCGCACGAATTCCAGCGCGCATAAGATACAGGCCCCGAGCTCCACAGGGAGCTCGGGGCCTGTTCGCTATTTCTTAAACCGTGCACCCTGGCGTTTTCTGCCCGATGCGAACGTGGAACCCTTGCGGGCCTGCGAACGTAAGCGCTCGATCGTCTCGTCCTCAGACGCACCCTCGAGCATCGCCCGAATCTGAACGACGGCATCGCGCAGGCGCGCCGCCTCCTCAAAGTCCATGGCGGCAGAAGCGTTGCGCATATCCTCTTCCATGGTTTCGACGATCCGGACAAGCTCGTCATGCGGTAGCTCTTCCAACTGCTCCGCAAGTGTCTGCTCGGGTACCACCGTTTCCGGCACGCCGCCCTCGCCCGACTCATCGGGCGTATAGAATGCGCCATGACCAAGAGAGTCGCCCTTCGAGCGCCCCTTGGAACCCACAGTCTTTTCGGCCTCGGCAATAAAGCTCGAAATGTCGTTAATGGCCTTGCGGACCGTCTTGGGCACAATGCCATGCTCTTCGTTATATGCCATCTGAATCTCGCGACGGCGCTGCGTCTCCTCGATGGCTTCTTTCATCGAATCGGTCACAACGTCTGCATACATGATGACCTCGCCATCGGCGTTACGGGCCGCGCGGCCAATCGTCTGAATCAACGAACGGCGGTTGCGCAAGAAGCCTTCCTTGTCAGCGTCGAGAATTGCCACCAGCGAGACCTCGGGAAGGTCTAGACCCTCGCGGAGCAGGTTGATGCCAACGAGAACATCGATCTTGCCCTCGCGCAGCGTTCGCAGGATCTCGACACGGTCCATCGTCGCCGTATCGGAGTGCATGTAATTGACCTTAATGCCCGCATCAAGCAGGTGGTCGGTCAGGTCCTCGGCCATGCGCTTGGTCAACGTGGTCACCAGCACACGCTCCTTGCGGGCAACGCGCTCGCGAATCTCGTCCTCAAGATCGTCAATCTGCCCACGAACCGGACGCACATCGATCTTGGGGTCGAGCAGGCCGGTCGGACGAATAATCTGCTCAACGTCGTTCTGACTCACCCGCAGCTCGTAGTCGCCCGGCGTGGCCGAAACATAGATAAACTGGGGGATCCTTGCCTCAAACTCATCGAAACGAAGCGGGCGGTTGTCGAGCGCCGAGGGCAGGCGAAAACCATGCTCCACCAGCGTCACCTTACGCGAGCGGTCACCTTCGTGCATGCCGCGAATCTGCGGCACCGTCACATGGCTCTCATCGATGATGCAGAGCATGTCCTTAGGAAAGTAATCGATCAGGGTAAACGGCGGCTCACCCGGCTTGCGACCGTCCAGATGACGCGAGTAGTTCTCGATGCCGTTGCAAAAGCCCATCGTCTCGAGCATCTCAAGATCATAATCGGTGCGCTGCTGCAGACGCTGCGCCTCGAGCAACTTGTCGGTCGCCTTGAGCTCCGCCACGCGCTTCTCGCACTCTTCGCTGATCGATTTCAGAGCCGCCTTGACCTTCGGCTTCTCGGTCACGTAGTGCGATGCCGGCCATACGGGGATGGCCTCGTACTCACGCAGCATTTCACCGGTGACCTCATCGATCTCGGCAATCAGCTCGACCTCGTCGCCAAAGAACTCAAACCGCAACGGATGCTCGGCATAAGGCGGATACACGTCGACAACATCGCCGCGCACGCGGAACGTGCCGCGTGCCAGGTCATAGTCATTGCGATCATATTGAATGTCGATAAGTGCATGGATAAAGTCATCGCGCTCGAGCGGCACCTTCTTGTCGACGTTCGGGGCTAGGCCCGCATAGTCCTCAGGAGAGCCAATGCCATAGATACACGAGACCGATGCGACGACGATCACATCTCGTCGAGAGAGCAGCGATGCGGTCGCCTGATGTCGCAGCATCTCGACCTCTTCGTTAATCGAGGAGTCTTTCTCGATATATGTATCGCTTTGCGGCACATACGCCTCGGGCTGATAGTAGTCGTAGTACGAGACGAAGTAGACCACAGCGTTGTTGGGAAAGAACTCTTTGAGCTCGCTCGCAAGCTGAGCAGCGAGCGTTTTATTCGGAGCCATGACCAGCGTCGGCTTTCCCAGGGCCTCAATAGTCTTTGCCATCGTGAAGGTCTTGCCCGAACCAGTCACGCCCAGCAAAACCTGATAGCGGTCTCCGTCCCTCACACCCTGCACAAGCGACTCAATGGCTTTAGGCTGAGAGCCTGCAGGGTCATAGGGAGACACGACCTTAAACGGCACGTCAGAGCCTTCAACGCCAAAGCGCTTAAGTTCACCGCCAACGCGTTCTACTTCAAATTCCGCCATGGATACTCCTAACTCATATCTCTGCAGTATACGCAGGCGGCAGGCATAGTCCTATACGAACCGATCGGGATAGAGGGTCTTGTAGCGAACCCAGGCATTATTGACACGAATCAGATACGCCTGCGTCTCGGGAAAGGTGATTGCATTATGAAGCGACGTGCTCTGCTGCGCCCATCCGTCGACATTACCCATGCCAGCGTTATAGGCGGCAATGGCACTGTCAGTCGACCCGTTAAAATACGCTAGAAGATACGAAAGATACGCACAGCCAAACTCGATATTCGTAGCCGGATTGTTAAGGTTGTCGGCCGAATACTCGCCACCGTCGACAAGGCCCTTGGCGATCATATCCTGGGCAGTCTCGGGCATCAGCTGCATCAATCCCTGAGCACCTTGATTCGACTCGGCCTCGGGATCCCAATTCGATTCAGACTTAATGACAGCGCACACCAAATACGGATCCAGATTATGCGAAATGCTGGATTGCTTTACATACGCCTCGTAGTCAATCGGATACAGCGGTTTAAAGAAAGCAGCAGGAGCATACGAGTAAACGAATGAGATAAGGCCGAAGACAAAAACGGCAGCCAGCGGTATAAGGCGATACCAAGTAAGGAAACGCGTCTTAGGCATCGGTCTCCTCCTTATCCACAACATCCCCGAACCCATGGCGCACAAGCCATGCATCCAGTTCTTCAAAGAGCGAGTTATCGCCTGCCGCATTATCTATAACCGTTGTAGCAAGATTGCACAGCGCAGACTCATCGGGCTGGCAAGCAGAACGGGCATCGAAATCAGATGGCTCCATGCCACGTTGAATAGCACGCTCGCGACGAACTGACAAAGGAGCGCTGATGACCAGAATTTCATCAGCCAAGCCAAATGCATCCTCAAAACCAGTCGGAGCAGAAACCTCGACTACCGCAAAGGGATAACAGGGAGACGAAACCGTACAACAAACCGGATCGAGAATCCTAAGCGAAAGCTGTTCAATGAGAACGGGATGCACGATACCATTGAGCCGTGCGACCGAATCAGGAGAAGCGAAAGCTCGAGAAGCGAGGATGCTGCGGCGAATGCCGCCTTCCTCATCCAAAATGTCCCAGCCGAATTCATCCGCTAAAGCATTGACGATATCAGAGCCCGGCACATACAGCGATTTTGCAAGCTCATCCAGATCGATAAGCATAGCGCCACGAGATTCGAAATAGCGGCAGGCAGTCGACTTACCCGAAGCAATATTGCCAAAGACAAATACGGTAAACATCAAGCCCTCCCTAACGCCAATGCGAGTAATTATCGCTCAAATACACTAGAAGGACTCAAAATACAGCCAAACAGTAAGAGCGCATACGGGGGAGCTAGGCCCCAAAGCACAACGTGTCTATAACGCAAAAAAGGGGGAGGCCGCGAGGCCTCCCCCTTCTTCAAGTCATCCGACGG
>JAHYYI010000018.1 GCA_019425045.1 Collinsella sp.
GTCATGCGGACTCCAAACCGGACCTGATGGTCCAACTTTTTGTCCGCAGCCCCCCACGGCAATCTGGGGCCCGTCCCCAAATACCTATAAATATACAGGTCAGCGATGTGTTAACGATGCGCCAGCGGATGCGCCGCCAGATAGACCTCGGTCAGTTGCGTTCGGTCGACATGCGTGTAGACCTGTGTGGTCGAAATATCGGCATGGCCCAAAATCTCCTGCAGCACACGCAGGTCGGCACCACCCGCGAGCATGTGGGTGGCAAAGGAGTGGCGCAAGGTATGGGGATGGAGCCCCACCAGCCCCACCTGACGCCCATACCGCTCGCATATCGCATGCACGGCCTGGCGCGACAGGCGACGTCCGTTCTTATTTAAAAAGACCGCCGAGGTCTCGGTTCCGCGGGCATGGGCCGCCAAGCGAGAACGCCCCTCAGTTACATAGAGCGTCAGAGCTCGCGCCGCGCTTCCCACCAGTGGGGACAGGCGTTCCTTTGAGCCCTTACCGCGAACGAGTACAAAGCCATCGTCAATATGGATATCGCCCACATCGAGCCCAACCAGCTCACTCACACGCAAACCGCATCCGTAGAGCACTTCCAAGATGGCATGGTCGCGCAGTCCCATCTCGCCCTCGGGAAAGTCTTGATCGAGCAGCACCGAGACATCCTCCACCGATAGATACTCCGGCAAACGCTCAGCCTTTTTAGGCAGGCGCAACGCCGCCGTCGGGTTTTGGGCCACGGCCCCATCGCGCACCAAAAAGGCATGCAGGCCCTTCACGGCAGCAAGCGCACGCTCCACCGAGGCGTCGGAATAGCCTCCGTCGCGGCGATCGGCGACAAAGCCCTCCACGATCTGACGGGTCACTTCTTCAAAAGACACAATACCCGCCCGCTCCAGATAGGCGCAGTACGTCGTCAGGTCACGACGATAGGCCGCAATCGTGTTGCGCGCCAAGCCCCGCTCGACCGCGAGGTAATCGAGATACTCCCCCGCCGCCACGGCGAGCGACGAGGGAGTAGCTTCGGTATGTTCCTTATTCGCCGGCACCCTTAGTCCGTAGCGAGGTTCATGGGCGTCACCTGCAGACGGTCGACACCCTCATGCTGGCCAATCGAAGCGCGTACGAACTCGCGGAACAGCGGCTGCGGGTTGGTCGGGCGGCTCTTGAACTCGGGATGAGCCTGGGTTGCCACATACCACGGATGCACGTCGCGCGGCAGCTCGACCATCTCGACCAGGCGCTCGTCAGGCGACAGACCCGAGATAACCAAACCGGCGTCCTCGAGCTGGTCGCGGAAGGCGTTGTTGAACTCAAAGCGGTGACGGTGACGCTCGTAGACGAGTTCCTCGCCATATGCCTCGCGAGCAAGGGTATCGGCAGCAAGCTTGCACGGATAGGCACCCAGACGCATGGTGCCGCCCTTCTCGGTCACGTCCTCCTGCGAGCTCATCAGGTCGATGACGCTATACGGGCCATCCGGATCGAACTCAGAGGAGCTGGCGCCGGCAAGGCCGACGACATTGCGGGCGAACTCGCACACGGCCACCTGCATACCCAGGCAAATGCCCAGATACGGAATCTTGTGCTCACGGGCAAACTCGGCCGCGAGGATCTTGCCCTCCAGGGCGCGCTTGCCAAAGCCGCCGGGGACCAGGATGCCCGAGGCGTCGCCTAGAACCTCGGAGACATTCTGCCCATCGAGGCTCTCGCCGTCGACTAGCTGGACGTCCACATGGCGATCGTAGAAGACGCCCGCATGGTGCAGGGCCTCGATAACCGACAGGTACGCATCGGGCAGCTGCGTGTACTTACCCACGACGGCGATCTTCACCTTGTCGGCGTGATGGTTGGCGTGATTCTGTTTGCGCAGGAACTCGTTCCACTCGCTCATGTCGCGCTCACGCGGATCCAGACCCAGGCGCTCGCAAATGCGCAGGTCAAAGTCCTGCTCGGCAAGCAGCTGCGGAACATCGTAAATGCTCGCGCAATCCTCGTTGGTAAAGACGCAATCGGTGTCGACGTCGCAGAAGCTTGCGATCTTTCCGCGGATAGCGTCATCGATATGGTGGTCGGAGCGCAGCACGATAATATCGGGCTGGATGCCAAAGCTGCGGAGCTCCTTGACGGAATGCTGCGTGGGCTTGGTCTTGACCTCGTGGGCGGCGGCGATATAGGGAACGAGCGACACGTGGATGTAGCAGACGTTCTCGGGGCCGGCCTCCTTGCGGTACTGACGGATGGCCTCGACAAACGGTTGGGACTCGATGTCGCCGATCGTGCCGCCCAGCTCGGTGATGACTACATCGGAGCCGGTCTGCTCCTCGATGCGGCGGAACTTGTCCTTAATGGCATTGGTGACGTGGGGAATCACCTGCACGGTACCGCCCAAAAAGTCGCCGCGACGCTCACGGGCGATTAGGCTTTTGTAGATGGCACCGGTCGTAAAGTTGGAATCGCGGGTCAGGTTCTCATCAATAAAGCGCTCGTAATGACCCAGGTCCAGGTCGGACTCGTAACCATCCTCGGTAACGAAGACCTCACCATGCTGGAACGGGCTCATGGTGCCGGGGTCGACGTTCAGATACGGGTCGGCCTTCTGCATCGTTACTTTGTAGCCACGCGACTTGAGCAGACGGCCCAGCGAGGCCGCGGTGATACCCTTGCCCAGGGACGAAACCACGCCACCGGTTACGAACACATGCTTGGTCATATTGAGTTACCTGCGCTTCCCGTAGAAGTTGTTTATCCACATCTTACGGGTCTTCATTGTAATACTCGCGCCGCGGACCGTCCGCAATTTTTCTCGCGTGCGATTGCATTTCTCAATCTTGAAACAAAACGCCGCCCGGTTTCCCAGGCGGCGTCGCTATGGCAAGGGTTACATGCTGCTATCGATCAGCAACCTCGTCCTCAAGCATTTCTTGAACGAGCATGCCGGTACGGACGCCCTCAAGATACCACTCACCACGTTCGGTGAGGCAAATGCCATTTGCAAGCTGACCGCCGTCGTCGCTATAACGCGAGACGACATCAATCATACCTTCGGAATCCAAGCGATCGATTGCGGCGCGGGCACGATACGGCGAAACCCCCACGCGCTCGGCAAGCGTTTTGCGCGAGAAACCATACGGCCCGCCATTGTCTTCGGTTTGCTGGTCGATCTCCATCAACACCAGCACCTCGACACGCTTCATATCGTTGACACTCGCACGACCCTTGCCCGCCATAGCAGCCTCCTCAAACCGAGCACGAGCATCTAACGCGCCGTGCGCGACCGACACACCTCACGATGGCAGGTAATATCCATCATGCGGCATCCCGCTAAGGATGAAACAGTTACGGTTATTGTATACCGCTCAAATTGTTTCTAGGCAGGTAAACAGCTATTTTTCGCCGAAATAGACGCTTTATTGATCAAAAAGCCGTACCGGGCGCTAACCCGATACGGCCAAAATGCAATGCAATTACCGCGGTGCTTCAAACTTAGCGATGGAAGAAACCGCGGCGCTCAAACTTGGGCTCGCAGCACACGTTGATGCCCAACTTGCGCAGTACCGTCTCGTCCGTCGGCGAGATAATCACGCTAAAGAAGGCATCGCAACCGCGCAGCTGCTCCAGGCCCGAAAGGACGCGAGCGGCCGTCTCACTCGTGGCCGAGGTGATCGACAGCGCCATAAGCGTCTCGTCGGTGTGGAGGCGCGGGTTTTTGCTGCCCAGGAAATGCGTCTTGAGCTTGCTGATGGGCTCGATCGCCTCATCGCTAATGACCTCGAGCTCAAGGTCGACGCCCGAGACATGCTTGAGGGCGTTCATAATGAGCGAACTTGCGGCGCCCAGGCGCGTGGAGGTCTTACCGGTCACCACGGAGCCATCGGGCATGACCATGGCACCCACGGGACCACCCGTCAGCTGCTCCCTGGTGAGGGCCGCCGAGCGCGCCGGTGAGTAGTTCTTATCGATGCCGGCTTTCTTCATAATAATCTTGAGACGGTCGACTTGCTCATCGCCCACGCCGGTACGGCGCACATTTTCGACCGCGGTAAAGTAGCGGCGGACGATCTCCATCTTGGAAGCGTCGCGGCAGGCATCGTCATCGGTGATGGCAAAACCGACCATATTGACGCCCATGTCCGTGGGGCTCTGGTAGGGGCTCTTGCCCAGGATCTTTTCCATCAGGGCACGGACTACCGGGAAGGCCTCGACGTCGCGGTTGTAGTTGACCGTGGTCTTGTTGTAGGCCTCCAAGTGGAAGGAGTCGATGATGTTGGCGTCATCGAGGTCTGCCGTGGCGGCCTCGTAGGCAATATTGACCGGATGCGTAAGGGGCAGATTCCAAACCGGGAAGGTCTCGAATTTGGCATAGCCGGCGGCCGTGCCATGCTTGTGCTCGTGATAGAGCTGAGACAGGCAAGTGGCGAGCTTGCCCGAGCCAGGGCCGGGCGCCGTCACGACAACGAGCGGTCGGGTGGTCTCGACAAACTCGTTCTTGCCATAGCCGTCGTCGGACACGATCAGATCGACATCGTGCGGATACCCCTCGATGGGATAGTGCAGCTTGGCGGGAATACCGAGCGCGTTCAGGCGGTTGCGGAACACATCGGCGGCGGGCTGTCCAGCGTACTGGGTGATGACCACGGCCGCGACAGCAAAGCCGTTGCCGCGGAACAGGTCAACCAGGCGCAGCACATCCTCGTCATAGGTAATGCCAAGGTCACCACGAGCCTTATTCTTCTCGATGTGGTTCGCGTTGATCGCGATGATGACCTCAACGTCATCGGCAATGCTCTTGAGCATGCGAAACTTGCTGTCCGGCTCAAAACCCGGCAGCACGCGACTCGCGTGATAGTCGTCAAACAGCTTGCCGCCAAACTCCAAATACAGCTTGCCGCCAAACTGCGAGATGCGCTCCTTAATATGAGCGGCCTGCAGCTCGATATACTTCGCGTTGTCGAAACCCTGGCGCATGTATGGCTCCCGTCCCGTTTCCATTTAATGTTCTAGGCGATTATAACGGAGCCCGCCCTCCCCGATGCCCAGGCCATCAACAGGCACCAACCCAACACGCCATCGATAAGTTGCGGTGAAATAGTTCCTGTTTAACCCCTCAAGACGGCCAAACGGGAACTATTCCACCGCAACTTCCCCTTTTTGGTTCAAACAAACCTGGCCTTTGTATCAATAATGGAAACGTCGCAGGTGGAGCATAAGTCAGCGAAAGCCCGCCAGAGCGAGCAAGGTGACGTGAAAGAGGAGGGCATAGGCCTTTTGGCCATGCCCGACGATTGAACGTCAGATTGCCGCTCTGGCGGGCTTGCAGCGTCGAGTGGTTCCGGCGTTTGGTAAAACGCCGGAACACAAGAGCGCCCCCTCCCGCGCACGGAACGGGAGGGGGCCAAAGGTAGGAGTCTACCGGTGGGGTTACCCCACCGGACAGACGATGACCAGGTGATCCGTTATAGGATCGTCATGGTTTCCGTGGGGTACCCAAGGGGTACTTAGAGCATCACGCAAGCGACGGTCAGGATGATGGCGCAGACGACGGAGAGAGCGACGATGAGCTTAAGAGCAAACTTGAGCCAGGTCGTCCACTCGATCTTGGCCAGGGCAAGACCGCCCATGATGGCGCCGGAGGTCGGGGTGAACAGGTTCACGACGCCGATGGCGGCGGAGAAGATCATGACCATGACCTCGGGCGA
Source organism: Collinsella sp. (assembly GCA_019425045.1). Taxonomy (GTDB): domain Bacteria; phylum Actinomycetota; class Coriobacteriia; order Coriobacteriales; family Coriobacteriaceae; genus Collinsella. The sequence goes on from JAHYYI010000018.1 coordinate 5,703, forward strand.
GAAGCCGAGCTTAACAGCCAGCGGTCCCATGATGGGCATGGAGACAGTAGCCATACCGGAGGTCGAGGGGATCAGGAAGGACAGGCCGAAGTAGACCAGGAAGCTCATGGGAGCGAAGATCACGCCGGACAGGCCAGCCAGAGCATTGGCGGCAGCGTCGAGGACGTAGACGTCGAGGCCGGTGCTAGCCATGAGGACGGAGATACCACGGGCGAGGGCGATGACGAGGACAACGGACATCATGTCGGCAGCGCCGGTGATGAAGGTGTTGACGATCTGCTTCTCGGACAGGCCGCCGATAATACCGATCAGGACAGCCATGAGGAAGAACCAGGTGGAAGCCTCGTCGAAGTACCACTGACCAATGGGCAGGCCGGTGATCAGGGCAGACCAGCCCTGAACGATGGCGTTACCGTCGGCGTCATAGACAGCGCCAGCATCGAAGAAGTTGGCGACGCCCTCGTTAAGGTCGGCCAGCGGGATGAAGCCGACGATCATGACGACGAAGGTGAAGGCGAAGGCGATCAGAACACCCTTCTGACGACCGGTGAGCTTGACCTCCTTGTGGACCTCGGAAGCAGCCTTGCCGTGAGCCTCTTCGGCGTCCTTGAGCTCCTGCATCGAGAGGATGGTGGAACCCTTGTCAGCCTTGACCTTCTTGGCATAGTTCATCACGAAGACGATGGACATGACGGTGGTAACAAGCCACAGGACGGCACCGAGGCCGATGATGATGGATTGGTTCACGGCAATGTCAACGCCGGTCAGGGCGTCGACGGCAGCGCCGACGGCGAACGGGTTAACCGTGGAGCCGAGGCAGCCGCAGCCAGCGCCGAGCAGGACGGTAGCGGCGCCGACCATCGGGTCGAAGCCGGCAGCCATCATGGTAGCGGCGAGCAGGGCGTAGAAGGGAACGGTCTCCTCGCACATACCATAGGTGGTACCACCGAGGGAGAAGATGAGCATCAGCACGGGAATGAGCATGATCTCGTTGCCCTTAAGCTTCTGCACCAGGACGGCGATGCCGTTGTCCAGAGCGCCGGTCTCGGTCATCATACCGAGGAAGCCGCCCAGGATCATAACGAAGAGGCAGACGGGCAGAGCGTCAGCGAAGCCCTTAATCGGGGCGGTGCAGAAATCGCTCAGACGGGCGGCAGTAACCGCGCCGCCGGACGTGCCGGAGACGATAACGGTAACAACTGCAACAATTGCCAGCAGAGCTAGAAGAATGGTGAACGATGAAGGCATACCGCGCTTTTTCTTAGCGGTCTCAGTCATGGTTCTCATCCCCCCTTCATAAATCATTTAACTTTCTCGCGCGAAGCGGATTTTCCGTGCCGTGCCCACCGCCCGACGCAAGATATTTACCAGACAAAACCGCTCGGGGTGAGCAGCAATACACCCCGAGCGAGATGCTAGATGCTCTTACTTGAGCGTGGCGTACATGACAGCCTTGATGGTGTGCATGCGGTTCTCGGCCTCGTCGAAGACCTTGGAAGCGGGGCTCTCGAAGACCTCGTCGGTGACCTCCTGCTCGGTGATGCCGAACTGCTCGCACTTCTCGGCGCCAATCGTAGTGTTGGTGTCGTGGAAGCTGGGCAGGCAGTGCAGGAAGATGGCACCCGGGTTGGCCATAGCCATGACCTCGGAAGTAACACGATACGGGGTGAGCTGAGCGATGCGCTCGGCCCAGACCTCGTCGGGCTCGCCCATGGAGACCCACACGTCGGTGTAGATAACGTCGGCACCGGTGACGCCGTCCTTGACGTCGGTGGTCAGCTTGATGGTGCAGCCGTTGGCCTCGGCGATGGGCTTGCAGGCCTCGATGACGTCGTCGGCGGGCATGCACTCCTCGGGGCCGCAGGCCACGAAATTCATGCCGAGCTTGGAGCAGACGACCATGAGGGAGCGAGCAACGTTGTTCTTGCAGTCGCCCATGAAAACGAGAGTCTTGCCCTTGATGTCGTAGTTGAAGTTCTCCTGGACGGTCAGGATGTCGGCGAGCATCTGGGTGGGATGCCACTCAGTGGTCAGGCCGTTCCACACGGGCACGCCGGACTTAGCAGCGAGCTCCTCGACATCGTCCTGGGCAAAGCCACGGAACTCGATGCCGTCATACATGCGGCCGAGAACGCGGGCGGTGTCCTCGATGGACTCCTTCTTGCCCATCTGCGACGAACCCGGATCGAGGTAGGTGACGCCCATGCCCAGATCCATGCCGCCGACCTCAAAGGCGCAGCGGGTACGAGTGGAGGTCTTCTGGAAGAGCAGAACGATGTTCTTGCCCTCGAGATAGCGGTGCGGAACGCCAGCGCGCTTCATATCCTTGAAGTTCTTGGAGAGCTTGAGCAGGTACTCGATCTCCTCGGTGGTGAGGTCGAGAAGCTTGAGGAAGCTACGGCCGGAGAGGTTAACACCCATGGTTCGATTCCTTTCGAAGAAATGAATTACGTAAGTATTAGTGTTGCCCGTTTAACGGGCGAAGCCGGTGCGGTTGTAGGGGGACCGCACCGGAAACGGAAAGACTTAGAGGTCCTCGCGCCAGAAGGGCATGCTCATGCAGCGCGGGCCGCCGCGGCCGCGGGAGAGCTCGGCGGAGGGCACGACGAGAAGGTCCAGGCCCTCCTTGTACAGCACGTCGTTGGTGACGGTGTTGCGGGCGTAGACGCAGATCTTGCCGGGCTCGACGCACAGGGTGTTGGAGCCGTCGTTCCACTGCTCGCGGGAGGCCGCGATCGGGTCGCCGCCGCCGCAGGGGATCAGCTTGACCTGGTCGACGCCGGTGGCGTCCTCCAGGACGTGCTCGAGGGTGTCCTCGATCAGGCGGATGTTCACGTCGCCCGGGTTCTTGCCGGCGGTCAGCTCGTAGACGCGCAGGGTGCCCATGATGGCGGGGTGGATCGTGAACTTATCGACGTCGATCTGGGTGAAGACCGTGTCGAGGTGCATGAAGGCGCGCGAGACCGGGATGTCGAAGGCCAGGATGCGCTCGACCTTGGAGTCGGAGTTCCAGAAGATGTTCTGGGCCATGACGTCGATCGCGGCGGCCTGGGTGCGCTGGGAGATGCCGACGGCGAGGGTCTTCTCGTTGATGTTCAGCACGTCGCCGCCCTCGGTGTGGAACTGGCAGTCGCGGCGGAAGTACAGCGAGACGTCCTTGTAGTCGGGGTGGTACTTGAAGATGTACTTGCCGTACAGGGTCTCGCGGTTGCGGGTGACCGAGTACATGCGGTTGAGGTTGACGCCCTCGCCGATGACCGCGAACGGGTCGCGGGTGAAGTAGAGGTTGGGCATCGGGTCGATGATCAGGTCGGACTCGGACTCGGAGTTGACCAGGGAGTCGAGGGTCGTGGACGCCGTGAGGGGCATGTCGATCTCGGACTTGGTCATGCCGGCCATGGTCTTCTTGACGAACTCGAGGTTGTCCTCGATGGAGTCCAGCTTCTCGCGGACGATCTGCGGCATGTGCTGGCCGCGGATGCCGGCCTCGGCGATGTACTGGTCGGTGAACTCGGCGCGGGCGCCGGGGACCTGGTCGAACACCTCAGCGACGAGGTTCTCGAGATAGAGGACCTCCACGCCCTGGTCCCTCAGGATCTGGGCGAAGGTGTCGTGCTCCTGCTGCGCGACCTCCAGGAACGGGACGTCGTCGAACAGGAGTCGCTCGAGCTCGTCGGGCGGCAGGTTGAGGAGCTCGTCGCCGGGACGGTGCAGGCAGACCTTCCTGAGCTTGCCGATCTCGGAAGGCACGTGCAGACCTTTCGTCATGGCCTCCTACCTTTCTTTCGGGCCCTTGTCAGGGCCGATTCGTTAGCGCCCCTCCGTGTGAGGCGTTATTGCTGACGACATATTTATATCCAAAATCAGCTCATACTTCCACCTTGCCCCCGAACGGTTTTTTATAGGGGGTGAACGGCATACACATATACTTCACGCATGGCACACTTCATCTTAATAAAGCGTATTTACGTGCTTAAACGCGTTTTAATCCTAAAATCAAATGGAACTAAACTTTGTTAAACCATCCTCAAATTGCATATTTCCAATAAACCTATGAATAGAATTAGCGGTTCACACCGCGTCTCAACCATTTTCATTTTTATTCAGAAAAAAGTTTGTCCTATTCATTTCTGGTAAATAAATTACCGTTTACCAGACGCTTGATACCGTTCACCGGAAACTCAGTATAAGGCCCAGCGGATACCGGCTCGCTTTACGGCCCCATTTGTAACAACTTGACTTCTCGGTATAGAAAAACGGACCCGCTTCACTAGGGAAACGGATCCGTTTTCGATTATCTTCGGCTAATTTGGATAAGGCCCCCGAAGACCATCGGAATCCTAGCGATCGAACTCCGCCAGTGCCTCGCCCAAAAGCCTCAGGCCCTCGCGCAGAACGTCCTCGCTCGCGCAGTAGCCCAGGCGTGCGCCGCAGGGAAGCTCAAAACGGCTACCGGGGACCAGCAGCACTCCCCTCTCGGACAGCAGGCGTCTGCAGAACTCCTCGTCGTCCTCGGGAATATCCAGCTGGATAAACGAGGTGGACACGCCCTGCGGGGCCGTCCAGGAAACGCGATGCTGCGTATCGATCCAAGCCTGCGCGATATCGCGGTTGCCAAACACGATCTTGCGATTGCGCTCGAGAATCTTATCCTTGTGCTCAAGCACATAGGTCGCCAGGGCATCGTTGAACACGCCGCCGCAGATCATGGTGTAATCGCGATAGGTACGGATGCGGTTGGACACCTCTTCGTCGGCCAGGACCCAGCCCACGCGGGCCGCAGGCGTCGAATAGGTCTTCGACAACGAGTTGGTGACAATGGCCCTCTCGTACATGTCGACCATCGACATAAAGGACTCAGTGTTTTCGAGCGGCAGATACACCTCGTCGCACAGCACGTAGGCGCCCACCGAACGGGCGATCTCGGCAATCTGGCCGAGCATATCGGCATCGAGCACCGTACCGATGGGGTTCGAAGCGTTGTTTATGCAGATAAGCTTGGTGTTGGGGCGCACCAAGCGCTTGAGTTCCTCGATATCGGGCTTCCAGCCGAGTTCCTCGCGAAGCTCCCAATACTCGACCTCGGCGCCCAGCGTGCGCGGAATCTCGTAGAGCGGCGCGTAGGTGGGCCACTCGGCGATAACATGGTCGCCGGGCTCGACCACAGCCATGATGGCGTTGAGGTTAGCGCCCGTGCAGCCATTGGTCTGCAGAATGTGATCGGGATTGACCTCCCGACGATACAGCTTGGCAACCTCGGCCTTAAACTCCGGCGAGCCCTCGATCCAGCCGTAGTTCATCTTCTCGCGGTCCAGGCGCTCGTAGAACGTGGCGCCGTCCTGTTCATCGAGCGCGCGCAGCTCGCCCATGGTGAGCGACGAGATCGTCGACTGGGCGATGTCCCACGTGGCGCTCTTCTCCCAAACGTTGAGCCATTCCTCAACGCCAATCGTCTTGATGTCCATGGCCAAGCTCCTTACAAAAGCAGTCGTCCAATCGTGTTGACGTTCCTCATACAAGATTGGGGCGGTGCGAAAACCCGCACCGCCCCAATGGGAGACATCTAATGGCAGCTAGATGTATGTATTATGACCTGTACGGGTCCTTGAAGACCCTAGAGGTCCTCGCGCCAGAAGGGCATGCTCATGCAGCGCGGGCCGCCGCGGCCGCGGGAGAGCTCGGCGGAGGGCACGACGAGAAGGTCCAGGCCCTCCTTGTACAGCACGTCGTTGGTGACGGTGTTGCGGGCGTAGACGCAGATCTTGCCGGGCTCGACGCACAGGGTGTTGGAGCCGTCGTTCCACTGCTCGCGGGAGGCCGCGATCGGGTCGCCGCCGCCGCAGGGGATCAGCTTGACCTGGTCGACGCCGGTGGCGTCCTCCAGGACGTGCTCGAGGGTGTCCTCGATCAGGCGGATGTTCACGTCGCCCGGGTTCTTGCCGGCGGTCAGCTCGTAGACGCGCAGGGTGCCCATGATGGCGGGGTGGATCGTGAACTTATCGACGTCGATCTGGGTGAAGACCGTGTCGAGGTGCATGAAGGCGCGCGAGACCGGGATGTCGAAGGCCAGGATGCGCTCGACCTTGGAGTCGGAGTTCCAGAAGATGTTCTGGGCCATGACGTCGATCGCGGCGGCCTGGGTGCGCTGGGAGATGCCGACGGCGAGGGTCTTCTCGTTGATGTTCAGCACGTCGCCGCCCTCGGTGTGGAACTGGCAGTCGCGGCGGAAGTACAGCGAGACGTCCTTGTAGTCGGGGTGGTACTTGAAGATGTACTTGCCGTACAGGGTCTCGCGGTTGCGGGTGACCGAGTACATGCGGTTGAGGTTGACGCCCTCGCCGATGACCGCGAACGGGTCGCGGGTGAAGTAGAGGTTGGGCATCGGGTCGATGATCAGGTCGGACTCGGACTCGGAGTTGACCAGGGAGTCGAGGGTCGTGGACGCCGTGAGGGGCATGTCGATCTCGGACTTGGTCATGCCGGCCATGGTCTTCTTGACGAACTCGAGGTTGTCCTCGATGGAGTCCAGCTTCTCGCGGACGATCTGCGGCATGTGCTGGCCGCGGATGCCGGCCTCGGCGATGTACTGGTCGGTGAACTCGGCGCGGGCGCCGGGGACCTGGTCGAACACCTCAGCGACGAGGTTCTCGAGATAGAGGACCTCCACGCCCTGGTCCCTCAGGATCTGGGCGAAGGTGTCGTGCTCCTGCTGCGCGACCTCCAGGAACGGGACGTCGTCGAACAGGAGTCGCTCGAGCTCGTCGGGCGGCAGGTTGAGGAGCTCGTCGCCGGGACGGTGCAGGCAGACCTTCCTGAGCTTGCCGATCTCGGAAGGCACGTGCAGACCTTTCGTCATGGCCTCCTACCTTTCTTTCGGGCCTTTCGGCCGAATCTCTCAGCGCCCTTCCGTAACGGGCACTGCTTGCTGACAGCTCTAGTTATATCCAAATTCCACCCGCAATTCCACCTCGCCCCCGAACGGTCAACAAAGTGCGATGAACGGTATATCGCATGTGATTCCCCCATGATGTACTTCGGCGTTCTAAAGTAACTTTTCTAAGGTAAACGCTCTTTTTTCTTAAAAACCATTTGCGATTGCGTCTCTAAACTTTTGATTCAGAATTGCATAGCTAAATCGGTTTTATGTATATAAATGATGTTTGTTTACGTTTCCGCCTGCATTCAATGATATTCAGCTATCCATCATTCTTATTCACACTTACGTACCAGTTGAGTGAGGATATAGACCGCTTGCAGACGAGCAGGGCGTCAGTCCTATGACTCGTCAGCGTAAGAAGTAGGTAAAGATACCGTTCACGCGATACGTTCGTGCCAGCGGTCGACTAAATTGAGACAATAGTGAATAAGAGTTAGGCTACCGTCCCCTACGGGGACTGAACGGACAGATGCATATGCCGAGCAAAATCGAAAAGAAGCAAGCCGCTGCAAAGCTGCGCAAGCCGCCGCGCGACTTCTCGTACACGCAAAACCGAGAGCTTAGCTGGCTGCGCTTTAACAACCGCGTGCTTGACGAAGCCTTCGATGAGACCGTTCCGCTGTTCGAGCGTCTAAAGTTCGTGTCGATTTTCGAGTCTAACCTCGACGAGTTTCTCATGGTGCGCGTGGGCGGCCTGTCCGATCTGGCAGAGCTCAAAAAACAGCCTGTCGACAACAAGAGCAATATGACCGCCTCCGAACAGGTCGATGCTGTCATGGCCGAAATGCCCGGGCTCCTTACTCGTTGGGAATCCATCTTTAAGAGCATCGAAGGCAAGCTCGACACCTTGGGCGTTCACCGCGCCCGCATCGATTCGCTTACGCCCGAGGAGCGCACCTTCGTAACCCGCTACTTCCAGGCCTACGTGTCGCCGGTCATCTCGCCGCTGGTCATCGATCCGCGCCACCCCTTCCCCAACCTGCGCAACGGCGCGCTCTATCTGGCCTGTGGTCTGGACGGCGCCACCGACGAGGAGAGCCTGCTGGGCCTTATCGAGATTCCCGCCTCGATGAACCGCGTGGTCGAGATTCCCTCGCCCACCGGCACCTACTCCTACATCTTGCTCGAGGACGTCATTCTCGCCTGCCTGGACAGCTGCTTTGGCTCCTATAAGCCGCTGGATCGTGCGCTGATCCGCGTCACCCGCAACGCCGACATCGATCCGGACGGCGAGGGCGTCGAAGAGGAAGAGGACTACCGCCAGCACATGAAGCGCATCCTCAAGAAGCGCCTGCGCCTGCAGCCGGTAGTGCTCGCCGTCTCGGGGTCGCTCGAGAAGGCGACGCTCAAGACTATCCGCAAGGCGCTCGAGCTCTCGCGTCGCTCGGTCTTTACCTGCGATATCCCGCTCGACCTGGGCTACGTCTTTGGCATTGAGGGCAAGATTCCCGAGCACCTGCGCAACGAGCTGCTCTTTACGCCGTTTAAGCCGCAGCCCAACCCCAACATCGACATGACCCGCTCCATCCGCGAACAGGTGCTGCAGGGCGACAAGCTGCTCTTTTATCCCTACGAGGCCATGAACCCCTTCCTGGATCTGGTGCACGAGGCCGCCTACGACCCCGAGTGCATCTCGCTGCGCATCACGCTCTACCGCGTGGCCAAGCAGAGCCGCCTGTGCGAATCGCTGATCGATGCTGCCGAGAACGGCAAAGAGGTCACGGTGCTCATGGAACTTCGTGCCCGCTTTGACGAGCAGAACAACATCGAGTGGGCCGAGCGTCTGGAAGAGGCGGGCTGCACCGTCATCTATGGTTCCGAGGGCTTTAAATGCCACTCAAAGATCTGCCAGCTCACCTATCGCGAGGGCATGGCGCTCACCCGTCTCACGCTTTTGGGCACCGGCAACTTTAACGAGAAGACGGCCAAACTCTACAGCGACTTTATGCTCATGACCGCCCATCCCGGCATCGGTGAAGACGCCAACCTGTTCTTCCGCAATCTGTCGCTGGGCAACCTGCGCGGCGACTACCGCTTCCTGGGTGTGGCGCCCGTCGGACTGAAACCGCTCATCATGCGCGGCCTGGATCGCGAGATCCAGCGCGCCCTTGCCGGCGAGCCCGCCCGCGTGTTCTTTAAGCTCAACTCGCTGACCGACCGCGAGGTCATCGACAAAATCGCCGAGGCATCGTGCGCAGGAGTCCGCGTGGACATGATCATCCGCGGTATCTCGTGCCTCAAGCCCGGTGTTCCGGGCAAGACCGAGAACGTGCATGTCCGTTCTATCGTCGGACGCTTTTTGGAGCATGCGCGCGTTTACGCCTTTGGCGTGGACTCGGACATGATCTATCTGAGCTCGGCCGACATGATGACGCGCAACACCGAGCACCGCGTGGAGATCGCCTTCCCCGTGCTCGACCCCACCTGCCGCGCCCTAGTACACGAGTACATGGGCATGCAGCTGCGCGACAACGTGAAGGCCCGCAGCCTCACGAGCGACGGCACCTGGGTCCCCGTAGAGCGTGCAGAGGGTGAGAAACCCTTCAACTCGCAGGAAGCTCTACTGGAGCGTGCCTATCGCAACGCCGAGGCCGCGCCCGAGCCCGTCATTGAGGCGGAACCTGCCCCCGAGGCCGAGCCGCAGCCAGTAGCACCCAAGGTCCAAGAGGTCCAGGCGACCGTCATTGAGCCCGAGCCTGCACCTGCACCTCGGCCCGAGACGCAGGTCACCAAGCCCGCACCCGAGACGAGCGCCCGTCGCGATAAGCCCGCTGGCAAGACCAAGGCCATCGAGCGCCATCGCCCCGGTCGCGTGCGCATGGGCCTGGGCCTGATCGGCCTGGGTCTTAAGACGCTCATTACCGGCAAGACGAAATAGTCGTTTGTAGAAGCAGTTTGTAGAAGCGCCCCGCATTTGAGGAAAGCCTCAGATGCGGGGCGCTTTTCCCTGCTACCATGGTGCGAATAACAACGCGAATGACAGGCAGGGATATGAAGCTCACTATAGAATCGATGACCTACGGCGCCGACGGGCTGGCACATGCCGACAACGGCAAGGCCGTCTTTGTGCAGGGTGCCGTGGCAGGCGACACCGTCGAGGCCGAGGTCGTACAGGACGGCAAGTCGTTCATGCGCGCCCGCACCACCGAGATTCTGGAGCCAAGCCCCGATCGCATTCAGCCTCCCTGCCCCTTCGTGGGCATCTGCGGCGGCTGCTCGTGGGGCAATCTCTCACGCACGGCACAGCTCGCCGCCAAGGAGCAAAACCTGCGCTCCACGCTCGAGCGCATCGGCAAGTTCGCTCCCGAGCAGGTCGATGAGTTGGTACAGCCCATCTGCCATACCAAGGACGACTGGGGCTACCGCAATAAAATCGAGCTCGAACCGACCGTCGTCAACGGTCGCGTGCGCCTTGGCATGCACGGTGTCGACCCCAGCAAAATCGTGACCGTCGATGCGTGCCCGCTGTTCGATAAGCGCTTCCCAAAGGCGCTCAAATCGGTCGTCGGCGCACTCAACTATCTAAGCGGCAGCCATGACTTGGGGCTCGAACGCGTGGGCATTCGCGCCTCGCGCCGCACCAAGGCGCTCGAGGTCGCGCTCTGGACGCCCACAGGATCCTTTCCGCGCTCGCAGGTCTCGCGCGTGCTGGCGGACGCCGCTCATCCCACGAGCATCGTGCGTGTGATGAGCAAGGGCGAAAAGAAAGCCCGCCGTGTCTCCAAAGTCGAGATGCTCGCCGGCGAGGGCTCGTGGACCGAGAACATCGCCGAAGGCCAGATGCGCTTGTCTGCCCCATCGTTTTTCCAGGTCAATACCAAGGGCGCCGAGATTTTGATTGAGCTCGTTATGGACGCCCTCGACCCGCAGGAAGACGAGCTTGCCGTGGATCTGTACTGCGGTGCCGGCACCTTTACCCTACCGCTCGCCCGCCGCTGCGATTTTGTCGCCGCCGTCGAGGCCTATGGCCCGGCCGTGCGCGATCTACGCCGTAACCTGGAGATCAACAAGCTCGATAACGTCGATGTCATCGGCGGCGACGCGGTGCGCGAGTTCCCCGATCAGGACGCCGATGTCCTGGTAGTCGATCCGCCGCGCGCAGGATTGGCGCCCGAGGCGATAGACCTCATCGCGAGCACGAGCGCCCGCGATGTCGCCTACGTGAGCTGCGACCCGGCAACTCTGGCCCGCGACCTCAAGCGCTTTGTCGAGGAGGGCACCTTCTCCCCCGTCAAGATCACGCCGGTCGACCTATTCCCGCAAACCTTCCACTGCGAAACCGTCGTCCACCTCAAGCGCAACTAGCAGATATTATTTCTGGGGCGGGGATAAGACAGTCATTCGATGCTCGATGGTTTAGCCCCGTCTCCTGTCATGCATTTCGAAACAGACGGGACTGGAAAGCAGCGCAAGCCACCAAACAATGGCCCAGTTGATTACATTTTCATAATGCAATCAACTGGGCATTTCATTTAACTATGCACGTTGACACGGTATCGCAGTTAGCGTTTTATCGGGGTGCCGCAATGAGGACAGAACTTTGCATCAGGAACAAGCGGAGTGCCGCATGAAGCACAGAAGCGCGGCCCATCCATAGAGGTTGTAGCCTGGTGGAATTGCTGCTCACCACTAAACCGAAGCGAGCCCTGCTGGCGCGAAGGGTTAATTTGTGAGTCGGCAGCGGATCCCAGAGGGGTCGCCCCAGAATCGGTGGCCACGCGAGACGCCATCTTCCTGCGGACAACAAAAACGACGACGATAACGACAACCGCCAGCGCAACAACAATTGCGCCGACAATAATAGGACTGAACAAGAAGGACTCTTCGGCCTTTCCAGATGACGCTGTTTTTAGAGGACTTCGCGCAATGTTCGACTTGTACACATCAACCCGAATGCCCTTTTCAGCATGACCCATACTACAAACCAGCGTATCGTCATCAGCAAACCAGAGCCTGTCTCCGCTCTTTAAAGGCGTCTTAGAAGCAACGTTCTTATTTAAATCAAGCAATACCATCTTGTCATTGTTATCAGAATTAGTTTTAATTCCGAGCACATATCGACCATCATTGGACAATGAACCATAAGCGCCAACCGGACTAGACGGCTTTACTTTCTCCCCCTGCTTGCCCGAAGCACAATCATATACCGCGACTTCGTCAGAAGAAGTATCATTACCTTGCGCAATTAAAGCCAATGAACCGCTCGAATTAACCGAGCAAATGCCATCATCTTCATTCGGGTAGTCAGGCTCTGAAAGACCGCAAACAGCATCATTTGTCATTTCGCCATTCTTCGACAACAGAGCGCCGTTGTTAAGGACGGTGCCTTTGTCCGAAGTAATTGGAATGCCGGAAAAACAAAGGCCCAAAGGATAGACGGCTCCATAACTGTTTTCCGTATCCAGTTCAACGCTAACGATATTGGCAATCGAAGCTGTGCCTAAGTCATAGGTAACTATTTTATTGCAACTTTTGCCATCTTCAGACCCATCGAACACTATGTATCCGTACATACCATCCGAAGACAGCCAGTAGTCGTCTCGTATTACCTCAGAAGAGGGCTCAACGCCAAGATTATCATCATCTATAGCAAATTGCTCCTCAATCTCATCTTTTTCGAAATTGTACTTGCAAAACTGAATCGATCGAGACCCCGAAAGAAATAGAAATGATTTTCCATCTTCAGAAAGCTGAAAACGACTCGCCCTGCCATCTGCAATAACGGAATTTCCAAGCTTATAAGTCTTTGATTTATTTGAGCTCAAATCATAGGCGGTAACCGACAGGCTATCCTCGTCGTACGCATATAACGTCTTTTCATCGGAAGAGAAGCAGCAGTAGCCATCCCAGCTGTTCTCGAGGGACATTTTGATACGCTTCTGCGTTCCGTCTTCAACGTTTAAAACCGTTCCATAATCGCCGGGGTCACCATTATTATTCTCGTTAAAGACGATGTACTTCCCGGATAAAGATCGGCACACAGCACTCTCAGCGCTTTCCACCGTATATGTGTCTTTGAATTTCGGTTTGGGGACATCGGCAGCATAGGCGCCCAGCGGCGCGACAATAAGGCTAGCGGCCAGCGCCAGACCGGCTATTAGAAGCCCCCCCCCATTTCATTTTTCTCGTATTTGGCATGGTTTCCCCTTTCAATCGAGAAGTGAATATGACCTGAGGCTACGCTAAGCCCGAAAAAGCAAAATCTGTTGCGCAACAATTCTCAGCGTGCAAAAAAGTCGATAACGCCTGATGAAAATGGGACGGGGATTAAATAATCATTGGTACCGAATGATTATTTAATCCCCGTCCCAGAAAAATCACTGGTGGTTGACCGGAGCGCCGCAGTTTTGGCAGAAGGATGCATTTGCTTCCAACTTTGAGCCGCACTGAGCGCAAAAATGAGCGGGCTCAACCGGCTGAGCATCATCGATCGCGGTCGGCACCTGCTGTGCCGGCGGGACCTGCTGCATCGGAGGCATTTGCTGGTACGAATTGGACTGAGGAGGCTGAGGCTTATTCGACGATTCCTTGTTCAAGATAACAGCAAAGGCGACAGCCGCGACACCACCAAATACAACGAGCAAAACAAGAAGATCGGATACCCTAAGGCCTATCATCGCACATCAGCTCCTCATTTAGTGAAACATGACGGATGCTGAGATTTTATCGCCGCGCCGCAAGCCCCTCCTAGTGCGCAACACCCATCCACCCTGCATGATTTTCTGGGGCGGGGATCAAAATCATTGGGGAACGGGGCGTGGCAAGCGGGGGTCTTCGGGGTATAAGACGGCTAATTGTATGCCGCCCTATGAAAGGAACCCTTATGCCCAGCGTTGCCGTTCTTGCCGCCGATGGCTTTGAAACGATTGAATGCCTGACTATGGTCGATGTCATGCGTCGCGGCGGCGTGCGCGCCACGCTCGTCTCGATTATGCCCACGCGCGAGGTCGTAAGCTCGCTGCAGATTCCCGTAACCTGCGACGCACTCTTTGACGAGATTAACTTTGACGAGTACGACTGCGTCGTGCTGCCCGGCGGTCTGCCCGGTGCCACCAACCTGCGCGCCGACCAGCGCGTCTGCGACGTAGTCTGCGAGTTCGCCGCGACCAAGCATGTTGCCGCCATCTGCGCCGCCCCGTTTATCCTGGGCGAGCTTGATCTGCTCGAGGGACGCCACGCCACGTGCTTCCCCGGCTTTGAGAAGAGCTTCCCCGAGGGCGCCTATACCGGCGACAAGGTCACGCACGACGGCAACATCATCACCGCCAGCGGCATGGCCCAGTCGCTCCCCTTTGCCCTTGAGCTGCTGCGTACGCTCGCCGGCGACAAGGCTGTCGAGAAGGTTGCCGAGGGCATTCAGCTATGATTTTGGCTTCGCAATCACCGCGCCGCATCGAGTTGATGCGCGAAGCGGGCTACGACATCCGCGTCATTCCCGCCGACATCGACGAGACTCCTTTTGATGACGAGGCACCGCTTACGCTTGTCGAGCGCTTAGCTCGCGCTAAGGCTGCCGCCGTTGCCACCGAGCACGCCGATCCCAGTGAGCTGACCATCGCGGCCGACACCATCGTCACCTTCGATGGCAAGATTTTGGGTAAGCCGGCAAACGAGGACGAAGCCCGCACCATGCTCCACGAGCTCTCGGGGCGCACACACCAGGTGGCAACCGGCGTCTGCATCGTTAGGGCCGGAGACGTCACAGCCCCGCACGCCGCCGAGAGCCTGTCGTTTGTCGATGTGACCGACGTGACGTTCTATGAGCTCACCGACGAGCAGATTGAGCGCTACGTCGCCTCGGGCGAGCCCATGGACAAAGCCGGCGCCTACGGCATCCAGGGCGTCGGCGGGCGCATGCTCGTGCACGATATTTCGGGCGACTTCTACAACGTGGTGGGCCTGCCCATCGCTCGCGTCGCGCGCGCGATTCAAAAACTATCGTAATTGCATCTGGCGCTGGGTATCCCCCAGCGCCTACAATTTTGGCGTACCGTACGGATCCCGACCGGGCATAAGGCCCGGCGGAAAACCGATAGGAGTAAAACATGGATACACTGCTTGAGGCCATTGACGTTTGCGATGTCGATGGCTTTTGCTTTGGCAACTATACGGACGAGGAGGCCGGCACCGGTTGCACCGTAATCGTTGCACCCGAGGGCGCCACCGGCGGTGTTGACGTTCGCGGCGGTGCCCCGGCATCGCGCGAGACCGACCTGCTGCGTCCCGAGAACACCGTGGACAAGGTCCACGCCGTCTGCCTTTCGGGCGGATCGGCCTTTGGTCTGGAGGCCGCAAGCGGCGTCGCCCGCGAGCTCGAGAGCCGCAGCATCGGCCTTCCCGTCGGCCCCACGCAGGTGCCCATCGTGTGCTCCAGCTGCATCTTCGACCTCGCCTTTGGCGACCCCACCGTACGCCCCGACATCGAGGCCGGCATCTCCGCCGTGCGCGAGGCGCTTGACAATACCCCCACCACGCTCGAGCAGGGCAATGTAGGTGCCGGCACCGGTGCCACCGTAGGCAAGCTCATGGGCCCCGCCACCTGCATGAAGGCCGGCCTTGGCGCTGCCGCCGTGGCGCTCGGTCCCGTTAAGGTAGGCGCCGTGGTCTCGGTCAACGCCTGCGGCAATGTCGTCGACCCCTTCACCGGCGAATGGGTCGCTGGCATGCGCGCTGCAGCAGATAGCGACCAGATCGTCGACATGGAGCTCGCAGCCTTTGCCGCCGCCGGCTCTATGCAAATGCCGCTCGACCGCACCAACACCACCATCAGCTGCATCGTCACCAACGTTGAGCTCACCAAGGCTCAGGCCACCAAGGTCTCCCAGATGGCCGCAGACGCCTATGCGCACGCCATCCGCCCCACGCACACCACCAACGACGGCGACACCATCTACACCCTCGCCAGCGGCAAGCTAGACGCTCAGACGAGCGCCGCCGTTCCCCTAGACCTGCTGGGCATGCTCGCCGTAAGGGCCCTACAGACCGCCATCGTAAACGGAGCCAAAACCGCCAAAACCTCCCACGGCATCCCCGGTGCCGCGAAGTAAACTAGCTCGTCCGGTTGCCCGGTGGGTCTTGGTTATGTTTGCTGCTCTACAGCCCTGGCTCGCACGAAGAGCACATTAAGTGCTCTTCGGCTCGTGCGGAACTCGCGACAAACGTAACGCCCGCTCGCCTCCGACCGACTACCAACCAAATTCTTTTCAGCCCAGGCCCCTTTGTACCACGCGTCGAAGATCTTCAAATTCAACTTCCTGACAATCGATTCTTATAGCAGAGGCCCCTTGGCCTTTAGTTTGATACAAGTTCCGCACGAGCCGGAAAGCACTTAATGTGCTTTCCGTGCGAGCAGGACTGTTCGCAGTAGCAAACTAAAGACCAAGGGGCCCAGTCAACCTATCAGCAGCGATTACTCCGCAGCTAGTTGAATTTGAAGATCTTTGAGGCAAGATGGTATAGGCCGAGTGTGGTTTTGTCTCCAGCCCGTCCATGCAGGTTGGTAAAGAATCCAACCACGCCGTAGCGAGCGCGACGATACATGCGCTCGTCGTACTCCTTCAGGTCCTTCCACAGCGTCTTCAGGCGCTCATCGGCACAATCTTCCTCGGAAAGCTTGGTGAGCACCGAGCAAATCGCCATCATCATGGTGAAGTAGCCCATCATGTACGAACGCAGACGCGAGGACTCAACGTCCTGGTACAGGTGGAACGATTCCATCATGATGCGCGTTACGCGGAACTGCTGGCCCAAGCGCTTGACCATCGTAGCCTCGTTGACGCTCTGGCCCTCGCGACCGATAAAGTAGCGATAGAGGTCGATGTCGGCGTAGTACATGGTCTTGCAGCGCGGCAGCGGTACGTATGCGTAGATATTATCCACGTAGAACGTGTGTGCCGGCATAGGCAGATTGGACTCGCGCAGCACATCGGTGCGATAGCACAGGCTGTGCATGAGCAGGTTCTGATCGGGACGGAAGTGTCCGATCTGGTCCCAAGAGAAAATCTTTTTGCGCGGCAGTGCAAACTTGTAGCCAATAGCGGTATGCGTGCCCTCGTAAACCTTCTCGTACACGTAGTTCGAGATAAACAGGTCGACGCGCTGGTCGCGCTCCTCAAAGCCACGCAAAATCGAAAGCATGGTCGAAAGCGCCGCACCGTCGAGCCAGTCGTCCGAGTCAACGACCTTGTAGTACGTACCATGCGCCTCGCGCAGGCCCGAGAGGACGGCGATACCGTGGCCGCCATTCTCCTGGTGCACCGCGCGGATGATTCCGGGATATCGGGCCTCCCACTCGTCGGCCTTGGCGGCCGTCTCGTCCTTGGAGCCGTCGTCCACCACGATAATCTCGATATCGGTGGCGTAATTGCTCCCCTCCAAGATGGAGGTGATGCAATGGTCCATATCCTTGGCGGCGTTATATGAGGGAATACCGAATGTTATGACTTTATGCATGGCAGGCGATAATCTCATCCGAAAGATCGAGGGCAGAATTGGTCACGGCGTCCATATCGTAGTAACGATACTCGGCCAGACGACCCACCGGGTGGAAGTTCGTCAGGTTCTGGACACGCTCAAGATAGCGCTCGTAGAGCTCACGGTTCTCGGGCTCCAGGATAGCGTAGTACGGCGTCTCGCCCGAGCCGGGCGTATATGCCTTGGAGTACTCCTTCATGATGGTGGTCTTGCCGGGCAAAACCTGACCGGTCATGTTCTTAAACTCGGTGATGCGCGTATAGTCCTCGCTCGTGGTGTAGTTGACGGTGCCCACGGGCTGGAACTGGTCCATATCGAGCGTCTCGAACTTCATATCGAGCGTGCGGTACGGCAGCGCGCCTAGGTCGAGGTTGAATAGCTCGTCGAGCGGACCGGTGTAGACAATCTCGCCACCATAGACCTTGCCGTCGATCTTGACGGTGGTCTCGTCGATTTCAAAGAGGTCACGGGCGTCTACGTCACAGAATACGTCGATCAGATCGTGATCGAGCATGTGCTCGAACAGCGCGGTATAGCCGTCCTGCGGCATGCCCTGGAAAGGAGCCTGCGGGAAGTAGCGATCGTCATCGCCCACAAAGACGGGAACGCGGCCGGTGATCGAGGGGTCGATCTGGTCGGGCGTCTGGCCCCACTGCTTCATGGTGTAATGCAAAAAGACGTTCTCATAGACATAATCGGCGACCTCGGCAAGATCCGGGTCGTTCTTCTTGCGCAGCTCCATAATGGGCACCTTGACGTCCTTGCCAAAGGTCTCCACGAGCTTTTGGTACAGTTCCTCGCCGCGCTCATCGCCAAAGGCAAGCTTAAGGCTCGCATGGTTAAAGGGCACGGGCATAAGGGTACCGTTGATGTTGGCGAGCACCTTGTGCTGGTAGTCCGTCCACTTGGTAAAGCGCGACAGGAAGTTATGGACGCGCTCGTTAAAAGTGTGATAGATGTGCGGACCGTACTCGTGGACCAGGATTCCGGCCTCGTCAGTGCAGTCGTAGGCATTACCCGCGATGTGGCCGCGACGCTCCAAAACGGCAACACGATAGCCGATGGTTTCGGCAAGACGGCGGGCGCAAACGGCACCGGCATAACCGGCGCCGACAACGATCATGTCGTACGCACCGGCATTAAAGCCTTCAGGCAGGCCTGAGGTAATCTGCATCGATACTCCTTGTCAAAAGCCACACGCTTTTTAACTGGGCTTTTTCTCGAACATACGTCGAGACATATTTATCAGAGCGATTATAGCGCTAATGCGTCCTATAATGAGCTTGCCACACAAGGAAAGCTCAAGCACCGCGGCGTACATTATTGAAAGGTAAACCCGCTAGCAGCGGGTTTATTCGTGTACAGCCGAGGGCCTGGAGCTTAGCGAAACGCTTGTAAGGAGTATCATGAGCGATTTCCTAAACCGTATGAAGTCTGCCGCCAAGGCCGACCTTAAGACCATCGTCCTGCCCGAGGGCGAGGATCCGCGCACCATCGTCGCGGCTAACAAAATCATCGAGGAGGGCCTGGCCAACATCGTCATCCTGGGCGATCCCAACGAGATCAACGTCCCCGGCGCCACCGTCATCGATCCGCGCAACGCCGAGAAGCACGAGGAGTACGCACAGAAGTTTGCCGAGCTCCGCGCCAAGAAGGGCGTTACCATCGAGCAGGCTCGCGCCCAGGTGATGGACGCCACCTACTTTGGCACCATGATGGTCAAGATGGGCGACGCCGACGGCCTGGTCTCCGGCGCCTGCCACTCCACCGCCGACACCCTGCGCCCCGCGCTTCAGATCCTCAAGACCGCCCCGGGCACCAAGCTGGTCTCGGCCTTCTTCGTGATGTGCACCGACACCCCGCAGTTCGGCACCGACGGCACGCTGATCTTCGCAGACTGCGGCCTCAACATCAACCCGTCCTCCGACGAGCTCTCCGAGATCGCCATCGCCTCGGCCCACTCCTGGTCCACCTTCATGGGCAATGTTGAGCCGCACGTGGCCATGCTCTCCTACTCCACCATGGGCTCCGCCGGTGGCGAGGTCGCCAAGAAGGTCCAGGAGGCCGTGAAGTTCTGCAAGGAGAAGGCTCCCGAGCTCGCCATCGACGGCGACCTGCAGCTCGATGCCGCTATCGTCCCCACCGTCGCCCAGCTCAAGGCTCCCGGCTCCTCCGTCGCCGGTAAGGCCAACGTGCTCGTGTTCCCCGATCTTGAGGCCGGCAACATCGGCTACAAGCTGGTCCAGCGCTTCGCCGGCGCTGACGCCTACGGCCCCATCCTGCAGGGCATCGCCAAGCCGGTCAACGACCTGTCGCGCGGCTGCTCTGCCGACGACATCGTGGGTGTCGTCGCCATCACCGCCGTCCAGGCTCAGATGGCTGAGTAGCGGACGTATCCCCTCGGGACCCTACAGGGTAAACCTCTGAAAACGTCCTCGGACATGCATGAAGCCCCCGCTGCGCACTACGTGCGGCGGGGGCTTCCTCCGTCCTGCGGAAAGTTTTCAGAGCTTTACCCTGTAGGGTCCCTGCCGCCACGTAGCAATCAGGGAATCTGGAGGGTGGACGGCGGCTTGGCTACGAGCTGGGGCGGGGAATCTGAATGATTGAGTGCCGTTGTTGGGAGCGCAGGCGTTGCCGGCGATGATCACTTTGGGACTGGAATTTCCGCCTGCTAGTAAAAAGGCCTCCGGAGCTGTTGCTCTGGAGGCCTTTCTTTCAATTACAGACGAATGCGTTAGTTGTTCTTGGTCAGGCGCTCGACGTCGTGGGCGATCATGTATTCCTCGTCGGTGGGGATGACCATGACCGTGACGGAAGAGCCGGCGGCGCTGATGACCTGCGGGCCGTTACCCACGGCCTCGCGGTTCTTGTTGTTGTCGATGCGCACGCCCAGCCACTCAAAGCAGTCGCAGAAGGCCTTGCGGATCGACCAGTCATTCTCGCCGATGCCGGCGGTAAAGGTAATGGTGTCCACGCCCGCCATGGAGGCAATCATGGAACCGGCCTGCTGCATGGCCTTATAGGCGAACATATCGAAGGCGAGCAGGCAGCGCTCGTCACCCTCGGAAGCGCGCGTACGGATGTCGCGGGCATCGTTGGAGATACCCGAGATGGCAAGCAGACCGGACTGCTTGTTCATCATGTCATCGACTTCCTGGTAGCTGTAGCCGCCCTCGCGCTGCAGGTAGCACACGGTGGCCGGGTCAATGGAACCACAACGGGTGCCCATCATCAGGCCGTCGAGCGGCGTGAGGCCCATCGTGGTGTCGCGGCACACGCCGTCCTCGATGGCGGCGAGCGAAGCACCGTTGCCCAGATGGCACGAAAGCAGACGGTGGCAGCGCGAGCCCAGGATCTCCTTGGCCATCATCCACTCATAGCGGTGGCTCGTGCCGTGGGCACCGTACTTGCGCACGTGGTACTTGTCGCACACGTCCTTGGGCAGGGCGTAGGTGTAGGCGACCTCGGGCATGGTCATGTGGAACGAGGTGTCGAAGACGGCCACGTTGGGCAGCTCCGGATACTTCTCGCGGCAATATTCGATTGCCGCGGCCTCGCCGTAATTGTGCAGCGGGGCGAGCGGAGCCACCTCGAGAATCTTAGCCATGACCTCGTCGTCGACGACCGCGGAATCATCGAAGTGCCAGCCACCCTGAACGATACGGTGGCCGATGCCATCGATCGTAAAGTCGGTCTTCTCGAGCTCCTCGAGCACGCGCGCAATGGCGCAGCGATGATCGGGAAAAGGAATCTCCTCGGTCTGCTTGGCACCACCGTTCTCGGAGTGGCCAAAGATGCCCATCTCCGAGCCGATACGCTCGCAGTTGCCCTTGGCGAAAACCTCGCGGCTATCGGTATCCAAAAGCTGATATTTAAGGCTCGAGCTGCCGGCGTTGACAACAAGTACGTTCATGAGACTCCTTCGTGATTACAGTACGGTCGGCAAACCTATAAGGCGGCCGTACTCTTAATAAGAAGTTATCAGAATCCAATAAATAACTATTAAACTCTTCGCCCAAAGAGCGTAAAAGGGGGCTGAACGGCACAAGGCCATCCAGTCCCCTCCCCTTGCATCAATTACTTACCGTTGACGATGCGCTCGACGTCGGAAGCGATCATGAACTCCTCGTCCGTGGGGATGACGAAAATCTTGACCTTGGAATCCTTGGCAGACAGGCACCAAGCGCCGTCGCCGCGCAGAGCATTGCGGGCATGGTCCATCTTGACGCCCATAAAGGCCAGACGATCGGCCACGCCAGCGCGGACAGCCGGAGCGTGCTCACCGATGCCGGCGGTAAAGACCAGGGTGTCCATGCCGCACATGGAAGTGGCCATCTCGGCGGCCTTGGCGGCAATCTTGTAGACGAACATATCGAAGGCGAGCTGGGCCTCGGGGTCGCCGGCAGCGGCGAGCTCCTCGACGTTGCGGCAGTCGTTGGTCTTGCCGCCGGTCACAGCCAAAAGGCCGGACTTCTTGTTCATCATCTCGTCGACCTCGTCGAAGGTGTAGCCGCCTTCGCGCTGCAGGTAGCACACGGTAGCAGGGTCGATGGAGCCGCAGCGGGTGCCCATCATGACACCGTCGAGCGGCGTCAAGCCCATGGTGGTGTCCATGCACTTGCCGTCCTCGATGGCGCACAGGGAAGCGCCGGAACCGATGTGGCACACGACGACCTTGCGAGCCTCGCCGTTGGTCATTTCGGCAACCTTCTTGGAGATGTAGCGGTAGCTGGTGCCGTGGGCGCCGTACTTACGAATGTGCAGCTTGTCGCAGACGTCCTTGGGCAGGGCGTAAGTCTTGGCGACCTCGGGCATGTTGAAGTGGAAAGCAGTGTCGTAGACCGTGACGTTGGGCAGGTCGGGATACTGCTCCAGGCAGTACTCGATAACGTTGGCCTCGGGGTTGTTGTGCAGCGGGGCGAGCGGGGCAACCTCGCGAATCTTGGCGAGGACGTCCTCGTCGACGAGGGAGGAATCGCCGAAGTACCAACCGCCCTGAACGATACGGTGGCCGATGCCCTCGATCTTGACGCCGTTGGCCTCGAGGTCCTTCAAGACGACCTCGATGGCGACCTTGTGGTCGGGGAACTCGATGTTCTCGGTCACCTTCTTGGAACCGTTGGCAGCGTGGGTGAAGGTACCGCCGGTAAAGCAGACGCGCTCGCAGGAGCCCTTTGCAGACACCTTGTGGGACTTGGTATCGATGACCTGATACTTAAGGGTCGAAGATCCTGCGTTGACGACCAGAACGTTCATATGTCTCCCTACTAACAGGCGGTGTGGCGCCGCCAGATTACATACGCTTCAATAATAAACCCAAACGCCCTCGCGCTCGGGTTTATTGCGTTGATATATAAGTTATCGATGCCTGAGCTTCCGTTTCAATGCAAGGAAGAAGCGCCCTCAGATGAGGTTCTCGCCCAGGTTCTTGCCGCCGAGGACGTGCATGTGGAAGTGCATGACGGTCTGGCCTGCGTTAACGCCCTTGTTGGAGATGACGCGGAAACCGTCCTCCAGACCCTTGGCCTTGGCGACCTCCTGGATGGCGTGAGCCATGGCGCCCATGGTCTCGGCGGGCACGTCATCGGCGATGTCGCTGTAGTGCTTCTTGGGGATCACGAGCGTGTGGACCGGCGCCTGGGGGTTAAGGTCATCGAACGCGATGACCTGGTCGTCCTCATAGACAACGGTCGAGGGGATCTCGTGGTTGGCAATTTTGCAGAAGATGCAATCGCACATGATTGGTTCCTTTCTCGCAGACCAAGGTAATTATATTTGGTCGGAATGGTTAGAACGAGAGACTGTCGTCGGTGTTGGCGGCTTCGCCGTCGGCGAGCACGTCGTTGCCGTCGACGTCCTTAAGGAGCACCGAGACCTTCTGCTCGGCATCGGACAGGCGGGTGCGCAGACTCTTGAGGAGCTCGACGCCGCGGGTGTAGCTCTCGAGCGACTCCTCGAGCTCCATATCGCCCGACTCCAAGCTGCGGATGATGAGCTCCAGCTCCTGCGAGGCCTGCTTGTACGTAAGCTGCTCGACCGGGGTCTTCTCTGCCATATCTGTTTCCTTTCCTAAGGGTCTATCACTGTGAAACGCGGCCTACTCGACCGCATTGACGGTTGCCGACACGTTGCCGTCCGCCATGCGCACGCGGATGGCGTCGCCCGGCTTAAAGGTCTTGACGCTCGTAGCCACATCATCATCGCTGTACGCTATGGAGTAACCGCGGGCAAGCACCTTGAGCGGCGACAAGGCATCGAGCGAGGCTGCCGCACGGCCCAGGTCGGATGCGGGTTTGCTGAGCATCGTACGTCCCTGATGCTCCAGACGGGAACTCGCGAGCGTGATCGCATGGCGCTTGCCATCGAGCCCCGAGGTGCTTGCGATCAAGCGCTCGGGCAGACGCTCGAAGTTGGAGCGGAAGGCCCCAACCGAACGCGTTATGGCGCCGGACAGACGATCGGCCGTCAGGGCAAGCTCGGACTCGCGGCGCTCGACCATAAACGTTGGGTCGTTGAGGCACGGGCGGCGCGCGGCTGCATCGAGCGCGTCGCCCAGTCGAGCCGTATAGGTGTCCCAGGCGCGGCGACCGCGCTGATCGAGCATCTCCAGGTCGACCTGATCCGACCCAATCATCGAAGCCATCGCGGCGCCCAGACGCTGATGACGCGCCTCGAGCACGTCGGCCAACTCCGTCATAGCCGGCGCCACCGATTCTGCCGCCGCCGTTGGCGTGGAGGCGCGGCGGTCGCTCACCATGTCGCAAATCGAGGTATCGGGCTCATGCCCAATGCCCGTCACCACGGGCACGGGACAGGCCGCCACCGCACGGGCAAGCCCTTCGTCGTTAAAGGTCATAAGGTCTTCGAAGGAACCGCCGCCGCGCACCAGCAAAATGCAATCGGGCGCCGGCGTAATGGCGGCGGCGCGGCGCAAGCCCTCGATGAGCTCGGCGGGCGCACCCTCGCCTTGAACCTTGGCCCCCACGCAGACGAGCTCGACGAGCGGGTTGCGACGGCGCAGCGTACGCTTGACGTCGTCGATTACGGCGCCCGAAAGCGAGGTGACGACCGCCACACGCGAGCAAAACACCGGAATGCGACGTTTGCGAGCCTCGTCCATCAGGCCCTCGCGACGCAGCTTTTCGGCCAACTGAGCCACCTGCTGACGCAGCAAGCCCTCCCCCGCCAGCGAGAACGAGCGGGCGACGAAGCTCATGCGACCCGTAGGCTTGTAGAGATTGAAACTGCCCCTAAAGCTCACCTGCATGCCATCGCGCAAATCGAAGGTGCGCTTGAGATAGGCGCCCTTCCAGATGATGCAGTCGACGGCCGCCGAGTCGTCCTTGATTTGGAAGTAGCAGTGGCCGCTTCGGGCATTGGGACCGCGGAAACCAGTGACCTCACCCAAAACGCTCAGCTGCGGAATGGCATCGAGCGCGCCGGCGGCGATCTCCACCGCTTGGCTCACGCTGAGCTCTTTGCGCTCCTGCTCGTCCGATCCGTCGAACTCGGCGGAAACGGCATTGCCGGTTAGATTCCAGCCTGCCACGCAGTCCCCTTTCGTCATCGTGCACATGGGCTCCGGCCCTGCGCTAATTCAAGTCCAACACATAGTACAGCGCCGCGGGGACACAAATCCCCACGGCGCCCGTCGGTCCCATTTGTTATCGGTTGGAGTTTCTGTTGTAGCGAGCCATAAGGTAGAGCAGCTGAATAATCGAGGTGAGCGCCGCGGCCACGTAGGTGAGCGCGGCTGCCGTCAACACCTTCTTGGCACCGTTGACCTGCTTGGAACTCATGCCCGACTGCTCGATATACGCCACGGCGCGTCGGCTGGCATCGATCTCAACCGGCAGCGTAACCAGCTGGAATAGCACGCTAAACGAGAAGAAGATCAGCGCGAGGGTCGTGAGCCCTGCTATGTTCATAAACAGGCCCATGAGCAGCACGATGGTCCAAGTGTTCTGGGTAAAGTTGACGACCGGCACGAGGGCGGTGCGTACCTTCATCATGGCATAACCGCTTTGACGCTGGGCGGCATGGCCCGCCTCGTGGCAGGCGACGGCAACGCTTGCGACCGACCCGCCAGAACGGTTGGCATCCGACAGATACAGGTTGTTGTCCTGCGGGTTGTAATGATCAGTGAGCTCACCGGCGACGCCCTTGATACCCACGGCGTTGCAACCGTTGGCGTCGAGCATGCGGCGAGCGACCGTGGCACCCGTGTCGCCGTCCGAGCGAACCTTGGACCAGGTCTTGTACGTCGAGTTGATATAGCTCTGCGCAGCAAGGCCAAGCACTGTACAAACAAGAACAACCAGCAGGTACAGCGGGTCGATGCCAAAGCCGTAACCATAGTAATAGGGCATGCGAATTCCTCCGAATCGAGTTACACGTTGGAGGCATTCTACCCACTCGCCCAGCCAACGAGACACCATCGATGTTTTGGCATTGCAACCCTAGAACGTTTGCATCGCTTGGTAAAACCGCGTAACTATATAACTACAAAAGCTCGATTTTGCCGTCTTTGACCGTAAGACCCATGTTGCCGGAAAGCAGATCGTCCAGGCGCGAACCCACGAGCTCAAAACGCCAGCCTTCGCGCAGGGGGCTTTGCTCAGGATGCTCGATGTAATCGGCCAGGTCATCGCGCGAGGCGATAACCGAGGTCGCAACGCCCGAGCGCTCGGCAACCAAGCGAATAAGCGCATACATAAGATCCGTCACGCTCTCCAGCTCCGGCGAGATCTGGCGATGTCCGCGCACCATGAGCGGCAGGCGATCGTGCGGGCAGCTCGCGCCGCGCTTGATGGCCATGAGCGCGCCGTCCACATCGCGCTCCCCCAGCTGGTCGGTGCCGCGGATGCTGCGGAACTCCTCAACGCGCACGGGATTGCGCTTAACGAGCGCCAGAAGCGTATCGTCGGACATGACCCACTTGCGTGGGATGTTGCGGCGCTCGGCGCGGTCCTCGCGCCAGGCGGCGAGCTCGCGCGCAATGCCCAGCTGATGGCGGCTGCACGAGTTAATGCGCTTGACCTTGCGGAATGCCTCATGGCGGTCGGCGCGGTAGTGCGACTCGTCGGCCAGCGGGCGCAGCTCATCGAGCACCCAATCCACACGACCCAGCTCGCGTAGGCGGCTCATCATCTCGGTATAGGCAACGATCAGATACTTGACGTCATCGATTGCGTACTCAATCTGCTTATCGGTCAGCGGACGGCGCGACCAATCGGTCAGTGACTCGGTCTTGGGCAATGAGACGCCGCAAAACGTCTGCACGAGCGCGCCGTAGGAAATCTGCTGGCGCTCGCCCAAAAAGGCGGCGGCCACCTGCGTGTCAAAAATGGGACGCGGCAGCACGCCCACGGTATGGAGCATAACCTCCATATCCTGTGAGCAGGCGTGGAAGACCTTGGTCACGCTCTCATCGCCCATAAGCTCGGCGAGCGGCGACAGGTCGTCGATCACCAGAGGATCGACCGCGACGCTCTCGGCGGGGGTGGCAATCTGGACCAAGCACAGGCGCGGGTGGAACGTGCGCTCGCGCAAAAACTCGGTATCGACGGCAATCGCCTCGAACTCGCGGGCGCGCTGGCAAAAGTCGAGTAGAGCCTGATGTGTGGAAATGTACATATCAACCCATCGAATAAGGTTAGGCCCGAAAAACACGGGTAGGATATCGGCATTGCCCTACAACTATACTCGGTTAGTCACAGAACGGGAACGTAAGTATGCGCTGCCTTATCATCCACAACCCGGCATCGGGCCCCAGCTCAGATGAAATCTTCGCATTCACGCACGCCCTTGCACAGGGTGGCGACGAGGTCGTGATGCGTTTTATCGGCGATGGCATGGAACCCGAGGACGCCGTGGCAGACGTGCGCGAGTTTGATCGCGTGGTGATTTCGGGCGGCGACGGCACCGTCTCCAACGTGCTCGACCAAATGCGCGGATGCGGCGTCCCCACGCTCGTCTTCCCCTCCGGCACGGCCTGCCTGTTCTTCAACAACATCGGCAATGCCCCTGAGGCCGCGGCACTCGCCAAGGCCTGCCGCGTCGGCCGCACCGTCAAGGCGGATATGGGTGAGCTCTTTTGGCTCGACGAGAACGGCAACGAAAAGCGCCACGGCTTTATTATCATCGCCGGCTCGGGCTACGACGCCGAGATCATGATGAAGGCCGCCCCCACCAAAAACGATATCGGCGAGATCGCCTATTTCCTGTCGGCGCTCGCCACACCCAACCCCACGGTGGCGCACTTTACGATTGAGCATGACGGCATTGTCGAGGAGCTCGATGGCATCTGCTGCATGGCCGGCAACACCTCGGTCATCCAAAACGACATCAACCTGTTCCCCGATTGCCGCATGAACGACGGCATGGTCGACATCGCGGTCATCGAGCCCGTAAAAACCGTGCAGCTGCTCCCGACCGTGATCACCGCCGCACTCGACCCCGCCGGCAAGGTGCTCGGCCGTCCGCAGTTCAAGATCATCCAGACCAAAGAAGCCAAGATCACCTGCACCCCGTCGCTGGGCATGCAGTTCGATGGCGAAATCATCTCCAGCAACTCGGGCGTCTTTGGAGCCCGCGCGCTTCCGCAATGCCTCGACCTCATCGTCGACGAATTCTCCCCACTCGGAAAATAGGAGGACCCAATGAACGACAATCCCCTGCTCGGCTTTATCGTCATCGTTCTGGCCATGCTCATCGGCTATGCGATTAACGTGATCCACCGCCGGAAGAAGTAATTCCACATTGGTATGATATTCATCCAATTATCGTCTCCCCCGTTGTTTATGCATTTGCCAAACAGCGGGGGATTTTTCTTTGCGCCCCGTGCAAGGCGCTTTATTCAGATACAGTAATTGCAGGGTGTCTTTATTTAAGTAAAGCTACATAATGAGTATTCTTATCCGCTCATCGCATATTTTAGGACGCTCATCGAGTATTTCATCAAATTTAATGAATACTTCTTAGACTTCCGATAGGCTAATAGATGTATTTATTAGCTGAAATCCTGCACGGTTCCGCAGGGTTTCAACGGTTGGGAGGGATTATGAGGTTTACTCATCCTGTCAACACGCTCAAAAAGCTCGGCTGCGGCCTTGCGTTTGGAGCAGCGGCCATCATGGCCATGCCGACTTCGGCGCTGGCCTGCACCCAGATCTACATGGGCAGCAAGCTCACGGCAGACGGCAACACGTACTACGGCCGTTCCGAGGACTTCGGTCCACGCTATGTCAAGCACTTTGGCATTGAGCCCGCACACAAGGACGGCAACGAGTACACCTCGGTCGAGTCCGGTTTTGAGTACAGGTCCAAGGGCGCAACCTACCGCTACACCTTCGTTCGCGACAACCCCTCGCAGTGGGAAGATCGCTACGACGCATATTCCGAGGCCGGCATTAACGAAAAGGGCGTTTCCTGCTCTGCCACGCTGAGCACCTCCTATAACGAGAAGGCCGAAGAGGCCGATCCCGTCACCGAGGAGACCGGCATCGGCGAGTACAACTACGCCAGCGTCATTCTGGGCGAGAGCGCCACGGCCCGCGAGGGTGTCGAGCTCCTCGGCAGCCTGATCGACGAGCAGGGCGTCTGCTCCAACGACCAGATCATCATCGCCGACAGCACCGAGACCTGGCTGTTCGCCGCGCTTTCCGGCCATCAGTGGATTGCCATGAAGCTCGCCGACGACATCGCCTCGCTCAACCCCAACATCGGCAACCTCACCTATGACGTCGACCTCGACGACACCGAGAACTGCCTCCACTCCGAGGGCATCGAGTCCATGCCTAAGGAGAAAGGCTTTGCCGAGTACACCGACGGCAAGTTCGACGTCGCCAAGACCTACGGCGAGGAGATTAGCGAGGCCGGTATGCACCAGTGGTCGCGCTATGTCCAGGGACGCGATTACTTCATGGCTCCGCTTGCCGAAGGCACCGACTACGAGATCGTCAAGGACGAGGGCGAAGAGGCTCGCGCCACGACCGGCGCCCTGGTCCACGAGATGCAGCCGCTGTTCTTCCAGCCCGGCAAGTCCGACTGGAACACCTTTGAGATGATCCGCAGCTTTGCCACTCGTGGCGAGAATGTCGCCGGCCTCAACGCCAAC
Organism: Collinsella sp.; assembly: GCA_019425045.1. Classification (GTDB taxonomy): domain Bacteria; phylum Actinomycetota; class Coriobacteriia; order Coriobacteriales; family Coriobacteriaceae; genus Collinsella. The sequence continues at coordinate 35,234 of JAHYYI010000018.1, forward strand.
ACCGACGGTGCCTATGCCATCGGCTCCAACCGCAACACCGAGATCCACACCTTCCAGATCCGTCAGGGCATGGACCCCGAGATCGCGACCATCCAGTGGGAGATGCTCTCCAACGCCGAGTTCTCCGTCGCTATTCCCTTCTACTCCGCACTGCTCACCGAGGTCAGCCCCTACTTCAGCGATCAGGATGTCTCCTTCGATCACTGTGAAGAGGAAGACGTCGTGAACAACGAGGAGCCCAAGAACTCCATCAATTACGTCCTCATGGACATCAACACGCTCGCCGAGGAGAACCGCGACAACTGCGCCACCGGCGTCCGCGCCTATCTCGACGCTCTGCAGAAGGAGCTCATCGAGCAGAACCTGACCGTCGACGAGGCCATGCAGGCTGCCGAGGGCACCGAGGCCCGCACCGCCCTGGCCAACAAGGCTGGCAAGGCCGCGACCAAGAACACCTACGTCAAGTGCAAGGCCATGCTCGAGGAGATGCGCGATTACCTCAAGAAGGGCGACTTCTCCGAGAAGTTCGTCCCGATTGACTACGATGCCGACAACGACTGCCTGGTCGAGTCCATCACCTACGCCGACGAGGCGCTCTCCGATGAGGACGTAGCCGAGCCCGAGGTCGAGAAGGAAGAGGCCCCCGAGGAGAAGTCCGAGGGCAACAACATGGCCGCCATGGCTGTTGGCGCCGTCGTCATCATCGGTGTCTGCGGCTTCGTGATCTATCGACGCAAGAAGGCCTAAGGCCCTGAAGCCCTAAGGCGCGGGCGGGATGGCGCAGGTCGCCCCGCCCGCTCAGCCCGCCCCTTCGACCGGTGGGAAACACCGCTGAAATCTTTTCGAAAAAAGATTTCCTGCAAACACTTTGCTGTGTTATAGTGCAGCGCAACAGCAACAAGGTGCGACCGCGCCACGGCATCACGAAAGGAGCCACCGACATGAAGAACACGATGAAGTCTCTCAACAACTGGTGGTGGCGTGATGCGAATACGATCGGTCGACAGTGAGTCCCTCACGCCTGTTTTTGCGCTCTAGGTGATTGGAAGGCCTCCGGTTTCGACCGGGGGCCTTTTTCCATCTCGAGCCCGATCGCATTCGCATCACGCGCCTCCGCTTTCTTCTCTTGCACTTCCCCTCCGAAAGGATTTTCACCATGTCTCAGAACACCACCACCGCCCAGCCCCGCACCGTCCAGACCGCCGACCGCGGCAAACTCGACGTCCGCGCCCTCGTCTTGCTCGCCATCCTGCTTGCCGCCGGCTTCATCCTCAACTTCACCGTCGGCAAGGCCATCTCCGGCATCTCGGGCGGCATGATCAGCCCCGAGTTCATCATCTCGGCTTTCTGCCTCACCATCTTGGTCGTTCGCCCCAACATTGGTCAGGCGCTCGTCATCGGCCTGATCTCGGCCGCCGTGATCCAGATCACCACCACTTCGCCGTTTGTCGATTTTGCCGCCGAGGGCATCGCCGCCATGCTCATGGCCCTCATCGTCAACGCCACCGCCAAGGGAGGCCAGGTTAAGCCTGCCGTCGCCATCATCGCAACGTTCGTGACCACCTTTGTCTCGGGCGTCATCTTCATGGTCATCAAGATGGCCATGCTCGGCGTGGTGAGCGAGCTCGCCGCAGCCATGCTGCCCGTCGTCGCCATGACCGCCGTCTTTAATGCCATTCTGGTCGGTGCCCTCTACCTGCCCATCCAGAAGGCCCTTAGGCTCAACTAACCCGCTCGGCTTTACGAGCCACCCCATCTTGGCGTTCATTCGTCGCTCGCGTACCCAAGTACGCTTCGCTCCTCTTTCGCGCCAACCTGGGGCCCCTCGTAAAGCCGTCTCCGTGCTCCACCATCAAAGACTGTCCCAGACAACTAGCTCTTGGGGACGTTCTTAAACGACTAGTCATGTAAGAACGTCCCCGATGACTATGAAAGGTATCCATGGAAACGATCATCAACGTCGACGATGTCTCGTTCTCCTATGGCACGCAGACCGAGCAGGCGCTTAAGCATATCTCGCTCGGCGTGAACAGGGGAGATTTTATCGGTATTATCGGTCCTTCGGGCGCCGGCAAGTCCACACTTGCCGCCTGCCTGTCGGGAGCCGTACCCCACCATTACACCGGCACGTTCTTTGGCTCCGTCACTGTCGACGGCAACGACACCTGTGAAGTTTCGCTCACCGATGTGTCGCAGATCGTCGGCAGCGTGTTGCAGGACATCGACACGCAAATGGTCGCCTCGGTCGTCGAGGACGAGATGCTTTTTGGCCTGGAGAACTTTGGCGTTCCCCACGACCAGATCGAGCAACGTGTGAGCGAGACGCTCGAGACCGTCGGCATCAGCGACCTGCGCGACCGCGAGATCGCCACGCTTTCGGGCGGCCAAAAGCAAAAGGTTGCCATCGCCGCCATCCTCGCCATGCGTCCGCGCGTGCTCGTGCTCGACGAACCCACCGCGGCGCTCGACCCCGCCAGCTCCACGCTGGTCTTCGAGACCCTGCGTGAAGCCAACCGTGCACTCGGCATCACCATCGTCGTCGTTGAGCAAAAAGTCGCCCTGCTTTCGGAGTATTGCAACCGCGTGCTCGTGCTCAATCATGGCGAAATCGCGCTACAGGGCGAGCCGCACGAGGTCTTCGCGCACGCCGATGAGCTCCGCGCCATCGGCGTCGATTGCCCGCGCGTCACGCGCATTTTCAACAGCCTCGAGGCCGATGGCCTGGCCGGCGGCACTCCCTGTTTGGATGTTGATGAGGCTGAGCGCCTGATTACGGGCATCGTCGACCCCGCACACGCAAGCAGCGACATTCAGGCACCCGCCGGCTCACCGCACGCACCGTCGTTGCGCCCGCACGCCAAGGACGCCGAGCCCGTGCTCACCTTCGATCACGTTGAGTTTGCCTATCCCAATGGCGGCGCCGCCGTCCACGACCTCAACCTGACCCTCTATCCCGGCGAGCTCGTGGGCATCGTCGGTCAAAACGGCGCCGGCAAGACCACGCTCACCAAGCTGCTCACGGGCCTGCTTAAGCCCGCCTCGGGCAGCGTGCGCGTCACGGGACTGGATACCGCAGCCGTTCCCACGAGCCGCATCGCCCGCGAAGTCGCAACCCTCTTCCAAAACCCCGACCGCCAGATCTGCAAGGACACCGTGCTCGACGAGGTCGCCTTTGGCCTGGAGCTTGCCGGCATCGACCGTGCCGAGGCGCTGCGTCGCGCTCAGCTCGTCATCGACCGCTTTGGCTTGCCGGCCGACGAGGCGCCCTTCTCGCTCTCGCGCGGTCAGCGCCAGATGGTGGCACTCGCCTCCGTCGTGGTCGTAGAGCCCAAAATCGTGGTGCTCGACGAGCCCACGAGCGGCCTTGACTACCGTGAGTGCATGACCGTCATGGAAACCGTGCGCACCATGGCCGAGCGCGGCTGCGCCGTCATCATGGTCTGCCACGACATGGAAGTCGTATCCGACTTTGCCGAGCGCATCGTGGTGATGGCCGACGGCCGCATCCTCGAGCGCGGCCGCACGCACGAGCTGTTCTCGAACATCGAGCTCATGCAGCAAGCCTACGTTGAGCCACCTCAGGTCATAGAGCTTTCTCGTCGTCTGGCATCCTCCGTCTCTCCCGCCTTTGCAAAGGTGAGCGAGGTCACCGATATCGTTCGCATTACCGAGGAGATGGTCCACCGTGGTTAACGTCATCGACTATATGCCGGGCGATACACTGCTGCACCGCTTGAACCCGGTCGTCAAACTGGGCCTTGCCGCCGCCATCATCATCGGCATCTTCCTGTCCGATACCTACGTGGCGCTGTTGGGCTTTTTGGCGCTCACCCTTGCACTGGGCGCCTACGCCGGCGTCGTCGACCGTCTGCTCTCACTACTCAAGCTGCTGATTCCGCTCGCGCTTATCATGCTGGTGCTTCAGCTGGCCTTTATGCGCGACGGCAACGTGGTGTGGGGCTTTATCACCGACACGGGCCTCATTACCGGATCGAAGGCCTGCCTACGCCTGTTGGGCGTGGCGCTGCCACTCATCCTCATGCTTATGGTGACCAAGCTCAACGACCTCGCCAACGCCTGCGTCGAGGTGCTGCACGTGCCATATCGCTATGCCTTCACCTTTACCACGGCGCTGCGCTTTGTGCCGGTATTTGGCCAGGAAATGAACGCCATCATGGAGGCGCAGACCGCACGCGGCGTCGAATACGACACTAAGAATCCCGTCAAGAAACTCAAGCTCATGCTGCCGCTGTGCGTGCCGCTGCTTATATCGAGCGTGGGCAAGACCGATGCCACCGCGCTTGCCGCCGAGCAGCGCGGCTTCTACCTGCGCACGCGTGCGAGTTCGTATAAGCGTTACCCCATCAAAGGCCTGGATATCGCCGTACTTATCGTCAGTATCGCCCTTATCTCCATCGGCTTCCTGTTCTAGCAATCGCTGGCAGCAACCGGCAAATGCAAAAGGCCTCGGCTCGCACCAAACGAGCCGAGGCCTTACTGTTTTCCCAGATAAAACCTACCAAAATAAACCTGTCCCTTTTTGGCAGGCGGAGAACTAGAGGCGGTAGGGGACGCCGCTGCGGATGATGGACTCGCGCACCAGGACATCCATCGCATCGAGGGTGATCTCGGGCATCTCGCGATACTTCTGCAACACCGAAAGCTCCGTGCAGGCCAGGATGACGCGGTCGCAGCCGCTACGGGCGAACTCCCACATCACGCGGTCGAACTTATCCATATCGGGCTCGCGCCCGGCCTTCACATCGTCGTAGATGAGCGACATCACGTCGGCCTGACGTTTTTCGCTGGGATAGACGACCTCAACGCCCGCGGTCTCGCATTCGCGCCCATAGACGCCTGCGCCCACGGTACCGTCGGTGCCCATGATGCCGATCTTGCGCACCGGCTCGGCCGGCATGCTCAGGTTTGGATCGAACTCGCACTCCCCCATCACCGCGCCGGCCAGAGCATAGCGCACCGACTCGCGCGGCATGTGGATAATCGGCACCTTCGTAAACGACTGGATCTGGTCGTAGAAGTAGTGTGACGTGTTGCAGGGAATCGCTATGTGCGCGCAGCCCAGCGACTCGAGTGCCTGGGCACACTCCTTCATGGTCGCCAGCAGCTCGGTATGCTCACCGGTCTTGATGGCCAGCGTGCGGTCGGGCATGGTCGACTTGGAAAGCACCGCCATGTCGATATGCTCCTGGTCGCACGTAGCCGCCGTATGGCGTACTACCTGGTCGTAGTAATACGACGTGGCCTCGGCGCCCATGCCGCCGATAACTCCCAGCTTTTCCATCGCCGCCTCCTTGGTGACGCCCACGCAATTGCGCGTATCATACCCGCGCCCGCCCGATACATACCGGACGGGCGCCACGCTCGTCTACTTGTAATACGTCTTGAACAGCTTATAGTGACGCAGCTTGGTGTGCCACATGCGCAACCAGCGGTTAAAGACAAAGTCTCCCTTCATAAACGAGGGATCGGCGCCCTTGCCCTCCTTGGCAAGACGATGTACCTTCGCGCGCAGCTCGGGAGCCTTGACGTACTTGTCGACGACGCCCATGGGAACGACCATCCACAGCGCCTCGTCCTGCGCCGTCACAAACTCCGGCTCAAACGGGCGATTGAACACATACTCGTCCACCACGTACTTGGCAACGTTAAAGCCGCTGTTGGTTACGTAGTAGTTGCTGCGGCCCTGACGGGTGTTGAAGTCAAAGAACTTAAACGAGCCATCGCGCTCGTCATACTTGACGTCAAAGTTGGAATAACCCACAAAGTGAAGGTCCTCGAGCAGCTTGCGCACGCCACTCATAAGCTCATCATTGGGCTCGGTGATGATGCAGGCGTGATTACCGACGCCATGGGGCTGATGCTCCTCGAGCAGCACGTGACCCAAGCACATCATGCGAACCTTGCCGTTGCGATCGGAATAGCTGGTAAGCACACGCATGTACTCGTCGTTGCCGGGCACGCGATCCTGCAAAATCAGGTCATCGGTGTAGCCACTGGCATAGGAATCGCGGATAACCTGCTCCAGCTCGGCGCGGTCGGCAATCTCATAAGCCTTCTTCTGACCCTCGAACTCATGCTGCCACCACATGATGCCGTCGGAAGGCTTCAGGATCATCGGGTAGGGGAAGTCAATCTGGTCGAGCACCTCGGCAGGCGCCTCTCCTTGCGCGTTGAGCATCTGCGCAGTAAAGGTAAACGTATGCGGATAGGGCACACCGTGCTTCTCGCACAGCTCGTAGAAGATCTCCTTCTTCTGGCACTGCTCAAGCATGCTATAGGGCGCGTAAGGCGCAACGATGTTATCCGCCAGCTCGTTGGCATCCTTGGCCTGAGCCACCAGGGCAACATAGTTATCGCCGCAGCCCATCAGGACAATCGTCTTGTCGGCATGTGCCCGAGCGATACCGTTGACGGTCTTAAGCATCACGGGCATAGTGTCGATATCCACGTTAGGCGTGTAGTCGATAATCTGGCTGCGATACGCAGGGCCCGTCTGATACTTGCCAAAGACCAGACTCTTGACCTGGTACTCCTCGTAGAAGGCGCGCGCCACCGAATAGGCGTTGATGTCGCCACCGAGCAGCACGGGAATGAACTCGCGCTCTGTAAATTGCAATGCCATGGAAACTTCCTATCATGAACTGCCCGCACAACGGGCGGTCTTTGCGCAACTGATTTATTCTAGCGTGCCAAGCCGCCGGCGCCCAAAGCTCCACCGTATCTATGGCAAACAAGGCGAAGCAGTTTGCCTGCTCCTCCGCCGCCCATGCCGGGCATCCACGTCGTCAAGTCTCATTTCTTGCCCACGATTGCATCTTTCCCCACGTGAGGCGACTTTTGATAAACAAAAACCCTCTCGGACAGGCCCCCGTAACGTTAAAGTTGAACTCTATGGTTTCTCAACAATTCATCATAACTGCAGGTCAAAGCCAAAGCCTCAAGTTCAACTTGACCCTTTGGAACCTTTAAGGTTCAAGTTGAGGTCGAAAGCAGTAGTAGAATACCGTTCGAACCATAACCTACGATTGATTGCAGAGGGACTGGATGCAGCATTCGAATCATCGCACCGCAGCGCTCATTGCGTCGAAGCCGGCTCGCATCATCACGAGCGCCGCGCTCGCCGTTGCGCTGACGGCCACGCCGATGCTCTCCCCCGTTGCGGCGTATGCCGCCTCGCAGGCAACGCAGGACCAGCTTTCCGCAGCCCAGCAGAAGATCGAAGCCGCCACGAGCGCCTACAACGACGCCCGCACCAAACTCGATGACCTGCAAAAACAGATTGACTCCAATGAGGCAAGCATCGAGGAAATCGAGGCTAAGCTTCCCGAGCAGCAGGCCAAGGCAAGCTCCGCCATGCGCGATCTGTACAAGTATCAGAAGGGCACCAATCCCATCGTGAGCTTCCTGGTCAATGCACAGAGCCTGGGTGAGTTCATCACGACCTGCAAATACACCAACCAGATCACGAGCTCGAGCGTCGACGAGATCGAAGAGCTCAATAATATGCAAACCGAACTCGAGCAGAACAAGGCCGAGCTCCAGCAGGCCAAGTCACAGCTTGAGGCAGAGCAGAAGAACGCCGAGGATGCACTGGCGCAGGCCCAGCAGCTCCGCAGCGAGGCACAGGCAAAAGCCGAGCAGGAAAATGCTGCCGAGCTTGCCAAGCTTGAGGCCGATAAGGCCGCTGCCGCCGAGAAGCTCTCGGGCGACGGCGTAAGCGGCAGCAATTCCAGCAGCCAGGCCACCAACACCAACACCACCATCGACACCACGGTGAACAACTCCAATACCGGTAGCTCCGATTACGATTCGTTCATCAATGAGTGGACGAGCCGCATCGACAATTATCTTGCCGGCTCCCCCATGGCAGGCCAGGGCTATAACTTTGCCGTCGCCGCCTGGAATACCGGTGTCGACCCCCGTTGGTCCCCCGCCATCGCCTGTATCGAGAGCACCAAGGGTACTTATTGCGCCAATTCTTACAACGCCTGGGGCTGGAGCGCCCGTGGCGGCGGTTGGCGCAGCTTTGGCAGCTGGAGCGAGGGTATCTCCGCTCACGTTGCCTATCTGGGCGCCAACTACGGCTCCACCCTTACCCCGGCAGCGGCCAAAAAGTACTGCCCGCCCACATGGCAGGACTGGTACAACAAAGTCGCCGCTCAGATGAACCGCATCTAAGTGCAACTGCAAAGGGCCCCAATGGGGCCCTTTTCTTTTAGGTAGCGGAGGTATCGACGACGCCGGTCGCATTGGCAACCGCGACTATGACGATCATACATAGGAGCAGCACACCCAATGCCTTGAGCCAGAGTTTCGCGAGTTTCTTGCCGCGATAGCTGTCAAGCAGTGTGAATCGCCGACGAAGACGGCGCTTATCGAGCAGCGCAAAAGGGGGTGCGGACGATTTCTTGGACCGCGCCTAGGCGTATCCAAGCTTCCTGCGGT
>JAHYYI010000019.1:0-3470 GCA_019425045.1 Collinsella sp.
CGCGTGTCACAGCGGAGCTGATTCAGTTGAGATTGCCTGAACATTCCGCCCCTCTTTACGCCCTCGGGTATACTCAAAAGCTACTGATTCGATTTGATGCCCAGCAACAGCAGAGGGGATAGTATATGTGCGGTTTTGTCGGTTTTGTCGGTGGGACGGATAACCAATCCGAGGTGCTCACCAAGATGATGGACCGCATCGTCCATCGCGGTCCCGACATGGGCGGTCAGTTTATCGACGGCCGCGTTGCCCTCGGCTTCCGCCGCTTGTCGATCCTCGACCTGACCGAGGCCGGCGCTCAGCCCATGGCCAATGAGGACGGCAGCGTCGTTATCGTCTTCAACGGCGAGATCTACAACTTCCAGGAGCTTCGCTCCGAGCTCGAGGCCAAGGGCTACCAGTTCCACTGCGGCGCCGACACCGAGAGCCTCCTGCACGGCTACGAGGAGTGGGGCGAGGCGGTACTCGATCGCTTGCGCGGTATGTACGCCTTCGTCATCTGGGACAAAAAGAAGAACAAGCTTTTTGGCGCCCGCGACATCTTTGGCATCAAGCCGCTCTACTACTATCCCATGGCCGATGCGGGCGACGGCGCTCCGGGCGTGCTCTTTGGTTCCGAGATCAAGAGCTTCCTGGACTACCCGCACTTCCACAAGGCGGTCAACAAAAAGGCCCTGCGTCCGTACATGACGCTGCAGTATTCGGCAACCGAGGAGACCTTCTTTGAGGGTGTCTACAAGCTGCCGCCGGCGCATTACTTTACCGTAGACATCCCGACCGGCAAGATGAACATCGAGCGCTACTGGGATTGCGATTACTCTGCCGTCGAGAAGCCGTTCGAGGAGTACGTCGACGAGCTGGACGAGGTCGTGCACGAGAGCGTCGAGGCCCATCGCATCGCTGATGTTAAGGTCGCTTCCTTCCTCTCCGGCGGCGTCGACTCCAGCTATATTGCCGCTTGTCTAATGCCCGACAAGACCTTCTCGGTGGGCTTTGACTACAAGAATTTCAACGAGACTAACTACGCCAAGGAGCTATCCGACAAGCTCGGCGTCGAGAATGTCCGCAAGATGATCACCGCCGACGAGTTCTTTGGCGCACTCGAGGACATTCAGTATCACATGGACGAGCCGCAGTCCAACCTGTCGTCTGTGCCGCTGTGGTTCTTGGCCGAGATGGCGCGCAAGGATGTTACCGTCGTGCTTTCGGGCGAAGGCGCCGACGAGCTCTTTGGCGGCTACGCCTACTACGAGGACACGGTTCCGGTGCGCAAGTACAAAAAGATGGTGCCGTTGCCTATTCGCCGCGCGCTCGGTAACCTGGCGCTGCATATGCCGTACTTCAAGGGCCATAACTTCCTGGTCAAGGGTGCCGAGATCCCCGAGAAGTCGTTCCTGGGACAGGCTCTGGTATGGCCGGAGCGCGAGGTCGACGACGTGCTCAAGCCCGAGTACAACACCGGCGATGGCGCCTTCGAGCTTGCCGCCCCCATCTATGCGCGCGTGAAGGGTCAGCCCGAGCTGGTCAAGAAGCAGTACCTGGACATGAACATGTGGCTTCCGGGCGACATTCTGCTCAAGGCCGACAAGATGTGCATGGCGCACTCGCTGGAGCTGCGCGTGCCCTTCCTGGACCGCAAAGTCATGGAGTTCGCCGAGCACATTCCCGACCGCTACCGCATCAACGAGAACGGCAACAAACAGGTACTCCGCCACGCTGCCAACAAGTCGCTGCCCGATGAGTGGGCCACCCGTCCCAAGGTGGGCTTCCCGGTGCCGATTGTCTACTGGCTGCGCGAGCAAAAGTGGTACGACTATGTCAAGGAGTACTTCACCGCGCCGTGGGCAAGCGAATTCTTCGATACCGACGAGCTCATGCACCTGCTCGATCTGCACTTTGCGGGCAAGGGCGATTTCCAGCGCAAGATCTATACGCCGCTCGTGTTCCTGGTGTGGTACAAGCGCTTCTTTATCGACGAGGACCAGCCCGCTGTTCAGGCTGCCTAGCCTCGGCTTACGAACGCCTGCGCGTAACGGCTCCTCCGGGAGCCGTTTTTGCGTGGGTGCGTTTCAGTTACTATAAAAACCGTCCCTGCCAAATGGCTGAGAAAGGTGAAAGATGCACCATTCGGATTCCGCGACCGTGACCACGGTCGATACGCTTGCCAAGCTTCTCGATGTGTGCGGCGAGCTGCGCGCATCGGAGCAGGTTGACGGGCGTGCCGTGACCGGCTGCTCGTTTGATTCGCGCGCGGTTTCGGCAGGTGACGTGTTCTTTTGCAAGGGCGCTGCCTTTAAGCCTGCGTTTTTGAGCATGGCGCTCGATTCGGGCGCCGTCGCATTTGTGTGTGAAGAGTCGCTGGTCGAGTCTCTGGAGCCGCTGGTGAAAGAGAACGGTGCTGCGATGCTGGTTGTTGATAGCGTACGCACGGCGATGGCGCTGTTGCCGCCCGAGGTCTACGACCGTCCCGACCACGACGTTAAGATCGTGGGCATCACCGGTACCAAGGGAAAGACCACGGCCGCTTTTATGCTCCAGTCCATCATCAAGGCGGCGGGCGAGTCCTGCGGCATGATCGGCTCGGTGAACACCGACGATGGTATCGAGTGCTACGAGAGCACCAACACCACGCCCGAGGCCCCCGAGGTCTGGCGCCATATCGCCAACTGTCGCGCGTCTGGTCGCCAGTCCATGGTCATGGAGGTCTCAAGCCAGGCGCTTAAGTACCAGCGCGTCGAGAACCTGCCGTTTGACGTGGCGTGTTTCCTCAACATCGGGCGTGACCACATCTCACCGATCGAGCACCCGACCTTCGAGGATTATTTTGAGAGCAAGCTCAGGATCTTTGATCAGGCTAAGACCGCCGTAGTGAATCTGGGCACCGATGAAGTCGAACGCGTGCTGGAGGCCGCGTCGACGGCCGAGCACTTGGTGACCGTTGGCGTCGAGCATCCCGAGGCGAGCCTGTGGGCAAGCGATGTCCGCATGGTCGGCTTTAACATCGAGTTTAACCTGCATGGCATGAGCGCCGACGAGCCCGAGGCGGGGGAGAAGGTCCTGCTGGGTATTGCGGGAGACTTTAACGTGGAGAACGCGCTGGTCGCTATCGCCGCCGCGCGCGAGATTGGCATCGGAATCGATGCCATCAAGAAGGGCCTCTCCAAGCTGCGCGTGCCGGGCCGCATGGAGGCCGTGGAGTCGAAGGATGGACGCGTGGTTTGCGTTGTTGACTACGCTCACAACCAACTTTCGTTCCGCTCGCTCTTTTCGTCGGTCAAGCGCGCGTTTCCCGCCAGTCCGGTCATTGCGCTGTTTGGTGCTGCTGGAGGCAAGGCGCAGGAGCGCCGTGAGCAGCTTCCGCGCGAGGCCGCACCATATTCTGATCTGCTGATCTTTACCAACGAGGATCCGGCTCACGAGGACCCGATGAAGGTCTGTCGCGAGCTTGCCGAGCATGTTCCCGACGATAC
>JAHYYI010000019.1:3570-41580 GCA_019425045.1 Collinsella sp.
ACGAGGACCCGATGAAGGTCTGTCGCGAGCTTGCCGAGCATGTTCCCGACGATACCCCGAACAAGATCATCCTCGATCGCGAGGCTGCCGTGCATGCGGCATTCAAGGCGGCGCGCGAGGAATACGTCAGCCCCGATGCGCCCACCATCGTCTTGCTGTTGGCAAAGGGCGACGAGGAGCTCATGCACGTGGGTGATGAGTTCGTACCCATCGAGAGCGATCTTTCGCTTGCCAATCGTTTAATCGATGTTACCCAGTTTGACTAATGAACCGCGATGAGGGCGGCGTCCCGAGCGCGCTGCCGTTGCAAGCGCGTTTCCCCTCAAGCGAGGCGCGCCGCCTAAGACCAGAAGCCCCTTCTACGTAATGGAGTGACCATGTCCCACAATACCCTGCCGACCGTCGCTGAGCTTTCGGGCGAGATGCGCGAGCGTCTTGCCAAGGTTAAGTACGTCTTTACCGACCTGGACGCCACCATGCTCGCGCCCGGCTCGTGCGTGCTGCGCGACAACGACGGCAATCCCTCGACCAAGCTCGTCGAGGCTGTCGTGGCACTTGCCCGCGCTGGTATTCAGGTGGTTCCCACCTCGGGCCGCAACCGTACCATGATCCACGAGGACGCGCGCGTGCTCGGCCTCAACTCCTACATTGGTGAGATGGGCGGCCTGGTCATGTACGACCTCAAAGCCAACGATTGGGAGTATCTGACCGGCGACATGCCTTACGACCCCGCCTGCGGCCTTACTCCGCACCAGGTGATCGAGCAGACCGGCGTGTGCGAGAAGATCCTTGCTCACTGGCCGCACAAGATCGAGTACCACAACGACATGTCGACCGGCTACAAATACCGTGAGGTCACCGTCGGCATGCGCGGCGATGTGCCCGACGACGAGGTCCAGGCCATTCTTGACGAGGCCGGCTGCGGCTTGGTCTGGGCCTGCAACGGCCACCTGACACATCTGTCCAAGCCGACGACGCTCGAGCTCGAACGCGTCGAGGATGGCCGCGCGTTTAACATCAATCCCGCCGGCCTCAACAAGGGCGTTGCCATCGCACGTTTCTGCGAGCACCTGGGTATCGAGCGCGAGGAGACGCTCGCGCTCGGCGACTCCGAGTCCGACTTCTACATGGCCGATCACGTGGGCACGTTCTGCCTGGTCGAGAATGGCCTGACGAGCGCCGGCGCGCCCGAGTTCCTGGACGCTTGCGATAACGCTTACGTCACGCGCGGCAAGATTGTCGACGGCTGGGTGGCAACTGCCGAGCTGCTGGTCGCGGCTCGTTCGTAGCGCGGTCCTATCGTTCTGAGCCATATCTTTTCGAGAGAGAATCTGGTGAGGTAATGTCCGATATCGAGAATCTGGCCGGGGACACGCGCCCCATTGGCGTATTCGACTCGGGTCTGGGCGGTCTGACGGTTGCGCGCGCGATTGCGACGGCGCTGCCGCACGAGTCCGTCTACTACTTTGGCGACACCAAACGCTGCCCCTACGGCACGCGCACCGAGGATGAGGTGCGCTCGTTTGCGTTGCAGGCGAGTCGTTGGCTTTCGAAGCACGACGTCAAGATTATGGTCATCGCCTGCAACACGGCGACCGCTGCGGCCTTGCGTCTGGCCCAGCAGGTGCTCGACGTTCCCGTGATCGGTGTGATCGCGCCGGGTGCCCGTGCGGCAATCAACAGCACGCGTACGCGTCGCGTGGGCGTGCTCGCCACCAACCTCACTATTCGCTCGGGCGCCTACGCGCGCGCCATTCAGGACCTGGATGCCGGCGTCGATGTATACGGCTGTCCTGCCTCGAGCTTTGTCGAGGTTGTCGAACACGAGCTCGCCTCGGGTGCACATCTGCAGGAACAGTGGCTTGAGAACGAGGACATCTTCGATACGCCTGCCGTGCGTGCGCTGGTGGGTGCCACGGTTGAGCCGCTGCGCGACCACGGTATCGATACCGTGGTACTCGGCTGTACGCATTTTCCGCTGTTGGTGGGACCTATCCGGCATGCGCTGGGGCCTGGGGTGCGCGTCGTGAGTTCCGCCGAGGAGACCACGCGCGAGCTGACCGATATCCTCACGCGCCGCGAGCAGCTGGCGGGCGTCGCCGCCGAGCCGCAGCATCGTTTTGCCACGACGGCCGATAACATTGCCGAGTTTGCGGTGGCGGGCAGCTTTATCTTTGGTCAGCCGCTCAAGAGCATCGAACATATCGATATCGACGAGCTGAAATAGATGTAAGGCAGCCGCCAAAGCCTTCGCCACATCTTTTGCCGAAAGGATATTTCTATGGAGTACATGCAGGTCAACCGTGCCAACGGTCGCGCCGCCAACGAGTTGCGCCCCGTTAAGCTCACCCGTGGCGTCATGAAACACGCCCACGGTTCGTGTCTGGCCGAGTTCGGCGACACGCGCGTGCTGTGCGCCGCCACTATCGAGGAGGGCGTGCCGGGCTGGCGAAAGGGAGCTAAGGCCGGCTGGGTGACCGCGGAATACGCCATGCTGCCGGCGTCGACCGGCAAGCGCTGCAAGCGCGAGCACGCCAACCGCAAGGGCCGCTCCATGGAGATCGAGCGCCTCATTGGCCGCAGCCTGCGTACCGTCGTCAACATGAAGGCGCTCGGCGAGTACACCGTCACCGTCGACTGCGATGTGATTCAGGCCGATGGCGGCACGCGTACAGCGAGCATTACCGGCGCCTGGGTGGCGCTGCACGACGCCCTCGCCATGTGGGTCGAGGCGGGCAAGATCGAGCGCATCCCGCTTACCGGCCAGGTGGCTGCAATCTCCATGGGCGTTGTCGACGGCAATACGCTGCTTGACCTCGATTATTCCGAGGACAGCCATGCCGAAGTCGACATGAACCTCGTCGCCACCGACACCGGTGAGATGATCGAGCTCCAGGGCACTGGCGAGCAGGCGCCCTTCGACCGCAAGCGCCTCAACGCCCTGCTCGACTTGGGCGACAAAGGCATCGCCGAGCTCATCGAGCTTCAGCGCCAAGCCATCGCCTAACCTGCCAAAAAGGGACAGGTTTATTTTGGCAGGTTTTATCTGGGAAAACGTCGAAGTATAAGACTGCCGTTGATTGAGAGGGGAGAGGCGGAGGCCCTCGTCGCCCTCGGCGCGGCATTGCTATAGAGACAAGGAGACCACTCATGGCACTTGAGAAGATCGACATCGACACCCTCGACCCAGCGGCGACCATTGTCGTGGCAACGGGCAACGCCCATAAGCTCACCGAGATCGAGGCCATTTTGGGCAAGGTCATGCCCGAGGTTCGCTTTGTGGCGCTCGGCCAGCTGGGTGATTTTGAGGACCCCGAGGAAAACGGCACGACGTTTTTGGAGAACGCCATCATCAAGGCGCAGGCTGCGGTCGAGGAGACGGGCCTTATGGCCATCGCCGACGATTCGGGCCTGGTCGTCGACGCGCTGGACGGCGAGCCCGGCGTGTATAGCGCGCGCTATGCGGGCGTGCACGGCGACGATGCCGCCAACAACGCTAAGCTCCTCGTTAACCTGGAAGGCGTGGCGGACGAGGATCGCACCGCGCGCTTTATGAGCGTCGTCGCGCTCATCGACACGGACGGTTTGGTCACCTATGGTGAGGGCGCCTGCGAGGGCGCTATCGCACACGAGGGCCGCGGCGATCATGGCTTTGGCTACGACCCACTGTTCCTGCCGGTCGACACGCCGGGCAAGACCATGGCCGAGCTGACGGCGGACGAGAAGAACGCCATCAGCCATCGATTCCATGCGCTCGAGCATCTGTCCGCCAAACTGACGGGCGAGGAGTAAGCCGTGCGTGCGGTGGTGCAGCGCGTACTCAACGCCGGCGTGACGGTCGACGGCGAGTGCGTGGGTAAAATTGGGCGCGGCTATCTGGTGCTGCTGGGCGTGGGCCACGGCGACACGCGCGCCGAGGCCGATAAGCTGTGGGGCAAGCTCCGGGGCTTGCGCATTAACGAGGACGAGAACGGCAAGACCAACCTGGCACTTGCCGATGTCGACGGCGAGGTGCTCGTGGTGTCGCAGTTCACGCTGTTCGCCGATTGCCGTCACGGCCGCCGCCCATCGTTTACGGATGCCGGCGTCCCCGATGTCGCCAACGAGCTCTACGAGTACTTCCTGACGCTCGTTCGCCAAGATGTCGAACACGTGGCGCACGGCATCTTTGGCGCCGATATGAAAGTCGACTTGGTCAACGACGGCCCATTCACCATCGTCTTGGACACGGACAACCTTTAGGTTACGCGGTTTTACCAAACCGCGTAACAACTGGTCATGCGAGGTTGTCGTCTGGTACGTATTTGGGACGGGGTTTATTTAGCTACTTGCGTATGGCGGTAGCAGGGTGCTATAGTATTAGAGTTTTGTCTATCTTAGGGGTATTATCCCCTTTTTGAATTGCACCTTCTGGAGGCCCTGTTCATGGAAGAGATGGAAGTCAATCACGTCGACGACATCCACGAGAAGCTGACCGATATGGTGGGCGATCGCGTTAAGGTTAAGGCCAACATGGGCCGTACCCGCGTCGTCGAGCGCATGGGCACCATCAAGAGCGTCCACCCCGCAGTCTTTATCGTCGAGGTCGACGAGCGCCGCGGCCGCAAGTCGCGTCAGTCCTACCAGTATATCGATGTCCTCACCGGGCAGGTCGAGCTGTTCGACCCCGAGAGCGGTGAGCACATCTTTACTCCGCTCGGCAACCAGCTCGAGGAGCACTAACGGTGACCGATTGGTCCCTTACCCTTACCGCGCCGGCAAAAATTAACCTCTACCTGGGGGTTCATACCGAGCGTGACGCCCGCGGCTACCACAAGGTCGATTCCCTGATGGCAGCCGTCGGCCTTGTCGATACCGTGACGGTCACGCCGGCACAGGTGCTGACCGTCCAGACTATTCCGGCATCCGACTTTCCCATGCAAAAGAATACGGCGTATCGTGCGGCCGCTGCTATGGTCGAGCATTATGGTCGCGAGGCAAGCATCTGCGTGACGATTGAGAAGCGCATTCCATTGTGCGCCGGCTTGGGCGGTCCCTCGACGGATGCGGCCGCGGTCATTGTCGCCTTGGCGGAGCTCTGGGGAATTGATCGCTCCGACCCCGCGCTCGACGACATTGCGCGGGGCATTGGTGCTGACGTCCCGTTCTTTTTGCACGCGAGCCCTTCGTTCTACGTAGGTGGGGGAGACGTGCTGGCAACTGAGTATCCCGTGCTGCCCGCAACACCCGTCGTGTTGGTCAAGCCGCGCGAGGCAAGCGTTTCGACAATTGAAGCCTATCGACGTTTTGACGAGGCCCCGGTGCCTGCGGACAAGCCCGGCGCGATAGCTTCTGCCTTGCGTGCCGGTGATGCCGAGACGGCATATGCACTCATCCATAACAACCTGGGCGTCATTTCCGCACAGATGGAGCCGCAGATTCAAACGGTTCTCGATTGGCTGCGTAAACAGGACGGCACGGTTGCTGTAGATGTGTGTGGATCGGGCGCCTGCTCGTTTGCCATTTGCGACACCGCCGCCACGGTCGAAAGGCTTGCCGACGCTGCCCTGCAAAACGGCTGGTGGTCCTGCGCGACGGAGCTCATTCCCAACACGGTTCGCATCGAAGTGCCAAAGAAGTAAAAATTTCTCTAGCACGCGACGGAAATCTTTGTTACTATAGTCGAGCTAACGGGTTGTGGCTCAGTTTGGTAGAGCACTGCGTTCGGGACGCAGGGGTCGCTGGTTCAAATCCAGTCAACCCGACCAGAGCATGAGGAGGGACCGCTTCTTGCGGTCCCTTTTTTTAGCTATTGTTGTGATACCGCGATACCCGCGGTATACTCATTCGAGCTTGTCTCGCTGTATTGTGGAGGTCTACATGTTTGGACTGAGGGCTCCTGAGCTCATCATTATTCTCGTCGTTGTCCTGATTATCTTCGGGCCCAAGAACCTGCCGAAGCTCGGCAAGTCCCTCGGCTCTACCGTCAAGAATATCCGCGAGGGTATGGAGGGCGACGATAAGGCCGAGACCAAGCAGGCCGAGGAGGTCGTGGTCGAGCAGTCCGAGGAGGACAAGGAGATCGCTGAGCTCGAGGCCAAGCTCGCTGCTGCCAAGAAGAAGCAGGCAGAGGACAGCGACGCGGACGCAGAGTAGTCCCATCCCTTTGGGGTGAGCACCTGACCGGCTTGCCCGCAGGCTAGCCGGTCTTTTTCGTTTTGTTGACAGTTGATTGTTTGATCAGAGTTGGGGAGATATCCGTATGGACGCAAGCCAGATCGTACTGACCGCTGAGGGCCGCCAGAAGCTCGTCGAGGAGCTCGCTTGGCGTGAGGGCGATTACGCCAAGGAGATCGTCGAGGACATCAAGGAAGCCCGCGCGTTCGGCGACCTTTCGGAGAACTCCGAGTACGACGCCGCTAAGGACAAGCAGGCCCAGAACGCCGCTCGTATTGCCGAGATCCAGGCCATCCTTGCCAACGCTCAGGTTGCTGCCACCACAGGTGATCTGACCGTCTCCATCGGTTCCACCGTTTCTCTGATTGATCCCAACGGTGAGGTCATGGAAGTCACGCTCGTCGGTACCACCGAGACCAACTCGCTCGAGCACAAGATTTCCAACGAGTCTCCGGTCGGCCACGCCATCATCGGTCACGGCGAGGGCGACTCCGTCGAGGTCGTTACGCCTTCCGGCAAGACCCGCGTCTACACCATCGCCAAGATTGCACGCTAGACCACGGTCCCGCGTAAAGGTATGTTTTCGCTCCCTGGGACCGAATCCTGGGGAGCGTTTTAGTTTGAGGAGTTAACTTATGGCAGAGAACCAGAACGCCGCAGATCAGGCATCGACGCTCAACGACGAGCGCGCCACCCGCCTGGCCAAGCGCGCCGCCCTGTTCGAGGCGGGCCAGAACCCCTATCCCGAGCACTCTGAGCTTGAGGACTACGTTGCCGATATCGAGGCTAAGTATGCCGAGCTTGCCGATGGCGAGGACACCGAGGACGTCGTGAAGATCGCCGGCCGTGTGGTCGCCAAGCGCGGTCAGGGCAAGATTATGTTCATCGTCGTGCGCGATGCGACTGCCGAGATTCAGCTGTTCTGCCGCATCAATGACATGGACGAGACCGCTTGGAACACGCTCAAGGCCCTCGACCTTGGCGATATCCTGGGCGTGACCGGCGTGGTCGTGCGCACCCAGCGCGGCCAGCTTTCCGTTGCCCCTAAGAGTGCGACCCTGCTTGCCAAGGCCGTTCGTCCGCTGCCCGAGAAGTTCCACGGCCTCTCCGACAAGGAGACCCGCTATCGCCAGCGCTATGTCGACCTGATCGCCAACGACGACGTTCGCGAGACCTTCCGTAAGCGTTCGCAGATTCTCTCCACCTTCCGTCGTTTTATGGAGTCCGACGGCTACATGGAGGTCGAGACCCCCATCTTGCAGACCATCCAGGGCGGCGCTACGGCTAAGCCGTTCATCACGCACTTCAACGCGCTCGATCAGGAGTGCTACCTGCGTATTGCCACCGAGCTGCACCTCAAGCGCTGCATCGTCGGCGGTTTTGAGCGCGTGTTCGAGATCGGCCGTATCTTCCGTAACGAGGGCATGGACCTTACCCACAACCCCGAGTTCACCACGATGGAGGCCTACCGTGCCTTCTCCGACCTCGAGGGCATGAAGGCGCTCGCCCAGGGTGTCATCAAGGCGGCTAACAAGGCCATCGGCAACCCCGAGGTTATCGAGTACCAGGGCCAGACCATCGACCTTTCTGGTGAGTGGGCCAGCCGTCCCATGACCGACATCGTCTCCGACGTGCTCGGCAAGCAGGTCACCATCGACACGCCGGTCGAGGAGCTTGCTGCCGCCGCGCGCGAGAAGGGCTTGGAGATTAAGCCCGAGTGGACTGCTGGCAAGATCATCGCCGAGATTTACGATGAGCTGGGCGAGGACACCATCGTCAACCCGACATTCGTGTGCGATTACCCCATCGAGGTCAGCCCGCTCGCCAAGCGTTTTGAGGACGACCCGCGCCTGACGCACCGCTTTGAGCTGGTTATCGCCGGCCACGAGTACGCCAACGCGTTCTCCGAGCTCAACGACCCGGTCGACCAGGCCGAGCGCTTTGCCGCTCAGATGGCCGAGAAGGCTGGCGGCGACGACGAGGCCATGGAGTACGACGAGGATTACGTGCGCGCCCTCGAGTACGGTATGCCTCCCGCGGGCGGCATCGGCATCGGTATCGACCGCGTGGTCATGCTGCTCACCAACCAGGCTTCCATCCGCGACGTGCTACTGTTCCCGCACATGAAGCCCGAGAAGGGTTTCCAGTCCGGTGCCGCTGCCGCCAAGGCTGCCGAGGCCGGCAACGCCGCGAGCCCCTTCGTCAAGCCGCTCAAGCCCACGGTTGATTATTCCAAGATTGCCGTCGAGCCGCTGTTTGAGGAGTTCGTCGACTTTGATACCTTCTCCAAGAGCGACTTCCGCGCCGTGAAGGTCAAGGCATGCGAGGCCGTCAAGAAGTCCAAGAAGCTGCTGAACTTTACGCTCGACGACGGCACCGGCACCGATCGTACCATCCTCTCCGGCATTCACGGTTATTATGAGCCCGAGGACCTGGTCGGCAAGACTCTGCTCGCCATCACCAACCTGCCTCCGCGCAAGATGATGGGCATTCCCAGCTGCGGCATGCTCATCAGCGCTATCCACGAGGAGGATGGTGAGGAGCGTCTCAACCTGATCCAGCTCGACGCCTCCATCCCCGCCGGCGCAAAGATGTACTAGGGGGTTACGGCGTTTTACCAAACGCCGTAACCGCTCGACGCTGCGCGCCGCCCAGAGCGACAATTTGTCATTCAAAAGGCAAGGCATGACCAGAAGGTCTATGCCTTGCCTTTTTCATGCCAACTTGTTCGCTCTGGACGTCGCTCGCTGTCCGTCCTCTATCTGCGGCGTTGACTTGGTTGACACTTAGAACATCGATGTAGTCATTGGGGACGTTCTTAAACGACTACCCAACGGCTATTGAGCACATGGCTCGCATGGCAGCCGTCTCTTTTATGTTTCCTTTAGCCGTCGCTGCCTAGGATGGGGGTTAGTCGGTGGGAAGGGAGCGTCTATATGGACGACGCGAGCGAGCGTGCAATCGAAGAGGACATGCTCGATCAGTTCAATTACTTTGACGATGAGGATGAGGAGCTAATCGATCGTCGCGAGCCGGCATCGCTTGACTCATTTGATCTGGTCGATGAAGAGACTGATGAGGTTGAGGACGAATCAACGGAGCCCCCACAGTCTTCGCGCCTTGACTCGCTGCTTTCGAGAGCCCCCATGCACCACGGTGTTCGTGCCGGCGCACTCCATATGAAAACAGACTGGCACCAGATCGTGACGGCAGGCGATGAGCTTGCCGTCGATGCGCCGCTCACCGATAAGTCATCCATCATCTGCCGCACCGGTATGCTTATGCTCGCGAGCGGAACGGGTGCCTGGCGTGTACGCGATACCATGAATCGCGTTGCCGCCGTACTCGGTGTCACCGTCCACGTTGACTTAAGTCTTCTGTCGTTTGAGTGCACCTGCATCGAAGATGGCCACTGCTTTAACGAGGTTGTCAGCCTGCCCACAACGGGAGTCAATACCCATCGCATTTGGATGATGGAGAGCTTCCTAAAGGAAATCGAGACGTATGGGCGCCGGTTTACCGTGCACGAATACCACGAGATGCTCAAGACCGTTGAGAGTTCAAAACCCGATTACTCTCCCTGGCAACAGGGCCTTGCGGCAGCTTGTGCTTGCGGCGCCTTCGTCTTTTTGCTCGGCGGCGGCCCTATCGAGATGGCCTGCGCATTCGTAGGCGCTGGTGTTGGCAACTTTGCTCGCTCTCATATTCTCAAGCAGGGTCTTGGCCAGTTTAGCGCGCTGACGATTGGCGTTGCGCTCGCTTGCGTTTCGTATCTGCTGGCATTGCTCGGCCTTGGCCAGGTCGTACCGGGGGCAATGTCGCACCAAGAAGGCTATATCGGCGCCATGCTCTTTGTGATTCCCGGCTTTCCCCTCATTACGGCAGGCCTCGACATCGCTAAGCTCGATATGCGAAGCGGCATTGAGCGTCTTTCGTATGCCGTGTCGATTATTGTGATGGCGACCCTTGTGGGCTGGATGGTTGCCGAGTGTGTGGGGCTGGCACCGGATGATTTTGCCCCGCTCGGCCTTTCGCCGCTTGCCCTTACGCTCCTGCGCGTGGTGATGAGCTTCGTTGGCGTATTCGGCTTCTCGGTGATGTTCAACAGCCCGGTAAAGATGGCCGCGGCAGCTGGGCTGATCGGCGCCGTGTCCAATACCTTGCGCCTTACGCTCGTCGATGCGCCGACGCTGTTTCCCTTTCTGGGCCTGAGCGTAGGTATGCCTCCCGAGGCGGCAGCGTTTATCGGCGCGCTGGTATCGGGGCTGCTCGCGAGCTTAGCCGAAATCAAGCTCACCTACCCACGTATCGCCCTCACGGTGCCATCGATTGTCATTATGGTGCCGGGCTTGTATCTGTATCGCTCGATGTATTACATGTGCACATTCGACACGGTCAATATGCTCGGCTGGTTTGTGCGTGCAGTGCTCATCGTGGCGTTTTTGCCCGTTGGCCTGGGTGTGGCGCGTACACTCACCGACCCTCGCTGGCGCCACACCAGCTAATTGGTGCAAATGAAACTGATCCGCAAAACATGAACGTGGATAATCTCCCGTTTTTGGCTTGTTTACGGGCTCAAAACGGGAGATTATCCACGCTCGTGGAATGGGT
This sequence comes from Collinsella sp., assembly GCA_019425045.1. GTDB lineage: Bacteria > Actinomycetota > Coriobacteriia > Coriobacteriales > Coriobacteriaceae > Collinsella. Next base: position 14,338 of record JAHYYI010000019.1, read on the forward strand.
GTCCGAAAATCCACGCTCGTTGGGCCGATGCAGACGCACCTGGCAATTCCTTTTTTGTAGACGTTGTCGTATGGCTGCATGCGGAAAAGGCCCCAGCGATTAACATATACTCCATATGGGTAAAGAGACCAAAGCGCCGCCACGAGTGGCGCTTTGCGTTTGAAAAAACTAGCTCGTCTAAGAGGAACTAGCATGTTAGACCGTTTTACCGATCGCGCGCGCAAGGTCATGTCCATGGCCAAGCAGGAGGCGCTCGATCTTCATTCAAATAAGGTGGGTACCGAGCATCTGTTGCTCGCGCTCGCCAAGGAGGACGAGGGCATTGCCGCTGAGGCGCTGCGCTCGCTCGATATCTCCTACGACGACATCATGGATACCCTCAAAGAGGTCCAGACCACGGTTCCCGAGCCCAGCGAGGAGACCGAGGCTGCCAAGCTTGCCTTTACGCCGCTCGTCATTAGCGTGATGGAGCGCTCCTTCCGCGTGGCACGCGAGAACAACCAGACCTACGTTTCGACCGAGCACTTGCTGATCGGCATCGTCGAAGAAGGCAACGGCATGGCCATGGACATCCTCATGCGCCTGGGCGTGTCGTCTGCTTCCATTAAAAAGGCCATCGAAAAGCTCACTGCCAAGGATCAGGACAAGAAGCGTCCGCTCGCTGGCGCTGGCGCTGGTCGTCCCGGTGCGGGCCTGCCGTTCTTTAGCGGCTCGGATGCCTCTCAGCAAAAGGGGAGCGGCACCGACACGCTCAAGCAGTTCGCCACCAACCTCACGCAAAAGGCGCGCGACGGCGAGCTCGATCCCGTGATTGGCCGCGAAAAGGAAGTCCAGCGCATGATGGAGATCCTTTCGCGCCGCACCAAGAACAATCCGCTTATCCTGGGCGATCCCGGCGTGGGCAAGACGGCTATCGTCGAGGGCCTGGCGCAGCAGATTGCTGCTGGCAACGTGCCCGAGAACCTCATGAACCAGAATATCTGGACGCTCGACCTGCCGGGTCTTGTCGCGGGCGCCAAGTATCGCGGTGAGTTTGAGGAGCGCCTCAAGAACGTGATCCAAGAGGCTACCGAGGCCGACGACGTCATCTTGTTTATCGATGAGATGCACACCATCATCGGTGCCGGTTCTGCCGAGGGCTCCATCGACGCGAGCTCCATGCTCAAGCCCGTGCTCGCGCGCGGTGCCTTCCAGATTATCGGCGCCACCACGGCCGAGGAATTCCGCAAGTACCTCACCAAGGACCCGGCCTTCGAGCGTCGCTTCCAGACCATCGATGTCGAGGAGCCGAGCGTCGAGGACACGGTCAAGATCCTGACCGCGCTCAAGCCGCGCTACGAGGAGCACCACCATGTGCGCTATACGCAGGGTGCTATCGAGGCCGCCGCGAACCTTTCCAACCGCTACATTCAGGATCGCTTCCTGCCCGATAAGGCCATCGACCTCATTGACGAGGCCGGTGCTCGCGCTCGCATCGCCGCCAACCGCGCGCCCGAGCCGGTGCGCGAGGCCGAGCATCGCATAGAGGAGCTCAAGGCCGCCGCGCAGGAGGCCACCGAGAGCGACGACATGAACAAGGCCGCCGAGATCACCGAGCAGCAGAAGGCTGCCGAGATTGAACTCGCCGAGGCCAAGGCTGCCTGGACGGCCGAGCTTGACGCCAGCCCGCTCACCATCGATGTGAGTCAGATTGCCGATATCGTGTCCGTGACTTCGGGCGTGCCGGTGTCCTCGCTTACCGAGAGCGAGAGCCGTCGCCTGCTGCAGGCCGAAAGCGTGCTCAAGACGCGCATCATCGGTCAGGATGAGGCTGTCGAGGCCGTTGCCAAGGCCGTGCGCCGCAGCCGCTCGCCGCTCAAGGATCCGCGTCGCCCCGGCGGCAGCTTTATCTTCCTTGGTCCCACCGGCACGGGCAAGACCGAGCTTGCCAAGACGCTCGCCGAGTACCTCTTTGGCAGCAAGGACGCACTCATCAGCTTCGACATGTCCGAGTTCGGTAGCGAGTTCGAGGTCTCCAAGCTCATCGGCAGCCCTCCGGGTTACGTCGGTCACGATGAGGGTGGCCAGCTCACCAAGACCGTTCGTCGCCACCCGTACTCGGTCGTGCTGTTCGACGAGATCGAGAAGGCGCACCCCGATATCTTCAACATCCTGCTGCAGGTGCTGGAAGAGGGTCGTCTGACCGATAGCCAGGGCAAGACGGTCGACTTCCGCAACACCGTGATCATCATGACGTCCAACGTGGGCGCCCGCGAGATTGCGCAGGATGCAAGCGTTGGCTTTGGCACCACCGGCGAGCAGGGCCTCACCTCGAGTGAGATCCGCGGTCGCGCCATGGGCGAGCTCAAGCGCCTGTTCCGCCCCGAGCTGCTCAACCGCATCGACGACATCGTGGTGTTCCAGAAGCTCTCGGGCGAGAATCTCACCAAGATCGCGCACCTGCTGGTGGACGACCTGCGTCAGCGTTTGATTGCCAACGGCATGAACATCAAGCTCACCGATGCGGCCTATGACAAGATCGTGGCCGAGGGCACCGACCTCACCAACGGTGCGCGTCCGCTGCGCCGTGCTATTCAAAAGCTCATCGAGGACCCGCTGTCCGAGGAGCTGCTGGCCGGCGAGTGGGGCGAGGGCGATACCGTCCTGTGCGACGTGGCCGATGGCAAGTTTGTCTTTAGCCACGGCACGGGCGAGATCCCGGCACCGCGTCCGGCGGGCACGCTCGGTGGTGATATCGCCCCGGCGGCACCGCGCACTGGCAACGCCGCGCCCGTGAGCGGCGGCGTGACCTCGGGCCCCGGCGGCATGATGCAAGCCGGTTCCGGCGCGCTGTAGGGCGTAACAAAACCTTGTGTCCACGAGGGCGTTCCAAAGGAGCGCCCTTTTTCTGTTGGAAAGCCCCCTTCGTTCAAAGTAGATCTCATTAAACATATCAATGGCGTATGCATAAACGTTGATCAAGCGTTGAGGTTGGTTGAAGGGTCCAACGTCCCTTCGGCGCGGCCCGTCTAACCTGCTTTATCTTAATAAAGTGGCGTCTCCCCACCGTTAGCCGATGATGCAAGGGCGCTCGGCGTTTTCGACTGGTTTATGCACGCAAAGTCTGGGAATATACAAGGCGCATGTCTTACTGTCTAACCAGTTGCGCCAAGGAGGCACCATGGATTACAAGATCACCGGCTACGAGCCCGCCCAGCTGTTCCATTTCTTTGAGGAGGTCAGCGCGATCCCCCGTGGGTCTGGCAACGAGAAGGGCATCAGCGATTTCCTGGTTGCGTTTGCCAAGGAGCGCGGCCTCGATGTGTACCAGGACGAGGTCTACAACGTCATCATTCGCAAGCCCGCTTCTGCCGGCGCCGAGAATGCCCCGACCGTGATGCTGCAGGGCCACATCGATATGGTGTGCGACAAGTTGGGCTCTGTTGAGCACGACTTTACGACCGACGGTATCGACCTGGTCGTCAAGGACGGCGTCCTCACCGCTAACGGCACCACCCTGGGCGCCGACAACGGTATTGCTGTCGCTCTGATGCTTACTGTGCTCAACGACGATTCGATCGTTCATCCCGCCCTCGAGTGCGTATTCACCACCGACGAGGAGACTGGCCTGGTCGGCGCCGAGACGCTCGACAAGTCCCAGATTAGCGCCCGCACCATGATTAACCTTGACTCCGAGGAAGAGGGCGTTGCCACCGTCAGCTGCGCCGGCGGCGTCGTTGTTACCTACACCTGCCCCATCGTGCGCGAGCACAAGACCGGCAGCACCCTCACGCTCGACATCTCCGGCCTACTGGGTGGTCATTCCGGCAACGATATCAACCTGGAGCGCGGCAACGGCAGCCTCATCATGGCCCGCATCATCGACCGCCTGATGGTCGCCGGCGAGCCCGCCATCGTTAGCTTTAACGGCGGCACTAAGGACAACGCCATCAACCGTGAGTGCAAGGCCGAGCTGGTTTACGCCGACCACGCTGCCGCCGAGGCCGCGGCCCAGATCGCAAAGGACATCATCGCCGACGTCACTGCCGAGCTCGAGGTCTTCGACCCCGGCTTTACCTGCACCGTCGAGATTGCCGACGACGCCGAGGTCGAGGCCATGGATCAGAAGTCCGCGCTTGCCCTCATCCGCGCCCTGCGTCTTGCCCCTAATGGCGTGATTCGCCGCAACGTCGCCACCGACGGCTCCGTCGAGGTTTCCTCCAACATCGGCGTGGTCGCCACTTCCGACGACCAGGTCAAGATCATGCTGTCCCCGCGCTCCTCGATCACCTCACTGCAGAACGAGTTCAAGGACCGCCTGCAGACGCTGGCCGATGTCTTGGGCTTCGACGCCAAGTTCGAGTTCGAGTATCCCGGCTGGAGCTATGCCGAGCATTCGCCGGTCCGCGACGTTTTTGTCGAGAGCTATCGCGAGCTCTTTGGCTCCGAGCTGCGCATCGAGTCCATTCACGCTGGCCTTGAGTGCGGCCTGTTTGCTGAGGCCCTGCACGGCCTGGACGCCATCGCCGTGGGCCCGACGCTCTCCGATGTCCACACCCCGGACGAGAGCATGGAGCTCGCTTCTGCCGAGCGCTTCTACGAGCTGCTCATCGACGTCCTCAAGCGCCTTGCCGCGTAAGGGTCGCGCTAGCAGCAGTTCGAGCCACGTGCTAGAGGATTGCAAATGACATTACGAGAGGGGGCATCCGAACTTTTGCGACGGGTGCCCCCCCTCTTTTTTTAAGAAATGTGGATTGATTGGCGCCTAGCCCATATCCGCCTTGATGAGGTCGAGGGTGCGCTGGCAGTTTTCGCGGACGGGGCTGAGCATGTGCTCGCGCAGGTCCGCCATGCCGGGCAGGTCGGCGTATTCGTCCATGATCTCTTCCATGCAAATGGGCACCTCGTAGGCGAGGTCCATCATGGTCGCAAAGCAAAACTTCTCGGATAGCCCGGCATCGGTGAGCGCCGCCTCCAGCGCGGGGTCGCCCATACCGTGGTATCGGCGGATAGCGCCTGGACCGATGCGCCCCACTCGATTTTCGCCGCCAACGCTCATGGCAAGGCGCGCCCGGCGGCGCATACGCTCGTACGCCAAGCCCGATGCGACATCGTACATGGGTGCGAGCGCTGCGTTTGTGCCTTTACCTAGGATGAGCGAGTAGTTTTTAGCGTGTGCGTCAGGCGCTCCGATAATGGCGTTATAGAACAACATATAGGTAAAAAGCACAAGATTCATGTGGTGGGGGACTGTGTTAATCAGTCGTTCTTGGATGTCTCGTGTGGTTGGTCCTCCGTCGGCGGTGTATTTCTGGCTTGGCAATACACCGAGCGCCTGGCAAAAGTCCTCCTGATGCAGCCTTTCGATATTTCCGCTGCTATTGACCATTCTGTCGTACCGTTCAACGACGAGCGCGGCTTCGTCTTCAAATGTGCAATAGGAGACGTTGGCAGTTGGAATGCCAACACGCCGAGCCGTTTTCATGCAGACGAATTCGTTTAAGGCCTGATGTTTGAACCCAACGACACCATTTTTGAAGATATGGGTAGTGGGGGATGACCCTAGACATTCGCACCATTGGCCATCATGCCAAGCTAGTGCAAATTTGCCTTGGTTGCCGCCCAGGGACCAGCTTTCGTTGGAGCCCATCCATGTCTCTCTTTCGTTATCGCGAATTGCTTTGAGCTTGTGAGCGATTTGAGAATTGGTAAGCGGGCGGTATGCCGAGACCCTGCCGCGGGCGGCGCCTAATTGATCGGTTCGACAAAACTGAACGGCCCCTGCGCAGTCAAGACCGATATGGCACAAGAGGGCGACGGGGTTGTTGGATGCAACGTCATGCTCGGCGGCAATAGCGCGACGCTGCTCTTGGCTGTCGGGCAAAAGGCCAAATAGGAACGGGCGGACGATGTTATGGCCATACGTGCGATTGGAAAGCGGCATTGTAAGCGATAGTGGTGCTCCGCGATAGGTTGGGGCGTATACAAAGCTGCAGAGTCCATGCTCGTCTTGCCGGAGAGTGCCTGCGATTTCGCCACAAATGAGGGTCGCAAGCTCCATCTCTGCCATTTATTTCACAGCCTTACAGTCAAAGGAGAGGTCTGAAGTGTCGGAAAGGCCTTGCTCGGCTGCGATTTGGGCCAGCAAGGCACCATAGGAAGATGGCGTTCCTTGTCGAGCGGGTCGTCTGCCTACGCTTGGCTTTGGCAGGGCATTCGAGTTCGCGATAGGGAGGTCCGCTTTCGTCGTCGGATGTTCGGAGGGCGATGCGATGGAGTCGTTATCGCTTTGCGCAAAGAGACCTATGCCGAGTGCGTTAAAGACGGACAGCAACTTGTCGAGTCGAATGCCGGTGGCGTCTCCTAGCTCGAGCGATGCGAGCAGGCGCTCTGAAACACTGGCCGTTTTGGCGAGGGCGGCACGGGTGAGACCCTGAGCCTCGCGTGCCTGGCGCACGTAGATGCCAGCTTGGCGCGGTGTGGTGATGGGAAGGGTATTCACGGCGATCTCCTAACGTGCAGACTTTTGCATATCAGTATGACATGCAAAAGTCTGCACGAAAAGGCCTCATGCAAAACTTTGCATGAGGCCTTGTACTGGCGTTGAGTTTTGAGCGATTGTGTTTGGCGTTACAGCGCCAAAATCCCCAGATGCTCAAGCAAGATCTTAAGTCCGATGAGGATGAGCACGATGCCGCCCACGATGGTGGCAGGTTTTTCGTAGCGCGCGCCAAAGGTGTGGCCGATCGCTACGCCGGCGACGGAGAAGATAAACGTTGTGACGCCGATAAGCGATACAGCGGGAACGATGTCGACCGAAAGCGCGGCGAACGAGATGCCCACGGCCAGGGCGTCGATTGAAGTGGCGATGGCGAGGATCAGGTACTCGCTCAGTTCAATCTTTTCGGCATTCTTGCCGTCGCCTTCATCCTCGTCCTCGGTAAAAGCCTCCCACAGCATTTTGCCGCCGATGAAGGCCAAAAGGATAAAGGCAATCCAATGGTCGATGGGGCCGATGATGCCCATAAACTGGCTGCCAAGCGCCCATCCGATCACGGGCATGCCGGCCTGGAAGCCGCCAAAGAACAGGCCGAGCACTACGGCGACCTTAAGGTTGATCTTCTTCATGCCAAGGCCCTTGCAGATGGATACGGCAAAGGCGTCCATCGAAAGGCCAATGGCGAGCAGCACGAGCTCTACGAGTCCCATGGTTTGGCTCCCTCCTTGCGGGCGAACCCGCGTGTACTTCTGACAGGGGAGCAACAAAAAAGACCCGTGGCGTACGCGCCGCGCGTACAACCACGAGTCTCGTTCATTAAGGCAAGCCAGACCGTGTCGGCCAGTATGTTGACTTGCCGCGCCACCGGAGACGAACCCGGTCACGCGACTACTCCCTCATTCATGTGAATCCCGATGCTACCACATGAACAGCTCATTTGGGTTGAGGCTCTCAGCGGTGTTCGCTCATTCTGTAAGCATCGGATTTCGCGAGCGCCGCGGGGACAAACCGTGAGAAACTATTTAGCGTTTATGGAGCGTATGCGATGGGAGCGATGCCTTGGATAAGAACGAGCTGCAAAAGCGTATGGAACAGGCCATCCGCCTGACGGCACCTGGCCAGCCGATCCGCACCGCCCTCGACATGATCATTGCTGGTCACCTGGGCGCTCTTATTTGCGTCGGCGACACCGAAAACGTGCTCGCTGCTGGTAACGACGGCTTCCCGCTCAACATTTCGTTTACCTCGAACCGCCTGTTCGAGCTTTCCAAGATGGACGGCGCCATCGTCATCGACGGCGACCTCACCCAGATCCTGCGCGCCAACTTCCACCTCAATCCCGATCCCTCGCTTGCCACGAGTGAGACGGGCATGCGTCACCGCACCGCCGCCCGCATGTCGGTGCTCACGGATGCCATCGTGATCTCGGTCTCGGCCCGTCGTGCCGTCGTCAACGTGTACGTTCACGGCAAGAGCTACGAGATCCAGCCCGTCACCACCATCATGAGCTCGGTCAACCAGCTCGTCGCCACGCTCCAGACTACCCGTCAGTCGCTCGACCGCTCCCTGCTGCGCCTGACGGCCCTCGAGCTCGACGACTACGTTACGCTCGCCGACATTACCGGGATTTTCTCGAGCTTCGAGATCATGCAGCAGGCAAAGACCGAACTTAAGGATTGCATTGTCAAGCTGGGCAACCAGGGCAAGCTCGTGCAGATGCAGCTCGAGCAGCTCGCCGGCTCCAGCATGGATACCGAGTACGACCTGATGATTCGCGACTATGCGAGCGATTCCTCCGAGGCCAATGCCGAAAAGATCCGCGCCAACCTGAGCCGTATGACGCCCAAGGACTTGTCCGACCCGCAGCATGTGGCGGCGGTTCTGGGTTACGACGACCTGGACGAGGACTCCGTCATGACACCGCTGGGCCTGCGCACGCTTTCGCGCGTGTCCGTCGTGCGCGACGGCGTGGCCGAGAAGATCGTCGACGAGTATGGATCGCTGCAGGAGCTCATGGACGACATCAGCGAGGATCCGGAGCGCCTAGGCGACTTTGGCGTCAACAACCCTGCCATTCTTGCGGACTCCCTGTACCGCATGAAGGGCACCAAACAGGGGAACGCATAATGGCGCCCGTATGCGCCGTGGTCGTTGCCGGCGGCAGTGGCCAGCGCTTTGGAAATCCCGGCGGCAAGCAGCTCGTTAACGTGGCGGGCCGTCCGCTCATGAGCTGGTCTATCCGCGCATTTGACCGTAGCAATAAGGTCGGCCACATCGTGGTGGTGTGTCCTTCCGAGCGTCGTGCCGAGATGCGCCGCCTGGCAATCGACCCGTTTGACTATGACACGCCCATCAGCTTTGCCGATGCCGGCGATACTCGCCAGGATTCCACCCGAGCCGGCGTGCATGCGGTCCCGGCAGGCTTTGAATACGTCGCCATTCACGACGGCGCCCGTCCGCTCATCACCACCGAGGCTATCGACCATGCGATTGACGTGCTCGTGGGCGACCGCTCACTCGACGGCGTCGTGTGTGGACAACCCGCAATCGACACGCTCAAGATCGCTGATGGCGATAATATCGTTGAGACACCGCCACGCGAACTCTATTGGGCCGCGCAGACGCCGCAGATCTTTAGCGTCGACGCCATGAAGCGCGCTCACGCCGCTGCTATCGCCGAGGGCTTTATCGGTACCGACGATTCATCGCTGGTCGAGCGCATGGGCGGGCGCGTCCGCTGTGTCCAGAGCCCGCGCGATAACCTTAAGGTGACGGTGCCCGAGGACCTGCGTCCCGTAACCGCGATTCTGCTTGGCCGCATGGCCGAGGGAGAGGACCTTCCCCATGTTCAGTAACCTGCGCATTGGCCACGGCTACGACGTCCACCGTTTGGTGGAGGGGCGTCGATGTATCATCGGCGGAGTCGACATTCCCTACGAGCGCGGTCTGCTGGGCCACTCGGATGCCGATGTGCTCGCGCATGCCTTGGCCGACGCCATTCTGGGCGCCTGCCGCGGGGGAGACATTGGCAAGTTGTTCCCCGACACCGATCCTGCCTATGAGGGCGCCGACTCGATGGTGCTGCTTGCCCGCGTGATGGACTATGCACGCGAGCTGGGCTTTGAGTTTGTCGATGCCGATTGCACCATTGCCTGTCAGCAGCCTAAGATCACCCCGCACCGCGATGCCATGCGCACGAACCTCGCCCATGCCCTGGGCGTTGACGTCGAAAACGTGGGCGTCGCCGCCACTACGACCGAAAAGCTCGGTTGGGAGGGCCAGGGCGAGGGAATTGGTGCCTGGGCCGTCTGCCTGCTACAGAAAACCGCTAAGGAGTAACGAATGCGTATCTACAACAGCGCTACCCATAAAAAGGAAGAGTTCCAGCCCATCGAGTCCGGCAAGGTCCGCATGTACGTGTGCGGCCCCACGGTCTACGACAACATCCACATCGGCAACGCCCGCACGTTCATCAGCTTTGACGTGATTCGCCGTTGGCTCATCGCGAGCGGCTACGAGGTCACGTTCGCTCAAAACCTCACCGATGTCGACGATAAAATCATCAAGCGCGCTAACGAGCAGGGGCGTACGGCCGCTGAGGTCGCGACGGAGTTCTCCGACAAGTTTATCGGCGTCATGCGCGCCGCTAACGTGCTCGATCCCGATGTGCGTCCCCGCGCCACCAAGGAGATCGGCCCCATGATTGCCATGATCAAGACGCTTATCGAGCAGGGCCACGCTTACGCAGCCGATAACGGCGATGTGTACTTTGCCGTGCGCAGCGATCCCAACTATGGTCAGGTCTCGGGCCGCAACATCGACGACCTTATGGTTGGCGCGCGCATCGAGGAGAACGAGGACAAGAACGACCCGCTCGACTTTGCCCTGTGGAAGGCCGCCAAGCCCGGCGAGCCCAGCTGGCCGAGCCCCTGGGGCGAGGGCCGTCCCGGCTGGCACACCGAGTGCGCCGCCATGGTGCACCGCTACCTGGGCACTCCGATCGACATCCACGGTGGCGGCTCCGACCTTGCCTTCCCGCATCACGAGAACGAGTGCGCCCAGGCCACCTGCGCCTGGCACCAGGGCTTCTCCAACACCTGGATGCACACGGGCATGCTGCTGGTAGACGGCGAGAAGATGTCCAAGTCGCTCGGCAACTTCTTTACGCTGGCCGAGGTGCTCGAGCAGCACTCTGCCGCGGCTCTGCGTTTGCTGATGCTGCAGACGAGCTATCGCTCACCGCTCGACTTCTCTTGGGAGCGCCTGGAGGGTGCCGAGAACTCGCTCACGCGTATCGCCGGCACGGTCGAGAACCTGCGCTGGGCTGCAAGCCACGCGACGGCCGACGCCGATGAGGCTGCCGTCGAGGCGTTTGCCGCCAAGGCCGCCGAGACCCGTGCCGCCTTTAAGGAGTGCATGGACGACGACTTTAACACCGCCGGTGCCATGGGTGCCGTCTTTGGCTTTGTCACCGAGTGCAATCAGTATCTGGAGCAGGCGGGCGATGCTGCCGACAAGGCCGCAGTCCTGGCTGCCGCCGATACGCTGACCGAACTGCTCGACACGTTTGGCGTCGAGCTTCCCGAGCCCAAGGTCGAGCTGCCGCTGGGACTGCTGGGCGTTGCCGCCGGTCTGGTTGCCTACACTGGTGACGATGTGGACGAGGCTGCTGCCAAGATTCTCGAGGCCCGCGCCGAGGCCCGCGCCGCCAAGAACTGGGATCTGGCAGACGCCATCCGCGACCAGCTCAAGGACTTGGGCCTGACGATTGAAGATACTGCCGCCGGCACCCGTATCAAATCTCTCTAATCCCTGCGGGTTTCCCAGGCACCCGACCGCCCGAGCCACGGCACCTTGCCTTTCAATCGTCGGGCATGACCTCAAGGTCTATGCCCTCCTCTTTCAAGGCAATCTGCCGCACCTCGGGCGGTCGGTCTATTTGTTTCGTTTGATAGTTGTATTTAGGAGGTCGCTTTATGGCCGACAATCGCAAGCGTGCACCGCGTGGAGGCAAACAGGCTGCTTCTGGCTCGCGTCCGATTCGCCGCAACGACCGCACTGCCGCGTCCAAGGGTCAGCGCGAGCGCTCCCAGGCCGCGCGTTCGCAGCGCGATCGCAACCGCGACAACGTTCAGGCTCCCAAGGGCGAGTTTATCGAAGGTCGTCGTGCTGCCGCCGAGGCGCTGCGCACCGGCTTTCCCGTCAAGTGCGCGCTCATTGCCGAGGGCGGGGAGCGCGACGCCGCCCTGTCTCGTCTGGTCGATGACCTCAACGCTGCAGGCGTTCGCATTAAGTACGTGCCGCGCGCACAGCTCGATGCGCTTTCGAGCCATGGCGCTCACCAGGGCATTGCGCTCGAGGTGGGCAACTTCCCCTATGCCGATGTCGCCGATATTCTCGACCGCGCGGGCGACGGTCCGGCACTTGTCGTGGTGCTCGACCACGTGACCGACGACGGTAACTTTGGTGCCATCGTGCGCTCCGCCGAGGTTGTGGGCGCGGCGGGCGTTATCATCGCCAACAAGCGTGCCGCCGGCGTGACCGTGGGCAGCTACAAGACTTCTGCCGGAGCCGTCATGCATCTGCCTATCGCGCAGGTGCCCAACATTGCCCGTGCGCTTGACGATCTTAAAGCCGCCGGCTTTTGGGTGGGCGGTGCCTCCGAGCACGCCGAGGGCAGTTGCTGGGATGCTCCCTTCGAGGGCAGCGTAGCGCTCGTCATGGGTTCCGAGGGCGACGGCATCTCGCGCCTGGTGCTCGAGAAATGCGACTTTTTGACCAAGCTTCCCCAGCGCGGCATGACCGAGAGTCTCAATGTGGCCCAGGCGACCACCGCGCTGTGCTTTGAGTGGCTGCGCCGCAATGCCGGCGAGCTCATGGGGGAGGAGTAGCGCATGTCCAAGAAGAACCGCGCCAAGTCCAAGGCCAAGCGCTTTGGCGAAGGCTCGGCCAAGCCGATTGTTTCGGCCGCGACCTATGGCGTGGGCGGCAATGCGTTTGCGCAGGCTATCGCCGATCCGGTCTCGACGGTGCACTCCAATAAGCCCGAGCTGCTGGTGGTCGACGGCTACAACGTGATCCACTGCACGCCGCGCTACGAAAAGCTCGTCTACGACCATTCCGATGATCCGTATTCCAGCGACGTTCACGATATGGCGCGCACGGCACTCATCAACGATGTTGCCGCGTTTGCCCAGGGCCGCTACGAGGCCGTAATCGTGTTTGACGGCGCGGGCAATATCTCCAGCGAGCGCCCCAACCTGCCGGCCCGCGGCGTGCGCATCGAGTTTTCGCCGACGGGCGTATCGGCCGACACCGTGGTGCAGAAGCTCTGCATCGAGGCGCGCGAGGAAGGCCGCGCGTGCTCCGTGGTGTCGAGCGACGGCACGATCCAGGCCGTCGTCATGGGTAAGGGCGTTACGCGCATCTCGAGCCGCATGCTGGTGGACGAGATCAAGCAGATAGATAACGATGTTCACGAGGCAGAGGAAGCTCCGCAGATCAAGATGACCCTGGGCAGCCGCCTGAGCTCCGATGCCCTGGCCAAGCTCAAGGCCCTGCGCGGGAGGTAGGGGATTATCCATAGAGACCCGTTTCCCAATTGGCCGGCCCGTTGATTTGTAATCAACGGACTGTGGGTTGCCGTCGCCAAAACGAATAGTTTTTGGTTTTGGCGAACGGATAAAACTATTCGTTCTGACGAATAGTTTTGAGATATGGTCGGTCGAAGGGTCTGTTGCGCCTCGTCCGCAATTCCTTTATTCTTAACTGGCTTCGCGCGAAAGCGCCAAGTGTGCCAGTGTGGCGCAACGGTAGCGCAACTGATTTGTAATCAGTGGGTTGCAGGTTCGATTCCTGTCACTGGCTCCATGAGAGTTTCGGGCTCTGTCTCTATATGGGACAGAGCCCGTTTCTATTTAGGTGGTGCGCCATCGGGTTAGCGCCCATCCCGTTTTTGGTTTGTCTCGTCCTCCAGTTTGTCTAAATCTGTAACACCAAGACCGATATTCGGCATCTAACTGTTACAGATTGAGATGAAACTTAGGGTGTTTTAGGAATATCTTGATCTGTAACATGTAGAAGCGGAATAGGCCTCTTGCTGTTACAGATCGAGACAAGGGCGGACGCGGATCTGGATGTCCTGCTCGAGCGTGGATTTCTGGATACGCGAGCGAAGAAAATCTCCCGACCGGAGAACGAGCGTGGATAATTAACTTGGATAGGGAGCTAAGGTAAACACCGATTGTCTATCGACGGCTTTAGAAACAACGACCCCGATTTCATTGTGGAATCGGGGTCGTTTGTGCCTCAGGAATCCGAATGGATTAATCGAGCTCCTAAGGAACTTCTTGGGTTCTTGCTAATGGTCTGCCGAGGATGTCCCCAATGCAAACAGCGGGCATCTACTCAATATAGCTGGGGTTCTTCTTGATGATCACGCGTGCAGCGATGAAGGAGACGACGATGGCGATGATGGCGACAACGCATGCCAGCACGAAGTTACCCATGGACCCATCGGGAGCGATAAAGATGAGTGCCGAAAGAAGGCCGGGGCATGCTCCCGCAACATACTCTTTCAGAACAAAGATGCCTGCAGGGAGTCCAGCGCAGAGCGCGCCGATTGCCGTGCCGACAAGCAGGCGGGGGCGCTCGATGAGGCAACCGTAGAACGCGGGCTCGGTTACGCCACAGAGTGCGGTGACGGCAACCGTGGTGACCATACCCCTCTTCTCTTTGTTTCCCTTCATGGCAGTTGCCAGGGCGAGGCTCGTGCCGCCAATGCAGAGGTTCGAGATGAATCCAAAGATAATGGGTGCCCAACCGAGCTGCGCCAGGCTCGTAACTTCGATTGCGATGTAAGCCTTATCGAGACCGAGCATGACGAAATAGGGGTTAAGGGCTGCCAGGATCGGAGTAGCGATAAATGCCACGTTGTCCATAAGCCACGTGACGGCATCGCTCAGCGCGTAGCCCATCATGCTGCCGGCGGGGCCAAGGATAATAAGCTCGACGGGCACGACGATGATCATGGTGAGCAGCGGCTTCAAGAACAGTTTGGTAACGTCGGGAATGATCTTCTGAAGGCCGCGGTCGACAAAGTACATGAATACAACGCCCAGTACGATGGGCACTACCGTACTCGAATAGTCGTTCGTCGGGATGGGAATACCAAGAAAGTCGAGACCCTCGGCACCGCTAATGGACGAGCTGATCATGATCGCGCCCAGCAATGCGCCCATGATGGGCTGCATCTTCATGACGGCCGCGAGCTGATAACCAAGATAAACGGGTAAGAAGCTAAACGAAGCGCTAAAGATCGCCAACAGGACCTGGGCGGTTCCGCTATCGGTGCTCAATCCGCAATAATTGACCAGGAGATTGTTGATCGAAAGAATGAGTCCGCCAACGATGAGCGCCGGGACGATGGGCATGAATACCTGTGCAGAGACGTTCCCGAATTTCTCAATCAAGCCCATGGCGGTGTTACCGCTTTTAATGCCTTCTGCAAGGTCTTTGGCGGTTTGGGCATCGTCGGCAACCGTGCCACCGCCGACTTCGATTCCCGCGAAGTCGAGGAAGTCGTTGTAAGCCTCGGTGACGTTGGGGCCGATGATCACCTGAAGCTGGCCACCGCTGACTACTGCCCCGAGCGCCTGATCGGCCGATTTGGCGAGCTGGAGATCGATGATCGAGGTGTCTCGTGCGTCGATGCGAAGGCGCGTCGCACAATGAGTTACCGATGTAATGTTCTCTTTGCCGCCAACAGCCTTTAGGACTGTTTCGGACATTGCCTGATATTTCATCTCTTTCTCCTAACCTTCCTGCTCCTGATACTTCGAGATAAGGTCTCGGTACCAATACCAGCTCTTTTTGGGGGTGCGCTCCAGATTGTTCTCGAAGTCGATATGGACAAGTCCGTATCGTTTTTCGTAGCCGTTGATCCAGCTATACAGATCCATCGTCGACCAGAGGTAGTAGCCCTCAACGCGCGCGCCGTCGCGCTTAGCCCTCATCATGTGCTCGATGAACTGGCCCAGAAGCTCGATGCGGTCATCATCGTGGATCATTCCGTCTGCGTCTGGTTGCTCATAGGCGCCATGTCCGTTTTCCGTAATAAAGATGCGGGGCGCGTCATAGCGCTCGTGGACATCCATGATGGTTGAATACATGCAACCTGGGAGTATTTCGCGGCCCCATTTATTGCGGGGAACATTGCTGTCGCGGGCGCTTTCAAACAAGGGCGCAATGCATTTTCCTTCGACCTTTTTGCTCGAACCGCCCTTATTGTTCGCCGAAACGGCAAGCTCTCCACCGTGCCAGTCGGTTACATACTCTCGGCAATACACGTTGAGTCCAATAAAATCGACTTTACCGTCTCTGAATTCTTCTACGTCATTTGGGGATCGATAGAGCGAGACGCCAAGTTTTTCAAGGATTTCGTCCATTTCTGGCGGCAGTTGACCCTGAAGCGCTGGTGCCAGAATCATGCGATTGGCGAAAAAGTCTGCGTATCGAAATACGTCATCAGGGTGCTCGGTTGCCGGGTCGAGTTCGACAACGCCGCCATCGTGGACGGCGCCGATGATGCCGTCGTAGCCCATTTGACGATATGTTCGGACTGCGAGTGCGCTCGCGCGCATCAGGTTGTACTGAAACTGCATGTACGACTGAACGTCGAGCGATCGATTGGGGGGATAGTTGCCCAACATGTTTACGCAGTAGCTGTAGAAATGCGGCTCGTTAACGGTAGCCCAGATTTTGACGCGGTCTCCAAAGCGCTCAAAGCAAATCTTGGCGTATTTGCAGAACCACTCTGCCATGTCGTTGTTCAGCCATCCGCCTTTGCAAGCAAGCGTGAATGGTAGATCGTAATGGAACAGCGTAACGTTGGGCTCTATGCCATTTTCGAGGCAACAATCAATGACCCGATTATAAAAATCGATACCCTCTTCATTCACTTCGCCGATACCCGTGGGGATGATTCGACTCCATGAAAGAGAGAAGCGATAAGTGTTTTGTCCGCCTTCTTTCATCATGCGGATATCTTCTTCATAGCGATGGTAGAAGTCGCAAGATACATCACCGTCAACATGGTTGATGTTCTTATTGCTTGTGTGGCTAAAGAAATCCCACTCGCCAAGGCCTTTGCCGTCTTCGTTCCAGGCACCCTCGCACTGATAAGACGCCGTGGCGGAACCCCAGAGAAACGGCATGTTGTTCACGTTGTCCATGAATCCCCTTTCCATCATTCAACACGGTGGATACGTGTGGCGGAATTACGATTAAGATGACGTCAACTGATTTGAATCATAGGAGAACGACCAAAGCTGTTTGATTCAATAAATGAACCATGATTTCGAGGAGAGCGGAAAGAGGGATCACGTGAATATCAATGACTTCGATGTGCTCAATCGCATTAGCTCAATCATCAACAGCGAGTTTGGGTCAAACGATGCCGCCATCGCTCGATATCTCATCGCTCACATTAGGCGTTCGAGCGAAATCAATGTTGCCGCAATAACCCGCGATGCATTCGTGACCCGTTCCGCTGTTCGTCGTTTCTGCAATCGATTGGGCTACCAGTCTCTTAGCGATTTGAAAGAATCATTTACTCAATCAGTCTTTCCAAGCGACTTAAGCCATCGAGAGGAGGAATTTGGCTACGAGGAGTACAGGGCAGAGCTCGACGTTCGCATGATCGAGATGTTCGCTGAGGTTGAAAGCGGCGTGTCCGATATCGCTATTAAGCACCTTGCCGACGAAATTGATGGCCATAAAAACGTTGAAATCTGGTGCACCAATAATGTGAGCGCCAATCTCGTACGATTTCAGCAGGAAATGTTTTATGCGGGCAAGATAGTTCGCATAGTTGCTGGGGCTAACGTCGCGGAATTGAAAAACATGGGAGACGTTTCGCAGTCATTGATAATTCTCGTATCGGTCTCCGGGCTATTTGCGTCACAGGCACGTGAGTATCTTGATTGCCGTTCGGGCAGGAAGATTCTAATTACTGCGTTTAGCAACGATGACAAATCGAGGTCTTTTGACCGTGTATATCGTCTTGGTAATGCGGGAAACGGAATTGACCGACTCGGCGTTTATTCAAAATATGCCATGACTTATTTCTTCGACTTGCTATCGTCGTGTTACTTGAGTCGCTACCCCTGCACCAAGGGGGAGCCGCTCTATGGGTCTACTTTGGCCTGGCCCGAGTAGTTCGGCTCTATAGTTCTCCCGCCTAGAGAATGAGCGTGGATAATCTGCCACTTTGGCCTCAGAAACACGCCAAAAGTGGGAGATTATCCACGCTCGATGTCAAACGGGAGAAAATCCACGCTCGATTGTGCCGTGGAAGCCCGATCGCGACCTATGTAATAGTGCAAGAGGGCCGTTATCGAAGGTCGATGCTGTAGGCGTACTCCACCGTGCCAAAGTGTTCCCTCGGGAAATGTCACCAGTGCAGCGAAATCCACTGTCCTTCATATCTAAACTCAACAAAACCGCAGGTCACGGCTATATAGATACGCCCGGAACCGTGTATCTAGAGGTTTTCGTTGACAGCCCCCAAGGTTGCATCGTATTATCTTTTTCGTTCGCGGGGGCGGCGGTCCAAAAGACCAAAGGACCTGCGGATACTTGAACGATTGGGAGTTTGCCCGAGTGGTTAATGGGGACGGGCTGTAAACCCGTTGGCTCTGCCTACATAGGTTCGAATCCTATAGCTCCCACCCGTCAAGTGCCTGTATAGCTCAGTCGGTAGAGCACTTCGTTGGTAACGAAGAGGTCACCAGTTCAAGTCTGGTTGCAGGCTCCATCCGGCGGTGTAGCTCAGTTGGTTAGAGCACACGGTTCATACCCGTGGCGTCACTGGTTCGAATCCAGTCACCGCTACCATAGGTAACACGGTGGCTTCTCAATAGTATGTTGAGAGGCCACTATGGTATAAAGGCAAAGTCCCGTCCGGGGACGACCTGTTTAGAGGAGGGCTTTATGGCCAAAGAGAAGTTTGAGCGCACTAAGCCGCATGTTAACATCGGCACCATTGGTCACGTCGACCACGGCAAGACCACGCTGACCGCTGCCATCACCAAGGTTCTCTCCGAGACCGAGGGCTGCAAGGCTGACTTCACTGCGTTCGAGAACATCGACAAGGCTCCCGAGGAGCGCGAGCGCGGCATTACGATCTCCGTCTCCCACGTCGAGTACGAGACTGCTGCCCGTCACTACGCTCACGTTGACTGCCCTGGCCACGCTGACTACGTCAAGAACATGATCTCCGGTGCTGCTCAGATGGACGGCGCTATCCTGGTCATCGCCGCTACCGACGGCCCCATGGCTCAGACCCGCGAGCACATTCTGCTCGCCCGTCAGGTCGGCGTTCCCTACATCGTCGTCTTCCTGAACAAGTGCGACATGGTCGACGATGACGAGCTCATCGACCTCGTCGAGATGGAGACCCGTGAGCTCCTCTCCGAGTACGATTTCCCCGGCGACGACATCCCCGTCATCCGTGGTTCCGCTCTGGGCGCTCTCGAGGGCGACGCCAAGTGGATGGACGCTATCCGCGAGCTCATGAACGCCGTCGACGAGTACATCCCGACGCCTGCTCGTAACAACGACCTTCCGTTCCTGATGGCCGTTGAGGACGTTATGACCATCTCCGGCCGTGGTACCGTTGCTACCGGCCGTGTCGAGCGCGGTGAGCTCAAGCTCAACGAGCCCGTCGAGATCGTCGGCATCAAGGATACCCAGAACACCGTCGTTACCGGTATCGAGATGTTCCGTAAGTCCATGGACTTCTGCGAGGCTGGCGACAACGTCGGTCTGCTGCTCCGCGGCATCAAGCGCGAGGACATCGAGCGCGGCCAGGTTCTCTGCAAGCCCGGTTCGGTTACCCCGCACACCAAGTTCACCGGTGAGATCTACGTTCTGACCAAGGAGGAGGGCGGCCGTCATACCCCGTTCTTCGATGGTTATCGTCCTCAGTTCTACTTCCGTACCACCGACGTTACCGGTACGGTCAAGCTCCCCGAGGGCACCGAGATGGCTATGCCTGGTGACCACATCACCATCGAGGGCGACCTCATCCACCCGATCGCCATGGAGGAGGGCCTGCGCTTCGCTATCCGCGAGGGTGGCCACACCGTCGGTTCGGGCATCGTCTCCACGATCATTGAGTAAATTAGCTCTTTGATATAGCTGACTTAGAGAACCCGGCACTTATTTGGGTGCCGGGTTCTTTTCTGCAATGGATATTGAGCCGTTGCTGGTGTCGAGAGGATCGATAATGGTCCTGGATGCACCGTCGATTAGATCTCGATGGCTTCATTGATGTGTTCCAAATATGAATGGATCCACCGAGAACCAATTGACTCGAGGTTTTCATTGACAGCACTTACGTGGAGCTGATAAAGTAACAACTCGTGCCCGTACGGGGCGGAAATGAAAGGTTCAGGATACATGCGTACTCTAGTTACTCTTGCGTGCACTGAGTGCAAGCGCCGCAACTATACGACCACCAAGAACAAGTCGACCATGCCTGATCGTATGGAGATCAAGAAGTATTGCCCCTGGTGCCGTCACCACACGCTGCACAAAGAGACTCGCTAGTCTCTAGTCATATACGCCAGTAGTTCAATTGGTAGAGCATCGGTCTCCAAAACCGAGTGTTGAGGGTTCGAGTCCTTCCTGGCGTGCCAGTCATTATTCCGTAAGCTCCCACTTGGGGGCTTACGGTTTACTCATGTATAAGCGCATTGCGCGGAGGTAACCCAAATGGCCAACAAGAAGAACAAGAAGAAGGCACAGCAGCAGGCGCCTGCCAACAACGCTGCCGCCAACTCCAAGGTTGAGGCCAAGAAGGCCGTTGCCAAGAAGAGCGAGAAGGCTGCGAAGTCTAAGAAGAACGAGAAGCCTGGTTTCTTCGCCCGTACCAAGAAGTATTTCGCTTCGGTGAAGTCCGAGATGAAGCGTGTCACGTGGCCCGATAAGAAGGAGCTCGTGAACTACTCGGTCGTCGTTTGCGCTTCTCTGATCGTCGTCGGCGTCGTCATCGCTCTGCTCGATGCTGGCTTTGGCGAGGCTCTTGCTCTGTTCTCTGGATTGAGGGGCTAAACCATGTCTAAGCGTTGGTACGTCGTTCACACTTACTCTGGATACGAGAACCGCGTTAAGTCCGATCTCGAGCATCGTATCGAGACCATGGGCATGCAGGACCGTATCTTTGATATCGAGATTCCTATGGAGCGCGTCACCGAGATCAAAGAGGGTGGCAAGCGCGAGACCAAGGATTCTAAGATCTTTCCGGGTTATGTCCTGGTTCGCATGGAGATGGATGACGATGCGTGGACGTGTGTTCGCAACACGCCCGGCGTCACCGGTTTCCTAGGCGGCAACGGCAAGCCCGCTCCGCTTTCCCGCGACGAGTACAACAAGATGACTCGTCGTCCCGGTAAGGGCGATTCGCCCAAGCGCACCTCGGTTGATATTCAGGTCGGCACGTCCGTCCGCGTCACCGATGGCCCGCTTACCGACTTTGATGGCAAGGTCTCCGAGGTTAACACCGAGGCTGGCAAGCTCAAGGTCACGCTGATGATCTTTGGCCGCGAGACGCCGGTCGAGCTCGACTTTAACCAGGTCGCTGTCATCGCTTAAGTTTTCGTCCGTTCGCGCGAGCGTGCTTCTTCTGTGACTGCTCATCTCAGGAGTGCTTCTAACACGTGCGTGCTTACGATATAGCAAGTACTTCACACTCGTGATTCGAAAGGAATGACCATGGCTGAGAAGAAGGTTGCCAACGTCATTAAGCTCCAGATTCCTGCTGGTGCAGCTAACCCCGCTCCTCCCGTCGGCCCCGCTCTGGGCGCTGCTGGCGTGAACATCATGCAGTTCTGCCAGGCCTTTAACGCCGAGACGCAGGACAAGAAGGGTGACATCATCCCCGTTGAGATCTCTGTCTACGAGGATAAGTCCTTCTCCTTCATCACCAAGACCCCGCCGGCGGCTCACCTCATCAAGAAGGAGCTGAACCTCAAGTCTGGTTCCGCTAAGCCCCAGGCCGACAAGGTTGGTCAGCTCTCCCAGGAGCAGCTCACCAAGATCGCCGAGATCAAGATGCCGGACCTCAATGCCAACGACATTGACGCCGCCAAGAAGATCATCGCCGGTACCGCCCGTTCCATGGGCGTCACCATCGCTGAGTAGCGATTTCTTTAGGTAATGACGGGTGCTCCGACCGGGGCGACCGTTATATGTGTGCAATAGGGCACACGATACGATGTGGGAGGGCTCACGCCCGTTTAACCACAGGAGGTAATGCACATGGCTAAGCATGGTAAGAGCTATAACGCCGCTGCCGAGAAGATCGACCGCGCCACGCTCTACACCCCCCTTCAGGTTGCCAAGCTCATCAAGGAGCTCGACACCGCCAAGTTCGACGAGACCGTCGAGGCCCACTTCCGTCTGGGCATCGATACTCGTAAGGCTGACCAGAACATCCGTGGTTCCATCTCCCTGCCTCACGGCACCGGCAAGACCGTTCGTGTTGCTGTCTTCGCCGAGGGCGAGAAGGCCCGCGAGGCCGAGGCTGCCGGCGCCGACATCATCGGTTCCGACGAGCTCGTCGCCCAGATCCAGAAGGGCGAGATTAACTTCGACGCCGCTATCGCTACGCCGAACATGATGGCCAAGGTTGGCCGCATTGGTAAGATCCTTGGTCCCCGTGGCCTCATGCCGAACCCCAAGCTCGGCACCGTGACCATGGACGTCGCCAAGATGGTCTCCGAGCTCAAGGCCGGCCGCGTTGAGTATCGCGCCGACCGCTACGGCATCTGCCACGTGCCCCTGGGCAAGAAGTCCTTCTCCGAGCAGCAGCTCGTCGAGAACTATGCTGCCCTGTACACCGAGATCCTGCGCGTCAAGCCCTCTTCTGCTAAGGGCAAGTACGTCAAGTCCATCTCCGTGTCTTCCACCATGGGCCCTGGCGTCAAGGTCGATCCCGCTATCCAGCGCGACTTCCTGGCTGAGTAACTAACAGTTACTGCCTGAGCAAAGCAAGCATTGCTAAAGAGACCCGGTTCTGCCTCGTGCAGGACCGGGTCTCTTGCTTTTGAGTCAACGAAACCACCACGAAGGGGACAGGCACCCTTGTGGTGGTTTTACTTGTGTTGTACTTTAGCGCGATGTAGTACTACCCGAGGCCGAAGGGAGCCCAACATGTTTAAGAACACGCAACAGCTCCTAGGCCTAGCGCTACTAGATTGGATAGCGCGCTAGGGTTGTAATCTCGCTATAACGATTTGTTGTACCCGGGTGCGCTATCGTCTGCCGCTTTCAGGCGTGATGAGCGACACGGGTATTTTTTCTATCTCTAGGCCTTCTCTCTCTCCTGAAAGCCATCTGTCATAAAACGGTCAATCAGGAGGAACATATAAGCCGCAAAATCACAATCTTTGACGCCACCCTGTGCGACGGTGAGCAGTCGCCGGGCGCCAGCATGAATACCGAGGAAAAGCTCTTCATCGCCCGCCAGCTGGTGCGCATGAACGTGGACGTTATCGAGGCGGGCTTTCCCATCTCGAGTCCTGGTGACTTTCGCTCCGTACAGGAGATTGGCAAGATTGCGGGCGACCGATGCACGGTATGCGGCCTGACGCGCGCTGTCGACAGGGATATCGAAGTGGCTGCAGAGGCGCTCAAAACGGCCCAGAGGCCCCGTATCCATACAGGGCTGGGTGTGAGCACCAGTCACCTGCGCGACAAGCTCCATATGACTGAGGAAAGGGCAATTGAGTGAGCGATCCATGCCGTCAAACATGCTCGCAAGTTCGTTGACGATGTTGAGTTTTATGCCGAGGATGCCGGCCGCTCCGATCAGGAGTTTCTGGTGCGCATTATCGAGGCGGCCGTAAAGGCCGGTGCCACGGTCGTGAACATCCCCGATACGATGGGCTACAACATGCCGTGGGACTTTGGCGCCCGCATCCGTGACCTGCGCGGGCGCTGCGGGTGCGGCCGGTCAGCGTGCGGTCGACGTGATGGAGTATCGCGAGTACGAGATTGAGCGCATTGCGCGCCAGGCATTTGAGGCGGCGCGCAAACGTCGCGGCAAGGTGACGAGCGTTGATAAGCGCAACGTGCTGGAGACGAGCCGCATGTGGCGCGAGATCGTGCATCGCGTGCAAGACGAGGAGTACTCCGACGTGGAGCTTGAGGACCTGCTCGTCGACAACGCCGCCATGCAGCTCATCAGTCGACCGGCAGACTTTGACGTCGTGGTGACGGAGAACATGTTCGGCGACATCCTGTCCGATGAGGCGGCTCAGATTACCGGATCGCTCGGTATGCTTGCCTCTGCCTCGCTGGATGATGGCGTATCGCTGTTTGGGCCGAGCGCTGGCAGCGCTCCTGACATCGCGGGGCTCGGCGTGGCCAATCCGCTGGCTCAAATCTTGTCGGTGGCGATGCTGCTGACCTACGCGCTCGACATGGGCGAGCAAGCCGCGTGGATCGAGAGCGCCGTGGCGCGCGTGCTCGACGAGGGCTGGCGCACCCGTGACATCGCCGATGTCAACACCCCGGCAGATAAGATCCTCGGCACCACGACGATGGGCGACAAGGTCGTCGCCGCGCTGTAGGCGATGCCGATTCAAGCTGTCAAATATCTCAATCTGTAACATCTAAGGGGCAAAATCGTTCCTACCTGTTACAGATTGAGATTTTCGGCTGAGCATCCGTGGTCTGTCTCGATCTGTAACAGCTAACCGATTATTTGGGCCCTACCTGTTACAGATTGAGACAAACCGTTGGGACAGGTCGGACGAGTCAGCAAAACCACCACAAAGGTGCCGGTCCCCTTCGTGGTGGTTTTTAGCGCAACGAGGTGTTCCCAGCCGACCATACGGGCGGCCTTGCGCTCACGCTGCTCGATGACAGCGCATCTTTAGACGCGAAGTGCGGAACCGGGTGCATATACGAGCCGCGTAGCGTTACGAATTCATGGGAATGACCGTATCGCCAATTTGTACGCTTGCAATCTTGTCTGTGTCACAAACTTGCGAGAACGGCCAGGTCTTGTGGACATCAGTGGTGCCGTTATCCAGTTTATTTGCGAAATAGCCGCTGTGGCTGGTTGCGTCCTCAACATGACCGTCTTTGAACGTCACGATGAGGGGTATGTTGCCAACGGCATCCATAGACTCCTCCATGTTTTGAGACATCTTGCCGCTGTTGTTGTCGTGTTCGATGGAACGATCTATGTTGTAGCGGACTGAAACGCCAACGCAGGATACGGTGGCCTCTTGAATCGTCGCCTTGGTGCCGTTAAAGTTGACCGATTTGGGCGCGGGAATCGTAACGGATGTATCTTCGTAATTCAGCTGGAACTTAAGATCCCATGGGCCCGTAAGTATTTTCTTATACTCGGGAAGCTCTTTGCCAGCACGTGGCACAACGAGAGAGTTGATATGCGTGCGGACGGTCCTGCCCATAAGGCCGGGTGATTCAACGCTGAACTGTGCAAAGTATTGAATGCTGGAGTCATTGGGGTTCTTGTCAATGAGCCATGATTGGCCTTGGCCGCCATGCTCGCCATCAACGTATACGTTTCCATCGACACTTCCGGCGATAGTTCCGTTCTCGCCCGGCTCGGAAAGCTTTTTCAGGGCAGCGGGATCGTCGAACGTAAGCGTATAGGCGATGGTAACCATATCCTTGTCGCCCATGATGGCGTCGGCGGTCACGGTGACTCCGTTGTTGGAGCAGCTAGCACCGACGGGCCGGCCAATACGGTCGATGATCTCGGTTTGAGAAGCAGGTCCGTCAAAGATGTCGGAAAGCATGTCAGAAGGAAGCGGCAGGACGCCTGTTGCCATAGCCGTGCCAGCGCCTCCAATGACGATAGCGAGGACTGCCGTTACAGCGGCAATGCGAGCGACTGTTCTTACGGGATGGCGGGCGATGCGCGGCTTGCGTCGCGTGCCATTAAAGTTGCTTTGAGCGGTCGCCGCATCGCTTGAGGCGACGGACTGAGCAATCGAGTTTGCCATGTGCTGCTTCGCATTATCGGTAAACGAAATGTGCTCCAGGGCGTGGCGATAGTCATTCGAATTCGTAGTCATTGTGGTCTCCTTTCAAGGAAAGCCGAAGTGACGCACGTCCGCGGCTAAGGTGCTGGGCGGTTGCAGCTGGCGTCGCGTGAACGGCGTCTGCGATTTCCCTGATGCTCATGCCTGCGTAGTAGTGCAAAAAGATGGCGATGCGCTGTGCTTGAGGCAGGGCCGTGACAGCGGAAAGAATGGCGCAGTCGCGTTGCGCGAATTCTTGCTCGGTATGTGTTACGGGTGCGCAGAAATCGGGGAGCGAATCGAGGTCGACAACCGGGTGATTCGCGTGCGTACGGCCGATATCGCGACATGCGTTCAGTGCGACTCGGATCACCCAAGCACGTTCGTGTTCGAGCGAGTCGAACGGTTGAGTGCGTTGGAGAATCTTGATCAGCGTGTCCTGGCAGATGTCTTGAGCGTCGTCAGCGGATCCAAGGGCCGAATAGCACAATCGAAGGATGAGGTCGGAATACGTGTCGACCAAGCGCTTTGCTTCCCGCTCGATCTGATCGGCATCGCATCGGAGCGTGCTATTGCGGTTACGGCGTGCAGGCATAGTGTCACCTCCAATTGGTCGTGGTGGATATAGGGAAGGCGTCTCGCGAGGTCCCTCTACATACAACACGGTCGAGACTGCATAAGTTGACAAAAAAAGACGGCACGTGAGCGCCGTCCTTACAAAACAATGAGTGTTCTCGTTAATTACACAAGCACCGTGATGGACAGGTCGGACGAGTCAGCAAAACCACCATAAAGGTGCCTATCCCCTTCGTGGTGGTTGTTGGCAGTTACCAGGGGGTTCTGGCGGTTGAAGACTCGATTGCTTCGTGGCGTTTGAGCTCGCGGCGCATGGTTTGCGAGTTGAGCCAAGCGGCCTTCCAACCGCGCGTGGGGTAGCGCGCCTCGTCAATTTCGATCTTGGTATAGCCGCAGGCGTTGACAATCTTCGTTCCGCATGGGTGTTGGCGCTCGCGTTGAAAGTTGGGGCCGTAGCTTTGGTGCACATGCCCGTGAATCATATAGTCGGGACCCCAAGACTCAAGAGCCGCATTAAAGCACTCGAATCCTCGATGCGGCAGGTCGTCCAGGTCGCCCATGCCTGCGACGGGTGCATGGGTAAGTAGAATATCGCATCCGTCTACCAGTGCGATTTTTCGCGATAGCTTGCGCATGCGTTTTGCCATCTCGCGCTCGGTATACATGTTCGCGCCGTCGCGGTAGCGCATGGAACCGCCCAGACCCGCAATGCGAATACCTCGGTACACATATACGCTGTCCTCAACACAAATGCACCCGCCCGGTGCATGGCGCGCGTAGCGGTCGTCGTGGTTGCCACGAACGTACACAAGCGGTTTGTTGATGACAGTGACCAAAAACTCAAGATAGTCCGGATCCAGGTCGCCTGCGGATAGAATCAGGTCAACGTCCTCAAAGCGCTCCTTGCGAAAACATTCCCACAGGCAGCGCTCCTCTACATCGGCAATGGCTAGGATATTCATAGGGCACGGACCTCCGGCTCGTTATCGAGCTGCGGAATCGAGCCTATAACGTTGTCAGCCAGCCAGTTCATCTCGACAATCTGCGTACTCGGCAGCGGGGGAAAGCCTTCGATCTGCACCACGCCGTCTTGGCTATGGAGCTCGCCGCCAAATGGATTGATGG
>JAHYYI010000002.1:0-110056 GCA_019425045.1 Collinsella sp.
CCGCGCTCCCAGCCAAATGCCTCGCAGATAGCGCTCGACGTAACGCCCGGCAGCACGCAAGCGGCCAAAAAGCTCGCCGCGACCAGACCCGAGGCGAACAGCACCGTGGACCACTGACCGGCGATGGGCTCCAGCGCGCGGGCCGCATCGGCAGCGTCGCTAATCTGGACGCCCGCCGGAAACAATACTGTACCGGTCGTGATGATGATAAAGCCGGCGATGATGTCGGCGGCAATTGAACCGCTCACGGTATCGATGCGCTGCAACACGATATCGTCCTCGCCCGCATTCTTATCGACCACGTTGTTCTGCGCCAAAAAAATCATCCACGGCGCAATGGTGGTGCCGATCGTGGCAACTACCAGCGACACGTAGCTGGGGTCGTTTTGAATATTGGGTACGACCAAGTCGACCGCGACCTCGCCCCAGTTGGGGCCGGCCATAAAGGCGGCAACGATATAGGTCACGAACACGCAGCTCACCAGCAGTAAAATCTTCTCGATGCGCTGGAAACTGCCCGACATGGTAAGCATCCAAACCAGCAGGGCCACCAATGGCACCGAAATACTCGCCGGCACCCCAAACAGGGCCAGGCCGCTCGCGATACCCGCAAACTCCGAAATGGTCACGGCTGTATTGGCGATCAGCAGCGCCGCCATGGCCAGCACGCTCCTGCGCACGCCAAAGCGCTCGCGAATGAGCGACGCCAGGCCCTTGCCCGTGACGCAGCCGCAACGCGCCGCAGTCTCCTGCGTCACGATGAGCAGCACGGTCATGACGGGAAGCATCCAGAGCATCTTGTAGCCATAGCTGGCGCCGGCGCTGGAATACGTGGCGATGCCGCCGGCGTCATTACCCGAAAGCGCCGCCAACAGACCGGGGCCCATGGCGCCAAAGATGGCCGCAATGGTCAGCTTTTGTTTGGTGCTCGCCTTTTGCTTCGTGTTTTGCACGCGACCACCTAACCCATGACTGACATGGTGAGCAGCACCGCGGCGACGCAGTACGCCACGCACGAGATCATGACGGCAATGACGTTCATGGCGGTGCCCGACGTGTTGAGATCGTGCTCGTCGCGCCAGAACAGCACCATCAGATAAATCACGGCACTCATGTTGCCAACCAGGCAAATGACGGCAGCGATATTAAAGCAGCCGGTAAAGAGTTGTTCCTCAAACATAGGGGCACCGGGGAACGCGGCGGTACGCACCAGTTGCGCGCACAGATAGGTCACGAGCGACAAAATCAGGCCCATACCGGTGCTCTGGAAGAAGAATCCCAGGTAGGGCTTAGGCTCGTCGTCGTGGCCGTCGTATTCCAGGAAGTAGTTCTTGACGAACGACACCATACGCGAGGCAGCCAGCAGCACGAGCGGCATGGCGCACATGGGGAACACCACCAGATGCGCGGAGCCCCCTGCCGTCCCCAGCACCGTTGCCATGATGCACGAGGCGATGCCCCACACGACAACCCAGTACTGGCGATGCACAAACCAGCTGAGCACATTCGTCGAGTCGTCGGACGCGCTATCGCCCGAGCCGACGCCCGCGATCTGCAGGTCCTCCTGGTGTTCCTCGGCGATAACGTCCATGGCGTCGTCGAAGGTCACGATGCCAAGGATGTGACGGTTCTCGTCGCAAACGGGGATGGCGACCAGGTCGTACTTGGTCATCTCGTCCGTTACGTCTTCCTGGTCATCGTCGGGCGACACATAAACCAGGTCGCGATAGGCCAGCTGGCCCAGCGTGGCGTCGCGGTCGGCCACGATCAACGTGCGCAGCGAAAGGACGCCGGTGAGCATGCCGCTCGGGTCCTCGGTATAGACGTAGTAGACGCTCTCGAAGTCCTCGTCGAGCTTGCGGATCGCCTCGATGGCGTCACCGACCGTCGCCGTGGCGGGCAGGGAGACAAACTCCGAGGTCATGATGCGACCGGCAGTGTTGTCCTCATAGCCCAACAGGTTACGAATCGCCTTCTCCTCCTGAACGCCCATCAGGCGCAGAAGCTTCTCGGCCTTCTCGTAATCGAGTTCGTCGATCAGGTCAGCGGCGTCGTCCGGATCCATCATGGCCAGCATCGACGATGCATCGGTGTCGGACAGGCCCTCGAGCATCTCGGTCATAAGTTCGTCGTCATCGAACTCCGAGATGGCCTCGGCGGCCTGGGCGGTGTCGAGCTGCGCGAACACCTGCGCACGCAGGCGCGGGTCGAGCTGCTCGATAATGTCGGCGATGTCAGCAGGGTGCAGCTCGCCGAGCGTCTTGTGCGACACCGAAAGCTGGATGTTCTTAGTCGAACGGTCGAGCAGGTCCATGTAGGACCAGGCGATGATGTCCTCGCCGAGCGGTTTGCCCAGGTGCTTCATAAAGCTCTCGACGACATGCTCGAGGGCGGGGCTGATCGCGCGCAGCAGACCACGGGCGCCAACTTCGGCACCCAGCAGACGCAGCTGATTTTCGCCCGACATGGAAAACTTGATGTCGTTTACGCGCACGACCTTCATGCCCTGCGTGTCGACAATCTGCTTGTTGAGCACGTCGCGCGCGAGCAAGAGTTCGGTCGGCTGCAGGTACGAAAAACGGATTTCGGTGGCCGGCGACTTAAGGTGTACGCCCGTCTCGTCGATACGGTCGACCCATTTGCGCCAGCTGATCATAAACGGCGTCTTGCCGGGTCCGCGGAACGCGAGCGACGTCACGTGCGGAAAAACTTCGCCGGTAGCAATGCCAAAATCATTCACAACGCCGAGCTTTTCGCCATCGACGTCCAAGACCGGCAGTTTGAGCATCTCACTCAGATAATTCACTGGTGCTCCCCATCATTATCCCTTCGAACTGCGGCCATGCCGGCACGCCGTCCGTGGACTATTAGATATGTATACGCATGCGCGGGCGGCACGCCGCTCGGCGCTCACACCCCGTACATGCGCAAGAAGCACCTGCATGGGGTCATCGACTGTATGGTCGAGGTTTGGATTTCACCTGCAACCTTTCTCTTGACCCTTGTTATCCGCAGTAACTATAGCATCAGCATCGCGCCGTGGCGCCAAATTTATGCTCCAAACATCGCAGGCATACCAAACGCTGACGCAACCGTGACATAGTCATTGGGGACGTTCTTACATGACTAGTCTGTGGTGTCGTCATCTTCGGCGAGCTGGGGGAACACGGCGTTTTTGGGCATGGCGGCCTTCGTCAGCGAGGTGAGCTTTTTGCTCAGCGATGTATCCGTCTTGACCAGATCGCTCAATGTCACGATTTTGTAGCCGTCGGTAATAAGCCCGTCGATAATCTGCGGCAGCGCCTCGAGCGTCTGCTCGGCGCATTCATCGTTATCGGTCAGCAACACAATGTTGCCCGGCGTCACCGAATCGAGCACCGTCGAGACCTGCTCGTCGGCACCGTTGAGCAGCCAGTCGCCCGAATCGATATTCCACGAGACCACGGCAGACACAAGGTCCATCGCATCAATCCAGTTTTGCTCGTCAAAGGCTGCGTAGGGAGCACGCAAAAGCATCGTCGACGTTCCGGTCGCGGACTTGATCGCCTCGGTGCCCTTCGAAACCTGTTCGCGCACCGCATCGCGATCCTTGCCCTTGAGCGATTCGTCGCTGTAACTGTTGGAGCCGACCTCGCAGCCGGCATCGACAATCGCCTTGGCCGTGGCGGGCGAGGCCTCGGCCGCATCGCCCGACAGGAAGAACGTCGCGGTGACGCCCTCTTCCTTGAGCACCTGCAAGATCTGCTTGGTCGCTCCGCTCGGGCCCTCATCAAACGTCAGCGCCACGTACTTTTCGTTGCCCTTGGGCGCCACGCTCGCGCACTCGACCACGCAATCGGTGGCGGGCACGACCTCGCCGCGGTCCTGCGTCTTACCCGACTGCTCGCCGACCCACACCTCGGAGCGACCTTGGATGCCCCACGTCTTGACGTACTCGATAGCACCCGTGCCCTCGACCTTGAGCTTGGGCTCGATAACCGTCGCCTGGACCTCATGCTTCTCATACGTGTCGCGGCCGTCTTTGACCGTCACCTTCTCGCCGCCCGTAAGCTCGCGGCTTTTCCACTTGCCCTGTTTTATGCGCTTGCCGTCCACCTTAACCGACAGCTTTTCGCCGCCATGGCGAGTAAGCACGCTGTCGTCAACGGCCAGCAAGTCCCCGGCGTCGTAGGTATCGGTCAGCTCCTGGTCGTCGATGAGATTTTGCAGCGTAGAGCCGACGCGCACCGCAGTCTCCTGGCCGTTAAGGACGACATCCACGCTGCGGTTGACGTAGCCCACGACGGCAGCGATGAACAGCACGAGTGCGCAGCCCACGGCGATGAGCGCATAGGGCAGGCGAGACGGACGACGGGGCGTGCGGCTGTTTCCGATGCGAGCGCTGCGGTCGCTAAAGCCGCGGCTATGGTTGAGATACATCGCGCCGGGCTTACGGTGACGCTTGCGCTGACCGCTGGGCAGCTGCCCCAGGTCGCGGCGCGCCGTCGGACGCGCACCCGAGCGCCCGTTTAAGTTAGATCCGTTTTGGCGCATGTGCCCTCCCCCATAAACGCAGCAAGCCGGAGCAACAGGTCTCCGGCTTGCCTCCCATCAATTGGTACGTCGCTATTTGCTAGCTTTTGACGAGCCCCCGCTCGCCTTTTGGTATTCGTCCTTAAAGGCCTTGAACATACCGCGCGTCTTGCCGAGCTGCTTGCCCAGCGCGCGACTGCCCTTGTCCACGGCGACCGAACCCTTGTCATCGAGCACCTTAGCGCCCTTCTTGACCTTATCGCCCACCACGACGCTTGCCTCGGCAGCCTTTGCGGCGGCGCCGCCCGAATACCCGAGCGACTTGACCTCGTCCGAAACGATCATCGCGCCGTCCGCATAGCCGCGCAGCATCGTCGGCGGCATCTGCGTGTCGCCCACCAGCACACTCGAGGCAGTGCCGGCGGTCACGTAGAACGTCTGCACGATGCCCGAACGCGGCTTGAACTCCACATCCGAGCAATAGCCCACGACATCGCCCGACTCCGTGCGCACGTCCATGCCAACCCAGATAATGCAATCGTCCAGGTTGATGTCGAGGCGCTTGGCCGCAGCGGCATCGTAGGTACCCTTGACGTCGTCAACCGCGATGGCGCCCTCGTAGACGCCAATGGCATCGAGCGCCACAAATCGGTCGGGGCGCTCGATCATGCCCGCGATATCGGACTGGCGCACCATAAAGCCCACCACGCGCGTACCGCCCGGGGTAAAGACCGGAAAGTGAATCTTGCCGAGCTTTTTAGGGCTGCGCGGCGTGCCGTCTTTTTTGGTGCGCTTATCCTCGGTAGGCTTGCGATAGATCTTGGCGCCGACAAAATCCCCGGCGCGCATTATGCCTCGGTCGAAGGCTCCGCGGCCTCGGCGTCGGCCTCGACGGCGTTCTCGACCACGACGTCGGCGGCAGGCGTCACGTTGCCGCCCGAAATGGCGTCGTTGAGCTGCTCGCGCAGCTGGTCCATGCGCTCGCGGGCCAGGTCGACCTTGGCGCGCAGGTCGTCGGTCTTGGCGTCAACCATCGGGCCAAAGTCATTCACCGCAGCACGGGCCTCCTCGGCGCTGTGCTCGTAGGTGTCGCGCATATTGTCCCAGGCGTCGTTGGCGATATCGGCAGCCATGGCGCGGGTCTCGGCGCCCGAGCGCGGGGCCAGAGCAACGCCGATAATAGCGCCGGCAGCGGCACCAAAAAGTGCGCCGGAGACAAAGCTGAAAGTCTTACCCATGATCATTCCTCTCCTGCGGGCACGTCGGTGCCCACCGTTTGAATGCTGTCCATTATACCCGCAGCGCATCACTTGCCGCTCCGCTCATCTGCGTACGGCAAAGGCGCAGGTACGTGATGGTGATAAACGCGTAGGCCTACTCCTGAGGCATAGCCGGCATGGCCACCGTGGCACCCGGGTCCTCGCCGGCGCCGTCCACGAGCGGCAGGCCGCCCTCGTGCGCAGGTCCCGCCGAAACCGTCGCCGCACCGCCAAAGACGGCAGCGGAGGCCTCGTGGTTCTCGGCAACCGCGCCCTCGGTATCAATCGCCACCTGGGGCTCGTCGTCAAAGCTGGGGACGCCCTGGGGCTCGGTGGGAACGGGCTCGGCGGTCGCATCGGCAACGGGCTCGGCGTCGGCCGGCACATCGCCCTCGTCCTCGGCAGCATCTTCGCCGTTCGCAGCGGCGACGGCCTCGTGAGGATCCTTGCCCTCGGCCTCGGCGCGCATGCCCAGCACCAGGTTGCGCAGGCCCGCGACCGTGCCTTCCACGTCGGGGGCAGGCTGGTCGGCGTGCAGATAGGCCCAGTCCATCATAAAGGTGGCCGAAGACAGCGCGCCGATGGCCAGCGCGTCGTCGGGGCACGAAAGCTCAACCTCAAAGACGCGCTCGTCGTGCTCGCTTACGCGCGTGCGGCCGCACGAGATGCTACCGGCAAGACCGGTCTCGTTCATGAGCTCGACCGTCACATGCTCAAGCAGATGGCAAAGCTCGGTCTGGCCCATGCAGTCCTGGAACTCGCGACCGGAATCACCCAGGCACAGGTGCTTGGCAATCGCCGGCACCAGGTAATACACGCGCGCCGTGGCCTCGATATCCTCCGAGGTCATGAGCGGCATGCCGGGGTTCACCAGCACATGCGCGCAGATCTTGTCCTCGCTGACGGTGACCTTAAGGATGTTGAACAGGCCTGCCATAACTCTCCCCTACTCTTCCTTGCCCTACTCGTCGCCATCGTGCGGGTCCACAGAGCCCGCACCCGACGCCGCCGGCTTCTCTGCCGAAGACTCGGAATCCTTCTTATCGGTTTCGGCCGGAGCAATCACGCGAATGAGCGAGATGCGCTGGCCACGCATCGACTGCACCTTGAACTTGTACCCCGCGACCTCAAACACCTCTCCGATGTCGGGCACCGAGTCACAAAGCTCCAAAATCCAGCCGGCGATGGTCTCATAATCATCGCTTTCCTCGAGCGGCCAACCAAGCTCAATCGCGTCATCGCACGAAAAACGCCCATCGACGAGCCACTCGCGGCGCGAAAGGCGCGTGAGGTACTTGTTGTCGGGGTCAAACTCGTCCTCGATCTCGCCCACGATCTCCTCGACGATGTCCTCGATGGTGATGATGCCGGCCGTGCCGCCGTACTCGTCCACGACCACCACGATCTGGTCGTGCGAGGTCTGCATCTCGGACAGCAGCGGCAGGATGTCCTTGGTGTCGGGCACAAAGGTGGCGTCGCGCAAAAAGCCGGCGATGGGCTGGTCGCCCTTGCCGTCGAGCGCGGGCTGAATCAGGTCCTTAATGTGCGCGATGCCCGCGACGTTGTCGGGATCCTCATGATAGACGGGGATGCGACTAAAGCCGGTCTGGCGCATGGTGGATAGCACGCTGGCGACCGTCTCGTCGTCCTCGCACATGGTGGTGTCCACGCGCGGCACCATGACCTCGCGGGCAACGGTGTCGCCCAGGTCGAAGATCTCGTGGATCATACGCTTTTCCTCGTCGAGCAGGTCGTCCTGCTCCGAGACCATGTACTTAATCTCTTCTTCCGAGACGTTCTGACGGTCGTCGGCACTCTTGATGCGCAGGATGCGGGCTAGGCCATCGGAGCAAGCGCCAGTCAGCCACACGAGCGGACGGGCGATCTTTTGGAAAAACGACAACGGCCCCACGACCTGCTTGGACACGCCCTCGGCATTGGCCAGGCCGATGCGCTTGGGGACGAGCTCTCCGATCACGATGGACACGAAGGCGACCGCGACGGTGATGATGACCGGCGCCAGGCCACGCGCGATGGCGGAGAGCGGCGCGATGCCAAAACTCATGAGCCACGTGGCGAGCGGGTCGGACAGACTCGTCGAGGCGACTGCGGACGAGGCGAAGCCCACGAGTGTGATGGCGACCTGGATGGTGGCGAGCAGCTGGTCGGAGTCGGCAGCCAGCTTAATGGCACGCTCGGCGCGCCTGTCGCCTTCCTCGGCCTCGT
Organism: Collinsella sp.; assembly: GCA_019425045.1. Classification (GTDB taxonomy): domain Bacteria; phylum Actinomycetota; class Coriobacteriia; order Coriobacteriales; family Coriobacteriaceae; genus Collinsella. The sequence continues at coordinate 7,998 of JAHYYI010000002.1, forward strand.
GCTCCAGCACGGCGCGCTTGGCCGTGGTGAGCGCCATCTCGGACATAGAGAAGTAGCCGTTGATGAGGGTCAAAACGAGGGTGGTGATAAGGGAGATGGTTATGTCCATCGGGAGTTTCTCGAACCTCCAAGATTCGGGACGTCAGGTTAAAACGTTGGTGGCGGATACGGCAATTGCGCTGTCGCCCAAACGGGGACGCGGGCGAGCAGGCGTGGTCGCTAGATTACGAAGAGAATCACCGCCATGAACTGGAAGATGCTGCCGGCGAGCACCCACAGGTGAAACACGCTGTGCAGATAGCGCACGTTTTTGGCGATATAGAACGGCACGCCCACGGTGTAGCACACGCCGCCAATGGCGAGCAGGGCAAGCGCCACGGGGTTGAGCAGCGACACAAGCTCGGGCAACTTAAAGACGACGAGCCAGCCCATCAGCAGGTAGACCAGGCCGCATACCCAGTGCGGTTGACGCTCGCGCATAAAACACTCCAGCGCGATGCCGATAATGGCGATGGCCCACACGGCAAAGAACAGCGCGGGGCCGCCGTCGTTTGCGAGCGTGATGAGGCAAAACGGCGTATAGCTGCCGGCTATGAGCAGGTAGATGCAGCTGTGGTCGATGATGCGAAACACGCGCTTGGCGCGCGCGGGCTGAATCGCGTGATAGAGCGTGGAGGCGAGGTATTCGAGAATAATGCTGACGCCATAGACGATTGCCGCGGCCATGTGGGCCGGGCCGCCGCCGCGCAGGGCAGCAAATACGATCAGGAGCACCAGGCCCGCAATGCCCAGCAGGCAGCCGACACCATGGGTGACGGAGTTCATGATCTCCTCGCCCACCGTGTAGTGCGGAACGGCCGCAGTCTTGGGCCGCGGCTTGGAACTGTCGCTCGAATCGGACATGCCGGTTACATCCTCCAACATAAAAGAGTTCTCAACACTATATCAAAGCGTCTAGGTACGTGCGAAATTTGCATCATACGTGACCCTTTGTTTACCCATTCTTTGCCTGTTGACGCATCAACGGCGAACGTCCATAATGCGCTTGCATTAAATGTTGATGTATTAACATCTTATAGGAAAGCTTCTTATGTCTCAAAACGCACGTTCCCATCGAAAGCTTAAGGTAACCGTCGTTGTTGCGCTGGCGCTCGTTGTCACGTTGCTCGGATTTGCCGGCAACTTTTTGTTTGACTTTGCCCTGAACCCCCAAGCGCCGTACACCATGAAGATGATGCAGGACGGCAAGGACGCTAAAAAGGACGAGCAGATGGATGCCGAGGATGTCGAGGCACGGGCGTGGTTCAAAGAGCATCGCGAGAGCAGCAGCCTCACCGCAGATGACGGGACCGAGCTTGCCGCTTGGTATTTTGCCGCCCCGGAGAGCACACACGACTACGCCGTCTGCCTGCACGGATATACCGACGAGCCCATCGGTATGGCCCGATACGTCAAGCGATTCCACGACCGCGGCATGAACGTACTCGCACCCGCCGCCCGCGCCCACGAACGCTCCGGCGGCGACTATATCGGCATGGGCTGGCCCGAGCGGCTCGATGTCGTTGCATGGATTGGGCGGATCGTTCAGGCTGACCCCGAGGCGCGCATCCTGGTCTTTGGCGAGTCGATGGGTGCAGCAACCGCCATGAACGTCGCGGGGGAATCTCTGCCCGCAAACGTGAAATGCATTATCGAGGACTGCGGTTATACGAGTGTTTGGGACGAGTTTTCTCTGCAGCTCAAGGACGTGTTCGGCCTGCCCAGCTTTCCTTTGCTCGATGTAGCAAACTTGGTGTGCAACGTGCGCGCGGGCTACGACTTTCATAAGGCGAGCAGTGTGGAGCAACTCAAACACGCGACGGTTCCCATGCTGTTTATCCACGGCGACCAGGACACCTTTGTGCCGTACAGTATGCTCGACCAAAACTACGAGGCGTGCGCCAGCAAGGTTAAACAGAAGCTCACTATCCACGGCGCCACCCACGCCAAGAGCGCGCAAGTTGACCCCGAGCTCTACTGGAATACGGTCGACGACTTCCTCGATAGGAATTTTTAGGGAAAAAGCGGCGTCTGGGGATTTATCTAACCCCCTATTTTCGGAAGTATGCGGCAAAATCTGGAACTGCCGACCAGACCGCAGTTTTACCAACAATTTATCAGGGGTTTTGTTGCCAAAAAATGTCGTGTGCTCGGCGGTCTCGAAATTTGCCGCATACTTCCGGAAAGCCGCCCGCAAGCGCTGTGCTCACGGGCGGCTTTTGCTAACGTTGCGCTACAAAAGCGCTTGATATGTCCAATAGACAGGTGCTACTTGACCTCGATGAGCTCATACTTGCTCGTGCCCAGGCCGATCTTTTCGGCATGCGCGATGCACGCGCGCCAGTCGGTGTCGGGATGCGTGATGCAGAAGGGGTCCTTGGCCTGCTCGCCCTCCAGATGCTCGTGGTTATGCTCCATCTTGGCCGCGCTATCGGTGAGTTCGGTGTTGGGCAGCGGCTCGGATGCCATGACGGCATCGGCGCAGGCCTGATCGATAGCGACCGGGTCGAAGCTCGCGAACATGCCGATATCGTTAACGATAGGCGTGTCGTTTTCGGGGTGGCAGTCGCAGTTGGGACTGATGTCCATGGCGAGCGAGATGTGGAAGCTCGGACGGTCCTGAACAATGGCCTTCGTGTACTCAGCGATCTTGTAGTTGAGTACGTCGGCCGCGGCATCATAGTCGGGCTTGATGCAGTCCTGGTTGCACGCCGCAATGCAGCGTCCGCAGCCCACGCAGCGATCGTGGTCGATGGCGGCCACGTGCACCGTGCGGGCGTTGCCGTTGGCAAGCTCGCGCTCGCGGGTATCGTCAAACGAGATGGCGTTGTGCGCACAGATCTTTTCGCAGGCACGGCAGCCAACGCAGTGCTCAGTCGCGACGTTCGGCTTGCCGGCGGCATGCTGCTCCATCTTGCCGGCACGGCTGCCGCCTCCCATGCCCAGGTTCTTCATGGCGCCGCCAAAACCGGCCTGCTCATGGCCCTTAAAGTGGGTGAGGCTGATCACGATATCGGCATCCATGAGCGCCTGACCGATCTTTGCCTCGCGCACGTACTCACCGCCCTCGACCGGGACGAGCGCCTCGTCGGTACCCTTGAGGCCGTCGGCGATGATGATCTGGCAGCCTGTGGCATACGGGGTAAAGCCGTTCTGGTAGGCGGTGTCGATGTGCTCGAGCGCGTTTTTGCGGCTACCGACATAGAGCGTATTGCAGTCAGTGAGGAAGGGCTTGCCGCCCAGCTCCTTCACCACGTCCGCGACGGCGCGGGCGTAGTTGGGGCGCAAAAAGCTCAGGTTGCCCAGCTCGCCAAAGTGAATCTTGATGGCGACAAACTTGTTCTCAAAGTCGATCTGCTCGATACCGGCGCGGCGAATGAGGCGCTTGAGCTTGTCGAGCTGGCTCTCGCGAGCATGCGTGCGCAGGTTGGTGAAGTACACCTTGGCGGGTGCTGCGGGTGCAGTTGCGGTCATAGATATATCCCCTCGGTCTATATGGCGCTACAGACATAGGAGATGGTACCCGTTGAAGCAGGGTCAAAGTCAAGCGCAGCGCCTGGCCACTCATTGGGGACAGACTTAAATGACCGGCCGCCAGGGACATCCTTTCGCCATCCGGCACCCGGCAGTTGGGGACGTTCCTTTCCTGCCGGCAGTTAGGGACAGTCCTTGCCGGCCCGGCCGGCGAGCCGGCGATCCGGCAAAGACTGTCCCCAACGACTAGTCGTTTAAGAACGTCCCCAATGACTACTCCTGCACTTTGAGGGCTTCGGCCAGGCTGACGTGCTTGATGGAGCGCGTGTGCAGCAGCGCCACGACCAGGTAGGTCGCAAAGCCAATGCCGACGCATGCAGCCATGGACCAAGCGGGCACGTAGATCTCGATATTGCCGTTGTAGGCGAGCAGCATCGAGCGGAAGATGGCCGTGAGCGAGCCAATAATGACCGGCAGGCTCAGCACGAGCGACGCCGCCACGCACAGCGTGATCGAGCGGATGTACAGATGCGAGATCTCGCTATCGCGATAGCCAAAGACTTTCATGTAGCTGATCGAACGGGCGCTGTGGTCGATCACCGCTTTGGTCAGCAGGTACATAAACAGCAGGAAGATGAACACCGCGAGCCCGATCATCATTCCGATCATTTTGCTCATCATGCCGATGAACTGGTCGCCCACGGCGCGCATGTCGTCGGGCGTGGTGTCACCGGCAAAGTAGCGCGCGTCGAGGTCGAGCTTCTCGTTGCTCACATAGCCGTTAAAGTAGGCGGCGTCGTTGCCGAACAGCTCGTTAAAGTCGTCGATGCTCATATAGACATTCATATCCGACTTGGAGCCCCAGGCACAGTCCTTGCCCGCGTACTCAAGGGAATAATGCTCGCCCTCGTACTTGTCGCCGAGTGTGACCTTCTGGCCCTCGCTCCAGCCAAACTTATCGAGCAGACCGCCGCCAAAGACGACGCGCCCATCGCCAACATTGAGGCCCTTCCAGTAGCGCGAGTTGGGCGAGATGCCGTAGACGGAAATCGTCTCCTGCCCGTTTCCGTCGCCGCGGTCGTACTGCAGCTGGTAGACAGCGTATTTCTCGGCCTGCGCGATTGCGCCCGCGCCGTTGTCGGTCGTATTGACCGGGTGGATATCGTCGTTGTCGGTGTCGATTTTAGAGGCCTTGTCGATCAGGTCGATAGCCTCGTCGCGGTCGCAGCCGAGGGCATCGGCAAGGTCATCGAGGCGCGCATAAAGCGCATCCTTCTTGTCCTGGACCTTGGCGAGCGCGTCCTGCGCCGCGGCCAGGCTCTCGGCAGACGGAGAGCTGGCCGCGGCATCGGTTGCCGTCTGCGCCACATCGGCCGCGTCGTCGAGCTCGTCATCCGCATCCTGGGCGGCGGAAAGCAGCGCGCCGTCAACCGACTGCAAGCGCTCGAGTGCCGACCACTGCTCACGCTCCTCGGCAGTGCCCTCGAGCTCCAGCGGAGCCTTGAGCGTGTACTGGTGCTCGGCGACCAGGCTTGTCTCGAGGTTGTCGGCGTAATGCGTCATCGTGGGCAGAATCGCCAGGCCAAAGAGCAGCAGCAGCGAGGCAAACGCAATGCCCACGAAGAGCGTGGCGAAGTTGCCCAGGTTGCGCAGGAAGATGCGCAGGCGAAAGCGCGAGACAAAGCCCATGCGCTCCGGCAGCTGCAGGCCGCGCTTGGTGCCCGATTTGCCGCTCGCCTCGTGACGAAGGAACTGCAACGGCGTCTTGCCCATCTTGCGAAGCAGGCCCACCAGCGTGATGAGGATGAGCGCGGCAGCGGGAACCACGGCGCACTTCACAAAAATCTCCCAGCTCCAGTACACCTGGAAGGGAGGCAGGCTGTACGAACCGTAATAGAGGCCGCGCATGGGCTCGGTAAAGAACGCGACGCCGAGCGCGGTGCCCAAAAGCGCCGCGACCACGCCCACGATGGCGGGAAGTGCCAGGTAGTGCAGCACGATCTCGCGGCGGCGATAGCCGCTGGCGAGCAGCGTGCCAATGATGGCGCTCTCCTCCTCGATGGTGGCGTCGGTGAGCACCACAAAGACAAACGCCATGATCACGATGATGATGTCGAGCAACGTCATCCACATCATGGAGTCGCCGTCCACGTCGTCGCGCGCATAGCCAATGCCCTGGTTGGAATCGGCATCGATCAGATCGTCGACGCGCGCATCGGCATCGGTCAGCGCCTCGACCATATCCTGCTCTGCATCGATGCGATCCGCGGTGGGGAGATCGCGGTCGGTAAAGGTAAAGGAGTAGGTGTAGGCAGGCGCGCCGCCGGCGTCCTCAAGCGCGGCAAAGCCGGCGTCGGTGACCTCGGCCACGCCGTACGTGATGGTGTTCACCGTAAAGTCCGAATTGTTGAGGAACAGTGCCTGGCTATCGGGCTGCGTCATGATGCCGCAGATGGTGTAGGTGCGCCCCTCGAGCTCGACCTTATCGCCCACAGCGAGGTCGTTGTTGGTGGCGAAGACACGGTCGATTGCCACCTCATCGTCCGCCCTGGGCTGCCTGCCCTCACAGTAGGACGCAATGTCCACCTTGGTGCGATGCGCGTAGGTGCGCAGGGTGCGCTTGGTGCCATCGTCGCCGGCGGTCTTTTTGATGATGGCGTCGATGGAGAAATTCTTGTAGAGCGTGACGCCGCCGACGTCGTCGGCTGCATCCTCGGCTGCCTTGAGCTGGTCGTCGGTAGCCTCGAAGGAGGTGGTCACGCGGCCGTCCTCAATCGTGTACGCATCGCGCATGTCGTCGATAAGGCAACCGATGGAATGCGCCGCGAGCAAAAAGCCCGAGGTGAGAGCGATGCTCCCGCACATAAGCAAAAAGATGCCCAGGTACTTGCCGATATTGCGGCGCAGCTCGCGCGGGAGACGTTTTGCGAGAGGTGTCATGGCGCCGCCTACCAATCGAGCTCGGCGGCCGCAACGGGCGACTCGTTGAGCTCATCCTCGACGATGCGCCCGTCGCGCAGGCGCAGCACGCGATTGGCCATGCGCGCGATGGCGGCATTGTGGGTGACAATGATGATGGTGCAGCCGTACTCGTGATTGACATCCTCCATAAGCTGCAAGATTTCCTTGGACGTCTTATAGTCGAGCGCACCGGTGGGCTCGTCGCACAGCAGCAGGCCCGGGTTTTTGACGAGCGCACGGCCGATGGCACAGCGCTGCTGCTGGCCGCCCGAGACCTGGCGCGGGAACTTGTTGCGGTGCTCGTAGAGGCCCAGCGAACGCAGCAGGTCATCAATGTTGAGCGGGTTTTTGGACAGGTGCGCCGTGACCTCGATGTTTTCCTTGATGGTAAGGTCGGGCACCAGGTTGTAGAACTGAAAGACAAAACCCAGCTCGCGGCGTCGGTACTCGCCCAAATCAGCCGGCTTGAGCACCGTGAGGTCGCAGCCGTCTACCATGATAGAGCCGCCGTCGGCATCTTCCAGGCCACCGATCAGGTTGAGAAACGTCGACTTGCCCGAGCCCGAGGGCCCCAGCATGACGCAGATCTCGCCGCGGTTGATGGACGTGTCGATGCCGTCGAGCACCGTCAGGCGCGCATCGCCGTCGCCGTAGTGTTTCTTGAGCCCTTTGACCTGGACATAGGTTTCCTGCGTTGCCATGGCATCCCCCATTGTTAGCCTTGTAGTACTTTATGAGCGTAATAGTAAACCTTGGCGAACTATTTTTGGGCGAGGCCTGGATTTTATTTCAGACTAGTCATTGGGGACGTACTTAAATGGCTAGCCGCTGGGGACGCTCTTTCGCCACCCGACAGTTAGGGACGTTCCTTTCCTGCCGGCAGTTGGGGACAGTCCTTGGCAACCCGGCCGGCAAGCCGGCGGTTCGGCAAAGACTGTCCCCAATGACTAGTCGTTTAAGTCTGTCCCCAATGACCACTCTTGGTCGTTTAAGTCTGTCCCCAATGAGTACCCAATGACTAGGCGGTTAGGCGCGGGATTTGTTGTGGGCGAGGGCTAGGCCTACGGCGGCGATGGCGGCGGCAAAGAGCACCGTGACGCCCAGGTCGCAGGCGATGTCGCCCAACACGGCAGGCGTCAGGTCCGAGGCAAGTGCCTTGCCAATCGCGTCGTTCACCCAATACGTCGGCACAAAATGCGCCGCGGTCTGCACGGCCGAGCCCATGAGCGACAGCGGCATCCAGGCGCCGCCCAAAAACGTCATGAGCATGCCGAGTAAGTTGCCCACGCCGTTGAGCAGTTCCTCGCGCGCGCCCAAGCTCGACAGCGTAAAGCCAACGGCCAGAGGCGTGCACGCCAGGGCAAACGTCGCCGCCAGCGCCAGGCACACACGCCCCGCGCCGACCTCGGCAACCGCGCCGGCAAAACCCACGACGCCCATCATGCTCGACACAAGCCAAATGCAGACGGTGAGCACGGCGGCGGCCGCAAACACGGCAAGCGAACGCTGGCGCTCGGAGATTGGGCCGGCATCCATACGACGCACGCGCTCGGGCTCGTTCATGCCCGAGAACACCAGCCCCACCGACACGATGACCGACGAGATAATCGCGTACGCGCCAAAGTTGAAATACGACTCGAGCGTGGCGGCGGCAGTCGAGTCGACCTTGACCTGCTCAATCTCGACCTTCGCGCGCTTGGCGGCGGCATGCTCGGCGGCCTTTGCGACGCTGCCGTTAGAGGCAGCTGGCTCAAGTGCCGCCGCAGCGCCCGCGAGCGAGATCCAGCGCGAGGCCTCGGCAGACGAAAGCGCCGCCGCCATGGTGCTAGCACCGTAGGTCACATCGAGCTTGGGCAGGGACTCCCCCACGCGGGCGGCTGCAACGAGGTCGTCCTCAAACCCCTCCGGGATAAAGAACACGCAGTCGGCGCTGCCCTTGGCGCTATTACTCTTGGAGAGCGCGTCCGCAAGATCGTACGTATCGTCGCCAACACCCGTGACCAGGTCAAAGCGCGACCCCAGATGCTTGGTAAGCGCACGCGAAAGATCGCTGTCGTCGCGGTCGACCACGATCACGTTGGCGTCGTAGGGCTTGTACTCGGTGAGCTGCGACGAGTTCCAGCTCACCGAGGCCGCGATGAATACGCCCATGAGCGAGATGAACACCGTATAGATGAGCAGGTAGAACGGGTGCGCCGGCGCCATGCGAAGCGCGGTCTTAAAGGTGCTCATAGCGGCTCCTTCCAAAGATCAGCGTGGCGGCGGCAACGAACAGCAGCGCCATAAGGACCAGCGCGCCGGCGCGAACGGCAAAGGGGCCCAGGTCCTCAAAGAAATACAGGCGGTTGAACATGTCGCAGATGAGCTTGACGGGGTTGAACCAGCACTCGGCCGGGCAGGCGCGGGCGACGTCGTCGGCAAGCGCCATCGCCGGCTCGCCGTAAAGGCCGGCGAACAGGGCGCACGTGGTGGCAAAGCCCGTGAGGATGCCCGACTTGGACGCCTTGCCGCCCTTAACGGGAAGCGTGCCCACAAAGAGTCCCAAGCCCGTGGCGGCAAGCGCGGAAGCGGCGCCGCCCACCAAACACAGTCCCTCGCGCCCGCCAAAGTCGACGCCCACGACCAGGCGCACGTAGCCGATCGCGATCGTCATCGAGGCAAAGGAGACCAGCCACGAGCCCACAAAGATACCGGCCAGCGACGCCGTTTTGGAAAGGCCGCCCACGCAGCGACGCGCGCCAAGGCCCGACAGATTGGGCTGCAGATCGACGACGCTCAAGGCGGCAAACTCGGCAGACATCATCGCGACCAGGCCAAAGAGCGCGTAATAGTAGATGACCGTGCCATCGGGCGTGATGCGCGTCAGGCTCACACGACGGGTTCCGCCCTCGAGCGACAGAGCGCGCGCAACCACCTCCGGGTCGGCGAGTGCCGCCGGGTTGTTCTGGGCAATCTGGGACATGAGCTCGGCATTTTGCGTATACGAGCTTGCCACCGTCTCCAAAATGCTACGGTCGGTGAGCACCGATGAGGCACGCGAGCTGTCATAGCTCGAAAGCAGCGTGAGCTTGGGCGTGCCCGCGTCGTCGACCGTATAGATGCCCGCGACCTCGCCGGCCTTAAGCACACGGTTCGCGGCGGCTGCGTCGTCGAGCTCGTGGATCTCGAGCAGATGATCGTCACCTTCCTTGGCAAGCGACGTCGCCACGCCCTTAAAGGACGTGGCGCCCCAGGCTTCGTCAGCGACAACGGCCACCGGCACCGGGTCGATCTTGCCGTCGGAGCTGAGGTTAGCAAACATAAACATGAACATCGTGGAAAGTGCGACGGGAAAGAGAGCACCCCAGACCCACGTGCTCGGCCGGCGCAGCAGCGTCTTGACCGTAGTGATGATGGTGTTGAACATGGCTGCCCCCTAGTCGCGCAGCTCGCGGCCGGTGATCTCGAGGAACACGTCGTTGAGGGTCGGCGGCTCGCTCCACACGCGGCCGAGTGCCACGTCGGCGGCGCGCAGCGTGTCGAGGATGTCGACCAGATTGTGCGGACTCGCTTCGCAGGTGCAGACGAGCTCACCGCCGGACAGCTCGACCGAAAGCACGTGCTCGAGGGCGCGCAGGCGCTCGACCGTAGCGGTCTCGACGGCGCCGACCTCGACGGTCACGCGCTCGCCCATCTGGATCATGCGCTTGAGCTCGTCGTTGGTGCCCTGCGCCAGCACGCGCCCGCCGTCCATGATCATGATGCGGCTGCAAATCTGCTCGACTTCCTCCATGTAATGGCTGGTATACACCACCGTGGCGCCTTCGTCGCACAGGCGGCAGATGCCCTCCAGGATGGCGTTGCGGCTCTGCGGGTCGACCGCCACCGTGGGCTCGTCAAAAAAGATGAGCTCGGGCTTGTGCGCGATGCCGCAGGCAATGTTGAGGCGGCGTGCCAGGCCGCCCGAGAGCTTGCCGGGGCGGAACTTGGTAAAGTCGCCCAGGCCGACAAAGTCGATCGCCTCGTCCACCAGCGCGCGGCGGCGCTTGCGGTCGTTGACGTAGAGACTGCAGAAATAGTCGATGTTCTCGCGCACGGTGAGCTCGTCGAACACCGCCACCTGCTGCGGCACCACACCGATGCGGCGCTTGAGGTCGTAGCGGGCGGGCGTCATGCGCTCGCCGAACAGCTCGATGGTGCCCTTGTCGTAGGCGAGCAGCTGCAGGATGCAGTTGATGGACGTGGTCTTGCCCGAGCCGTTGGGGCCCAGCAGGCCAAAGATCTCACCGGGGGCGATACTCAGGTTAAAGTGGTCGAGCGCAATAAGGTCGTCGTAGCGCTTAACGAGGTTTTCGACGTGGACGATGTCTGTCATGAGGCGGCCCTTCTGTTGCTTGTGGCCCGGTACGATTGCATCATCGCAGGAGCGGGCGGTGCGCACCAGTGAGCTTTGTCACGAGTGCGGGGCGGTCGCGTAGCCTGCTGACGCGACCGCCCCGCCGCGTGGGAGGAATGTCACAGTTGCTTTGAGTGGCGCCTCCCCCGTGCGCGGCATCGCGTACAATACCCGTATGAACAGGCTATTCGACAAATCGATCGTGCTGGCGTGCTGCATCGCAGCCGCCACGGGCCTTGCTGTGGATGCTCGCCTGGTCGCGGCGTTTTGCCTTGGCGTTGTCATCGCCGCACTGGCCGAGGTCGCGCAGGGAGAACGCGCCCGTCGCGCCAGCGAGGCCGGCAGCTACGCCTACGTCATCGCGGCTGTCTTCGTGCCGCCGTTTGTGCCGTTCGCACCTCTCGCCCTCTATGACATCGCGCGACGCGTGCGCCGTGAACACGTTTGGGTCGCGCTGGGCATTGGCGTCGCCTTTGCCTTTGCGCTCGTCGCGGACCTTCGCACCGACGCGCTCACCGCCCGAACGCTCCTGCTGACCGCCATCCTTTCGGTTGCCGCCGCCTTGCTATCGCTACGTACCGCCCAGTTGGAGCGCGAGCAGCAGCGCATGCGCCGCACCCGCGACGAGCTGCAAGAACGTGCTCTGGCGCTCGAAGCGCGCAACCGCGATCTTGCCGACCGCCAGGACTACGAAGTCGAGCTTGCGACACTCGCCGAGCGCGCCCGCATCGCGCGCGAGATCCATGATAACGTCGGGCACCAGCTCACGCGCGCTTCGCTTCAAACCGAAGCCCTGCGCGTGGTCCATGCCAACGAGCCCGGCGTTGCCGCCGATTTCGCCGACGTCAAATACACCGTTGACGAGGCGCTCCAGCTCGTGCGCGCCAGCGTCCACGCGCTCAACGACAACGCCGTCGACCTTTCCGTGCAGCTCGAACGCATTGTTGAAGGCGCGCGCTCGGACGGCGGCCCGCAGATTGAGCTTGAAGTTATGACCGAACATGCGCCCGCAAACGTCGCGAACTGCTTTGCGGCGGTCCTGCGCGAGGCGCTCTCCAACACCATGCGCCACGCTTGCGCCCATGCTGTCACTGTACGTTGCATGGAGCATCCGTCGTTTTACCAGCTCATCGTTACCGACGATGGCGCGGGCGGGGTTCAAGCAAGCGGCCACGGCGCCGCGGAGGGCATGGGGCTCGCCTCTATGCACGAGCGCATCGAGGCGCTTGGCGGCACCTTCACCGCCGGCCCGCGTGCCGGCGCCGGCGGCTGGCGCGTGTTTGCCGCCGTTCCCAAACAGCAAGGAGATGAGGACCGATGAGGCTCATCGTTGTCGACGACGACCGCCTAGTGGTCGATTCGCTCAAGATTATCCTGGGCGCCCAGCCGCAGATCGAGGTGGTGGGCACCGGTGCCAACGGCAACGACGCAGTGGCGCTCTACGCTGAGCACTCGCCCGACATCGCGCTGCTCGACATTCAGATGCCGGGACGCGACGGCCTATCGGCGGCGCGCGAGATCCTCGAGCGCGACCCTGCGGCGCGCGTGGTGTTTCTGACAACGTTTTCGGATGACGAGTACATTGTGTCGGCACTCAAACTGGGCGCCCGCGGTTACCTGATCAAGACCGATGTCGCCGCCATTCCGCCAGCGTTGGCGCAGGTCATGGATGGCAAACGCGTGCTCGAGGGCAAGGCGATCGAAGATGTTGACTTTGACGGGATGGGCGACAAGACGGGCACGCTCCGCAAGCCCGCCGCCTTTGCCAGCCTGACCGACCGCGAGTTCGAAGTCGCAGAGCTCATCGCCCGCGGCCTCGATAACAAGGAAATCGCCGCCACCGCCTATATGGGCGAAGGCACGGTGCGCAACCACATCAGCTCGATCCTGGCCAAAATGGGCCTGCGCAACCGCACGCAGATCGCCATCGCCTACCTGCGAGGGTAGTTGCCCAACGACTGACCGCCCCGGCATAGCAAAATGGCTGCCACCGATTTAATACCATTTCAAAACCATGCCGGTTTACTACGATGAATCGCCCACCTTCGACCACGGCAAATTACGCGCTTGCAAAACCGCAGGTAGAACGCCTGCAATATTTAGAAAAATGCAGTCATGGTCGGGAATGTCGAATTCATCGTAGTAAACCGACATAGTTTTGTTCGGGCGGCCCTGCGCGAGTGCCTCCGCAAGCCTTGCGAGACCAAAATGATCTGCTTTCTTCCGCCCGCGGAGATCGGCTGACGGCGCCCGCCACGAAATGGGCCCATCTACTACGTTTGATCCGATACCCCTGACCATAGCCGCGTTTCATGAAAAATCGCAGGCGTTCTACCTGCGGTTTTCATTTCACATTACTTGCCGTGGTCGAGGGCTGCCGCCTAAACATAGTAGATGGGCCCATTTCGTGGCAGACGGGTCACGCGGCAGCCCTCGCAAGGCAAAAATGATCCGTTTCCCTCTGTCCACGGGAGATCAAAGGCTGTTACTGATATGGTGCCATTTCAAAACTATGCCGGTTTACGGGGCTAAAGTCGGAGCCCTCATCCATACCCCCTATTTTTGAAAAACAGCAAGCAGTCTACCTGCGGTTTTATTATCTTGGTTTTCGATATGGTCGGAGGTTCGCTATCCAGTCCCGTAATCCGGCATAGTTTTGTTCGCAGCGGCACAACCGCGCGCTCACGCGCGGGGCCGGCGGGGCATTTTTGCCCCGCCGGCCCCTATTCCAGTTCTACCCCTGCGCTACTCCGGCTTGGTTTCTACTGTGGGAGTCTTGTCCGCTGCGACTGGGGTGCGGGCGGTGTCCATAGTCAGGCAGTGCTTGGGGCAGCTCTCGATGCACTCACCGCACACCACGCAGGCATACGGGTCGATCGACCACGTTCCACCCTTGCGATCGACTGCGAGCGCGCCCGCCGGACAGCGACGCGCACACATGCCGCAGCAGATGCACGCGTCCATGTCGTTGACGATATGCCCGCGCAAGCGCTCGGGTGCCGCGAGCTTCTCCTGCGGATAGCACACCGTTACCGGCTGCTTGACCATAGAGCCCAAGGCCGTCTTGGCAAATGTCAGCAAACTCATGCCGCGCCTACCTTTCCGTGCAGCTAATGCAGGGGTCGATGGTCAGGATAATCATGGGCACGTTGGCAAGGAGCGCGCCCTGCAGCGCATGTGTCAGACCCGCCAGGTTCTGCGACGTCGGCGTGCGCACGCGGAAGCGGTCCAGGTTCTTGGTGCCGTTACCGCGCACATAGTAATACGCCTCGCCGCGCGGCTGCTCAATCACAACCTCGCCGCGTGCGCCGTCGGCCGGCGTAAGCTTGGTGCGCCCGCCGATCCCGTCGTGCGGAATCTTGCCCACAAGCTCCTTAATGATGTCCATGGCCTGCGTGACCTCGGCACAGCGCACCTGGCAGCGGGCATAGCAATCGCCATCGGTGGCGACAACCGGCTCAAACGCAGCCAGGTCCGCATAGGCACCGTCGCTAAACATGCGCACGTCGTAGTCCACGCCCGAGGCGCGCCCAAACGGGCCGACCATCGACAGATCCAGCGCGTCCTTCTTGCTGATCACGCCCACGCCATGCAGGCGCTCGCCACAGCTGACGTCGTCCAAAAACGTATGCACCAGGGCCTCGTAGTCGGGACGCATGGCATCGAGCGTCTGGACAATGCCAGCCAGCTCGGAGTCCTCAATGTCGTGCTTTAGGCCGCCGATCTCGTTAATCGAAAGGATCACGCGGCCACCGCACGTGCTCTCGAAGATCTTGAGAATCTGCTCGCGCAGGGTCCACGACCGATAGAACAGCGCCTCAAAGCCAAAGGCATCGGCGAGCAGGCCCAGCCACAGCAGGTGCGAGTGAATGCGCGAAAGCTCGTGCAAAATGGTGCGGATATACTGCACGCGCCCGGGCACCTCGATGCCGAGCATGCGCTCGCAGGCGCTGGCATAGCCGTAACTGTGGCCCACGGCGCAGATGCCGCAGATGCGCTCGGCGATGTAGCCAAACTGATGCATGTCGCGCTTTTCGGTGAGCTTCTCGAGTCCGCGGTGCACAAAGCCGATCTGCGGAATTGCCTCGAGAACGCGGTCGTCCTCGATCACCAGGTCCAGATGAAGCGGCTCGGGCAGCACCGGGTGCTGCGGGCCAAACGGAATAACGGAGCGATGTGCCATGGACCTTACGCCTCCTTTTTCTGCTTGTCGCGGACGACCTTGGCGGCAAGCGCCGCGCGGACCTTGGCCGCTTTCTCGGGATCCATGGCGGCGAGCTTTGCCTCCATCTCGGCGGCTTTAAGTGCGGCCTTGGCCGCGGCCTCGTCATGCTGAGCATCGGAGCCGGCAGCCGCAGCGGGCCGAGCGACGGCGGCGCCCGCGGCATCACCAGCGCCCGCGGCGCCCTCCCCTGCAGCAGCCGCAGCAGCGGCGGCCTTCTCGGCCGCGGCCTTGCGCGCCTTGGCCTCGGCAGCGGCACGGACCTTCATGGCTTTCTCTCGCGCAGCCTTCACCTCGGGCGTGATAACGCTCATGGGCTCGGCAGTCGAGACCTGGTAGAAAAAGCCCCTAAAGTCGATCTGCATATCGGTGATGGCAAGACCGAATAGGTCGTGCGCTTCGTTTTCAAACGGGAATACCGCCGGACAGTACGAGCTGATGGACGGAATCTCCTGGTGCCGATCAATTCCCTCAACCACCAGGTTCTCGATCGCATAGCTACCGTCCTGCGCAATATGCTCCTGAGCAGCATGAACGTTGATAAACGTATAGACCAAGCGATACGTGCCGTCGTCGACGTTGCGCTCGGCGTGCATTTGCACAAAGCGGGCACCGGCGCCCTTGAGCGCCTGGACATGCGACAGGAGCTCGTCGATCCCAACGGTGGTATAGATTGCCTCTTGCATTACTCGGCCTCCTTTGCAGCGGCGGGCGCACCGTCAGCCGCGTCTGCGTCGACACCGGCCCCGGCACCCGCAGCAGCCACAAACCCGTCCTCGCCCAACTCAACGCCACCGTCCCAAGTAGCGGCACCGCCCACGGTAAGCGGATCGCCGCCGGCGCGCATCACGGCCTCCTTCTGGTCCAAGATGCCGCACGCCTCCACGATGGCATCGATCACGGTCTCGGGGCGAATGGCGCATCCGGGCGCGTACACGTCCACGGGAATCGCGCGGTCCACGCCGCCGATCACGTTGTAGGCATCGCGGAACACGCCGCCCGAGCACGCGCAGATGCCGCAGGCCACCACGCACTTGGGCTCGAGCATCTGGTTGTAGATCTGGCGCACGACGGGCAGGTTCTGGGCATTGACCGAGCCCGTCACCAAAAAGATGTCCGCATGCTTGGGGTTGCCGGTATTGACCACGCCAAAGCGCTCCGCATCGAACAGCGGCGTGAGCGAGGCCAGCACCTCGATATCGCATCCGTTGCAGCTCGAACCGTCGTAATGAATAACCCACGGCGAGCGCGACATTTTATGATCCATGGATGCCGCCTCCTAAATAAATACGTCGACGAGGATGGGCATAAGGTTGAGCAGGCCAAACACCAGCGCCACGCCCCATCCGAGCTTAAAGCAGCTGCGCCAGGTGCTGCGCGCGAAGGTGTTGTCGATCAGCACCTCGACAAAATACGTCACGGCCATCACGACCAGGGCTACGACCCAGCTCACGGGGTTGTCCCAAACAAAGAACATGCCCACCCACATCAAAAACAGTACGGTCTCGCACCAGTGCATAAGGGTCATCTTGGCCAGCGTGCCGCCGCTCATCTCGGTGGCGACGCCCTGGACGATCTCCTGATGCGCGTGATGCGAGTACGAAAGGTCAAACGGCGACTTGCGCAGCTTGATGGTAAGCACCGCGAGCAGTGCGAGGAAAATGGGCGCGCTGTACACGATGATGGGGGCCGACTGCCCCGTCACGGCAATGGAATCGAAGCTATCGGTGGCAAGGTACAGGCCCACACTCATCAGCAGAACGGCGGGCTCGTAACTCATAACCTGCAGCAGCTCGCGGTCGGCGCCAACCTGGGCAAACGGGCTTTGCGTCGAGGCGGACGCCAGCACCACAAAGATCGCGGCGAGCGTCACCATAAAGGCGCACAGCAGCGTGTTGGAGCCCGACACAAAGATGCCGCCGCCCACCACGGTAAAGATGAGCGCGCACGCCATATAGGTGTCGTCCATGGTGTTTACGCTGGCAGGGGCCTTGCGCAGCAGCTTGGCAACGTCGTAGAAGGGCTGCAGCAGGCGCGGGCCCACGCGGCCCTGCATGCGAGCCGAAAGCTTACGGTCAAGGCCGTCGATCAGGCCACCAACCAAAGGCGCAATCAAGGCAAACGCCACGGTGCCAATAAAGATGCCCACGACGCCCGAACCTTCGAAATACTTGCCGCGCAGCACCGAGGGCGCACTCATGGCGAGTCTCTCGGGCCCAATCCACGCGCAGCACAGCAGCGCAAACAGAATGATGGCACAGCAAACAACACTACCCGCGGGGCCAATTCGCTTCTCGCCAAGGGCGTCCTCCGAGTACCAATTGCGCTTTTCGGCCTTCACCTCGTGTCCCATCGAGCCGCGGAAATGGCGGTAATTGTCGGTTCCCACACCCGAAAGATATACGTTTACGTGCGGTTTGTTGCTCACGCGGAATGAAGTCAGCAGCACCACGGCGATAAACGCCACGATAACCACCATCAGATACATGGCATCCTTGCCAATAACGTACGGCACGCGGCCAAACACCATGGCCAAGTAAGGCGACACCAGACCGCTCGAGATAACCGGGAACGCCACGCAGCACAGAATCAGCAGCGCGGCGATGGTGTTGAGCGCCATCCATTCGGTCTTATGGACATTGACCTCAACGTTTTGGGCCGTGGGATCGACGCCCGAAAGCTTGGCAAGCCACTTGCCCCAGAAGAAGAAGGTCGCGGCCGAGCCAAAGGCAAGCACCATGATCATGAGCACGTTGCCGGTCTGCGCAAACGCCACCAGGGCGCCCCACTTGGACACGAGCATGCCAAACGGCGCCACAAACATGCCCATGATGCCCAGCATCATCAGGCGCGTCAGGTGCGGCATGCGGCTGAACATACCGTCCATGTCCTCGATATCGCGGCTGCCGATATGATGCTCGGCCGTGCCCACGCACAGGAACAGCAGCGACTTTGCCACCGTGTGGAACAGGATCAGGAAGATGGCCGCCCATACGGCCTCGGGCGCGCCGACACCCAAGCAGGCGCTGATGAGGCCCAAGTTGGAGATGGTGGAGTACGCGAGCACGCGTTTGGCGTTGCTCTGCGAGATGGCCATGAGGGCGGCGAGCAAAAACGTGATGGCACCCACGCTCGTGACCATAAAGCCGGTCACGGGATAGATGGCATAGAGCGGGCTGAGCTTGACCATCAGGAACACGCCGGCTTTGACCATGGTTGACGAGTGCAGCAGGGCACTCGTGGGCGTGGGGGCAACCATGGCACCCAATAGCCAAGTGTGGAACGGCATCTGTGCGGCCTTGGTGAGCGCGGCAAGCGACAGCAACAGGACCGGCATCACCAGCAGCGCGGATTGCGCGGTTCCGGCGCCGGAAAGCTCGATCATGCCCGAGATGGTCAGCGGCATGCCGTTAACGTACAGGTACATGAGTCCGGCCAAAAACGCGATGCCGCCCAGCATGTTGAGGATGATCTGGGTGAAAGCGTTTTTTATGGCCTCGGGCGTGCGCGTGTAGCCAATCATGAGGAACGAGCACACGGTGGTGATTTCCCAGCCACAGAACAGCCACTCAAGGTTGTCGCTCGTCACGATGACGAACATGGCCGAGAGGAACAGGAACATAAGCGCCAGGAACTGCGGGCGACGGTCGGGCGCGGTCTGCCCGCGCAGCGCAGCCTCGTGCTCGTCGTGGGCCTGAAAGTCCTTCATGTAGCCCAAGGCATACACGCAGATTAGGCTGCCGACGATGCCGACGGCGAGGACCATGATCACGCTCATGTAGTCAAGGTAGAGTGGCGTTGCCGTGACGGCTTCGGTCGCGGGCAGCGTCATAGCTGCAAAGGTGAGCGAGCCCACCAGCTGCACCACGCCGAGCACCGTGGTGAGCGTGCTCTTATATTTACGCGCGTTGTACAGGATGACGGCGCACAGGATCACGTCGATGACGGAGCTGATGATCGAGAGCACATGCGAGGCGCCGGGGGCAACCTCGAAGCTCTGCGGGCCCGTGCCAAAAAACATGACGGCGACTACAACCGTCACCGCCATAATGATGCCAGAGCCTACAAGCCCTAGCGCATCGCGGGCGCGGTCACCGCGCGCGAGCAGCATGCCCAGCGCCGGTACCAGCGGAAACAGGGTAAGGAAATACAGTAGCGTCATACCATCACTCCCCCATGCAAAAACGCTGCAATTGTTTAACGTTATAGCTCAGTTGAGGAGTAGCGGCGGCGGGTTTTCGGTCAACTGGGGAGTTTTAGGCGTACGGGGTAACGAGTCTGTCCGCTTTGGAGCAGAGAGGCGACGCTCCCCCTATCGCGGCGGCGGGCGCACGGGCCACTGCGCGCGGTTTATTAACCACTTTGGAGGATGTTCCAGTAGGCTCACGACGGTCCAAAAAGTTGGCGCGGCAAGAAAAATGCGCCCCTGTGGGCGCACCATCACGTTCGCTGTTCCGTCTTTTTAACGCGCGGCTTGCGACCGCGCGGCTTATCGACCAGTGCGGACTCACCGCTCTCGCGGTACTGACGGCACCAAGCCTTGACCGAAGACTCGCTGGGAATCTTGTGCTTGATCATGGCCTCGCGAACCGTCAAGCCGTTTTCCAGACGGTCCTTAACCACAGCGAGCTTTACGTCGTACGAATAGGTGTGATGATGCGAACCGGCATTGAGAACGGCGTCGGCACCGCCCACGGCATACGCGCGGGCCCACTGACGAGCCGTGGCCTGGGGAATGCCAAGCTCCGCGGCGAGAGCGCGATGACCGACCCCCTCTTGGAGGATCTCGACGGCGCGCTGCCTAACCTCGGGCGCATGCGTGCGAGTCCTAGTTGCTTCCGACATACCTGCCACTTCTTAGCCTTAGCCGTTAATCTGCTTTCTTACGTGCAAGTTAGATAGTAACATTTTACTGTTTGCTCAAAGCAGTTAATTAAAATAGACGCGGCGTTATCTGGGCATTTGGCACCAAATTACGACATTTCTTTATCGATTATTTACGCTGGTAGCTGACTCGCAGCTAATCGTCATTCGCTTGTCAACAAAATTGGCATCTCTTTATGTCCTTTGGTATAGAGGATATAGTTATTAACCCCTCCCCCAATATTTTTGAGTGATCTGCAAGGCAGTAGACGTCCTCACTCCTCATGATTACCGCGCATTGCCATCCACCGGAGCAAAACAAAAAGGGCGGGACCTGCTGCGCTTGCAGGCCCCGCACCGGTTGACACCCGACGGGACACAGCCGGGCGAGACGGATCCGTGCTACCGCCCCGCCTAGCCGCGATGTTCAACTACAGCTCGTTGGCCGCGTGATACGCCGTGCGGATGGCGCTCGCAATGTCGGCGGTGCGCTCACCCGAGCAGTCGCCCACGCAGGTCACGGGCACCGTCACGCCATCCAGGTCAAACGCGTTGGCCTTGGAGCCCACGGCCATCACCACGTAATCGCAGGCGATCTTCACCGGCTCCTCGGCACCGTCCTCGGTGGTGCGAACAGCCTCCACGCCCTCGTCGGTAATGGCGGTCAGGCGGGTCTTAACATGCTGCTCTACGTTGTGCACGGCAAAGTCGCTCATAATCAGCGGCAGAATGGTCTCGGACTCGCCCGCGGCAATCTTGTCGAGCATCTCGACAATCGCCACCTCGCAGCCGTGCTGCAGCAGATACTCGGCAGTCTCGGTGCCCACCAGGCCACCGCCAATGACGGCGACGCGGCCGTTGAGCTCCACCTTGCCGGCCAGCACGTCCCAGCTCGAGACGACCTTCTCCGAGTCGGCGCCCGGAACGGGGATGACCACGTCGTGCGCGCCCACAGCCACAATCGCGGCGTCGGCGGCGTTGAGGTCCGCGGGGCTAGCGGCGTGGTTGAGCTCAACCTTCACGCCCAGGCCGGGCAGAATCTTCTCGTAATACTCGACCGAACGCATGATCTCGTCCTTGCGCGGGGGCGCAGCCGCCAGCACAATCTGGCCGCCCAGATGATCGCTCGCCTCGTAGACGGTCACGTCGTAGCCGCGCTTGGCCGCCACGCGCGCGGCCTCCAGGCCGGCAATACCGCCGCCCACCACGGCGATCTTCTTGTCGCCCTCGCCCGGCTTAATGGCGATGGTCGCCTCGTCGCCGTTCTCGGCATTGAGCACGCACGAGATGTACTTGCGGTTTTGAATCGCGTCGACGCAGCCCTTGTTGCAGTTGAGGCACTCGCGGATGGGCTCACCCGTGGCGGCCTTCAGCGCAATGTCGGGGTCGCACATGAGCGAGCGGCCATAGGCGATGATGTCGGCCGAGCCGTCTTCCAGAATCTTCTCGCCGGCCTCGACCGAGACAACGCGGCCGACGGTTGCCACCGGCACGGAGACCAGGGCCTTGACGCGCTCTGCCACGGGCAGCGTCCAGTTGTAGGGCATGGCGCCCATGGGCGGAATGGTGTCGCCCATGTTGCCGGTGTGGTTGGCCTGCGCGACCTGGATCATATCGATGCCCGCGCCCTCGAGCAGCTTGGCAAACTCGCAGGCCTCATCGGGCTGCAGGCCGCCCTTGCCGCGCGGCGTGCCGTCGGGGTTCTCCATAATCACGGGGAGCTTGTACTCCACCATCAGCTGCGGCGCGGCCTCCTTAATGGCAGCGACGACCTCGAGCGCGTAGCGGACGCGGTTCTCGAACGAGCCGCCGTACTCGTCGGTGCGCTGGTTGAGGATGGCCGAGCACAGCGAACCCACCAGACGGTCGCCGTGGACCTCGATAGCGTCGATGCCGGCCTGCTGCGCGCGAGCGGCCGAGGCAGCGATGGCTTCCTTGATCTGGGTGAGCTGCTCTACGCTCGCCTCGTTCACAAAGTGCTGCATGTCGTGGTGCAGCTTGGCGTAGGCCTGCTTGCGAATCTCGTTGGACTCGGCCATCTTGGCGGCAAAGGTCTCCTCGTCGCCGGCGGCCTTGGCCTCCTGCGCGGCCTTGGCGGCGGCCATGGAGCCCATGACCATGCGGCCGACGCCGGGGACGTCGTACTCGGGGTGGAACAGCTGCAGCGCGACCTTGGCGCCGTGCTTGTGGACGGCGTCGGCCAGGGCCTTAAACGTGGGGATCTGGGCGTCGGTCGCCAGCTTGGGCGTGGGGCTTGCGGTCATAACGGGAGCGACGTCGCCGATGACGATGTAGCTCACGCCGCCACGGGCCAGGCGCTCGTAAAAAGCCAGGCTGCGCTCGCCGATGGAACCGTCGCGCTCCTCGTAGCCGGTGGTCAGCGGCGGGAACATAATGCGGTTCTTGAGCTCAAGGGGGCCAACCGTAATGGGCTGGAGCAGCTTGGATGCAGGTGCGGTCATGGACATTCCTCTCTTGTAGGCGCGGCGGCGATGGTGCCGCGTAGTTGTCTAGAGGATATGGCATGGGAGCACGGCGACGCAACGGAAATCGGCGGATAGCAGGCGAGGGCTGGTGGATGGGGCAGGGTTGGGTTGGGGGTTTGTCTCGATCTGTAACAGTTACTCGGCAAATACCGTTCCTCGTGTTACAGATCAAGACATTCCCCTCGGCCCATCCTCAACAATCTAAATCTGTAACAGTTAGACCCACTTTTGACCTCTACCTGTTACAGATCAAGACAAACCAACCCGGTCTGCCAGAACATCTAAATCTGTAACAGTTACTCGGCAAAAACCGTCCCTTGTGTTACAAATTTAGACAAACGGAGGCCGGCTGCTGGTTTGTCTCGATCTGTAACATCTAGCCGCCCAAATCGGGCCTACCTGTTACAGATCGAGATTTTGCTTCAGAAGCCGAGAGCAGAAGCCCGAGCGGAAAAGCGGGCAGGCCGACGGCATCGCCCCGCCGTCATACCGAGGACCGCGCCACGGCAGTCCGGGCGTGGGCCAACCCCGCAATTCCGGACATTTCACCCCTTTTCCGACTCCTCCTCCTTTCATCCAGGATGCCCGGACGGCAAGAGTCGGAACGTCTCCTCAATATCCAAACTTCACGCAAGCCCAATGCGAATAGAGACGGACCTGGCAAATCAAGACACGGCTAGCCGCTCGCACCCAAAGCCGTTTGCCTAAAAATGTATACCGCTGGCCGAAATGGAAAGATGGTAACAGCGAAAAAGACTAGCCGAGCTCGTTTTAAGCACCGTTTGTTCCGTCCCGCATGTTTTGTGAACACTCTAACTATCATGAAGCCAGTAAACAGAGGTGGACATCAACATCCAACGCCGGCAAGCATGTGAGCGCCTCCTCTGTCGAAGGGGCAAGCCCCCGAGATTAGTTAGGAGAGGGGAAGAGATGGATAAAGTCAAAACGGCCTTCCAGAACTTTGGCCGCGTTATCGTCGACCCTATTTTGTACCTTTCGGTAACGGGCATCATTTTGGCCATCGCCACGGTATGCTCGCTCGGCAGCGGAGTTGTCGCGGATCTGGGCACGCTGCTCTCCGCGGCAACCAACTCCGCGGTGATCGGCAACCTGCCGGTGATTTTCGCAGTCGGCCTAACGGCAGGCTTCGCAAAGAAACAAAAATCCAACGCGGCAGTGTTTGGACTTATTAGTTACCTCATGTTCCTGTATGTCAACAACGCCTACCTGACGCTCACCGATCAGCTGGCAAAAGCCGGCGCGATGGGTCTGTATGGCACTGGCCAGGCAACGGTACTGGGTCTTCAAGTTACCGATGTCAACGTCTTCGGTGGCGTACTCATCGGATGCTTCTGCGGTTGGCTCTATAACAAACTGATCGACGTAAAGGTATCGGAGTATATCCGGATTTACGGCGGACCCCGCCTGGCCCTTCTGGCGATGGTTCCGCTGAGCATTGTCTTCGGCATCGGAGCGACTATCGTGTGGCCCCCTATCGCCAACGCCATCAGCAACGCTTCTTCATTCATCGCAGCCTCGGGTGGTCTGGGCGTTTTCATTTACGACTTCCTGAACCGCGTCCTCGTACCTCTCGGCATGCACCACTTTATGTGGATGCCGTTTGACTACTCCGCGATTGGCGGCACGGCGGTCATCGCCGGCCAGAGCGTTTCTGGCGCAGCAAACATCTTCTATGCCGAGCTTCCTCTTATCGCCGACGGGTCCCTCACCACAGTCGATCCCTCTGTCCGCTTTGCCATGTTCGGCTTTGGCAAGGAATTCGTAACCCTTGGCACCGTGCTCGCAATGATTGCAACCTCCCGTCCTGAGAATCGAAAAGCCGTTGCAGCCATGCTGGTGCCTATTTACATCACAGCCATGCTCTCCGGCATCACCGAGCCGCTTGACTTCATGATCCTGTTCGCGTCTCCGATTCTCTGGGTTGCCTACAGCCTGTTCTACGGACTGGGCGAGATGCTCCTGTTTGTCCTGGGAGTCCGCTTGCTTAACATGTACGGTGGCATCGAGCTGCTCACGCTCGGCCTGCCTTTGCCAATGGGCGTCACCAAGTTCCCGATTTACATCGTCTTGGGCATCGTGTTTGCCGCCGTTTCGTTCATCGTTCTGGCGGTGGTGATCAAGAAACTCAACCTCATGACGCCCGGCCGTTCCGCAGAGTGGTCTGCAGAGGTCTCCGGAGACAACAATGCTCTCGAGTCCTCCGGAACTCCGGAAGTCGACGCAAAACAGCAGGAAATGGTGCAGAACATCATCAACGGCCTTGGCGGCAAGGACAATATCAACACCATGGGCTGCTGCATGACTCGTCTCCGTGTCGAAGTCAAAGATCCCGACAAGGTCAACGAAGAGACCATCAAGAAGGCTATCGACAAGGGCCTGTTTAAGAACGGCACCAATGTCCAAATTGTCGTGGGAACCAACGTGCACTCCGTCTACGACCTGCTGCGTCCCATCCTTAATCTGGAAGATTAACAGTCGCTTAATCGATAATCGATAAGCGATAAGCGAGGAGACCTCATGTTGACCAAAACGTTTCATTCAATCCGAGGCATGTTCGAACGCCTGCTCAACATGTACAAAGAAAAGTCGACAAGGGGTCTTCTCGTACTTATGGCTGCATTCGCATGTGGTTTTATCTGGCCGCTCCTGGGTCTACTCGCTGCGGTTTGGACCCGGCGTTCAGGAAGGCACGCGGACGCAGGCAGCATTGCAGGAATGGCGGCGGTCATCAACATCGCTACCTACTTCGTGCAGATAGTGACCAAGATTGTCTGCAGCTCAATTTGATTTGAAAGGCATGAACAACATGAACGGATACAAGATTGTCATCTGCGGCGGCGGCAGCACCTATACCGCCGGTATCGTCAAAGACCTGATTGATCAAAAGGATGAACTGGGGATTCGTGAGCTTTGGCTCTATGACATCGACAAGGAACGCCAGGACACGGTCGCCGTGGTGGTTAAGGCAGTTATCGATGACCTTGCTCCCGAGATCCCCTTGCATGTAACCGTCGACCCCAAAGAGGCGTTTACAGATGCGAACTTTGTTATGGCGCAGATGCGCGTGGGCGGGCTCAAGATGCGTATCCAGGATGAGCAAATCAGCCTGCGCCATGGCGTAGTCGGCCAAGAGACCTGCGGAGCAGGTGGCATGGCCTATGGCATGAGGACCATCTTCCCCATGTGCGAGCTTGTCGATTTCTGCGAGGAGTATGCCTGCAAGGACTACTGGATCGTCAACTACTCCAACCCCGCTGCCATCGTAGCCAAGGCAATGCACAAGCTGCGTCCTAACGCTCGCATTCTTGACATCTGCGATATGCCAGTGGAGATTGAAGCCCGCATGGCAGAGATTTTAGGGTGCGAACTCAACGACATTGAGGTCGACTACTTTGGCCTCAATCACTTTGGGTGGTTTACCAACGTACGTTGCAAGGGCGTCGATGTTACGGATAAGCTCAAAGAGCACGTGCGTAAATACGGTTATATTTCCGAAGCAAGCCTCAATGACGCCTTGGTGAAGGACCCAGATTGGGCCCACACCTTCAAGAATGCGGCAACGATTTCTACGCTATTTCAGGATTACCTCCCCAACACCTATTACCAGTATTACCTGTTGCCCGATGCCTGCGTGGAGTACATGGACATCAATAACACGCGTGGCATGCAGGTTGTAAACGGCCGCGAAAAGCGCATCTTCGATGCATCTGCGGCGCTTAAGCGTGGTGAAAAGGTAGATCTCACGCAGTTCTATGTAGGCGTCCACGGCAAGTTCATTGTCGATGTCGTTAAGTCTCTGGCAAAAGACCTGCGCCATCGCCAGCTGGTGATTGTGCCCAACAATGGTGCAATCGAGAACCTCTCGGACGACGCGACCGTCGAGGTTCCGGCGTACATCACCGATCGAGGAGCCGAGCCGATTCGCGTCGGAAAGATTCCCCGCTTCTATAAGGGCCTTATCGAACAGCAGGATGCCTGCGAGGGCCTTGTGGTCGAAGCCGTTATCGAAGGTTCCTACCAGAAGGCACTCGGAGCCTTCACCCTCAATCGCACGATTCCCTCAGCACGCGTGGCCAAGGAAGTCTTGGACGACATGATCGAGGCGAACAAGGGCTATTGGCCTGAGCTGAAGTAAAGGAACCGCCCAAATACCAAAAGCGCAAAAGATGGCCCCAAGGCAAAATTGCCTTGGGGCCATCTTTTATATGCCTAGATCTCAGCAAAACTCGTGAAGATGAACGAATCGGCCTCGCGTTTTACACGATAGTTCTCTTGATAGTCCTGATTGAATATAAGCGAATAAATAACCTGAAGCGTATACGTGAGCGAAATCAAAGAAGAGTAATTGGCCACCTTTCCAATCACGCGTTCTGATTTTGGAATGGGCAAGACAGTATCGCATTGCTTGGCGAGCACCGAATCAGAAAACGCCGTAATTAAACACGGCTTGACTCCGCGTTCGGAAAGAGTGGCAGCGTATTTGGAATAGTCATAGTGAATGCCGCTGTAGCTTAGGAATAAAAACAGGTCGCCGGGCTTGCCGTTTTTAACATGCAGCGTCTGCAGGCCTCCGTCGTCTGCCATGGTGACATGACGATCGAGCTTAAGAAGATTGTTGCGAAAGATGCATCCCGCCAGGTAGCTTTCCCCTTTAGCAAAGATGTAAATTCGTGGGGCGCTAAGAACCGCCTTGGCGATTATGCTTAATTTGGCGCTATCGAGCTCGATTTTCGTTTGATCTATGATGCCCTTCAAGAGATTCGCAAGGTTACCCTCGATCGCCTCAATTGAATCGGTGCTGTCAAAAGGGCGATTGCGATCAACGGTGGCAGCCAGAAGATAGTCTCCGCTTATCTCCTGGATGAGCTGCATGATCAACTCTCGATAGCCGCTTAGGCCCAGTTTCTTGCAAAAGCGGATGATAGTCGCGTTCGAAGTGTAAGTCTCCTGTGCGAGCTTTGCCATAGTGAGGGTCTTAAGGTCGCTGGTA
Source organism: Collinsella sp. (assembly GCA_019425045.1). Lineage (GTDB taxonomy): Bacteria > Actinomycetota > Coriobacteriia > Coriobacteriales > Coriobacteriaceae > Collinsella. The sequence continues at coordinate 35,429 of JAHYYI010000002.1, forward strand.
TGATTGAGCAGATAGGTAGCAATAGCTCGGTCGGTTTCATTAAAAGACGCGCTGTTACGCAGGCTATCAAGAATCATGGTCGCTCCGATCGCTTTAGTTTGCCACTTAATTATGTCATTATCAAAACGACGGGCAGCCCTTCATGCACTGACTTACGCCCTGCGATCTCTCTTCTGATATTCCGCATATAACGGCAACATAAATTGCGAGGAGCGTGTCGCTCAGTTCCTAGAGAACAAATGCGAAGAGGTTCGATTACCTGAGTTCACCGCCTGCTTTGAGGTAAAGAGACGGCCCCGGCCAAGCTCAATGCAGATTTGAGGCAGCATAGTGCTTGTCTGTCGGCATCCTACAACCTGTAATCCCTACTCCCCAGTTTCTGTGCTAGCTGGTTCAGGCAGGCGCCCTGTCTAAAATAAGCTGTTTAAAATTGATTTCGACCAAAATTCGACCAAGATTGAAAGGCAAAAAAGAAAACAGCCCAGAGGAACAATGCCTCTGAGCTGCTAAAAGTCTTGGTCGCGGGGGCAGGATTTGAACCTACGACCTCCGGGTTATGAGGGGCATTTTCTACGTAGGCCATGTAAACGCATGAGAGTTGATTAGGGGTATCTACCTCGTAAAATGGCAACGGGAAGTAATTCTAGGGAGCCTGTGGTAGTCCGTGGGAGCGGACCTGCTGCCACAAATCCTGCCACAGGCTCTGCCACAACTGACGTAAGGATTACTCCCATGAACGACAAGACGAACAACACCCAAGAAGGCGGCGAGCACCGCAACGCAATCGGACGCCGCAGGCGAATCTACGTCCGCGTCACCGAGAACGAGCTCACCCGCATTCGCTCGCGCGCGTGCAAGGCGGGCATGAGCATTTCCGCCTACACCCGCATGAAGACGCTGGGAGATCAAGAGGCACGGCCAACGGCGGACCTCGACATCGCTGAACTTCGCAAGGCGTTCGCGGATTTGAAGCACGCCGGGTCGAACTTGAACCAATGCGCTCGCGCGCTCAATACCTTCGGGGCAGACGAGGACTCCGCAGCCAATACCGACCGCGCGGTGCGCCGTGTCTCCGCAGCCGCGGACAACATCTGCGCGCTTATCGCCGCAGTGCGCAGTTAGGGGGAGCAATGGAAATCCTTACCCCCTCCCTCATCAGCGCTCTGACACTCGGAGCGTTTTGCTGTCCCGCGCTTGCCCGGCCAGCGGAATGTCTGCTGAACGGAGACGGTGTCACCGTCATCCCCGCTTTCGATCTCACCGCCGTTCCCGACTGGTGGCTATCAGGCGGTTTCGCTGCTCACCCGGCCGGCACCATCGCCATCCTTGCATTACTCTTCCCCATCTCCCTGCTCTTCTTCGCGACCGAAAGTGCCAAGGGCCGCGCCGAAGACGGCGGCGTCTTGGGAAACGCCCGCGTTAAGGAGGGCCGCGAGGTCATCAAGGGCTCCATGACATGGGACGGCAAGAGCGAGCCGAAGGGCCACGGCTACGTCTACGGCTTCTCGCGAGGTCTGTACCTCTTTGAGCCCGACCGACATGTCATCTGCATCGGACAGACCGGGTCTGGCAAGACAAGGTTTCAGAACATCCCGAGCCTCGACCTGCTCACCTTCGGCGAAAGCGCCGAGAACGTAGTGGTCTCGGACGTGAAGTCGGAGCTCATCGAGCTGTGTGGCGATGCCATCGAGGCGCGCGGCTACGATGTCCTGCTCCTCGACACACAACACCCCTCGCGCAGCTCTCGCTTCAACCCGCTCAAGCTCATCGTCGAGCTTGCGGGCCAAGGGGATTCGCAAGCCGCCGAGCAGGCGGCGGAGGACCTGGCCTCGGCGATAGTACCCGCCGAGCGCGAGGGGCAGGGCTCCCACTGGGTGAACTCGGCCAGGGGCCTCTTCTCCTCCGTCGCCTACTACGTCTCCACCAGCCCCGACTGCCCGGACTGCTGCCGCAACATGGCGACCGTGTGCAGGGTGATCAACGAGGGCACCGAGGCCGAGGGGGCCGACCCCGCAGCCCCGCTCAAGGCTCTGCTGCGCTCGCTGCCCCACGACCACCCGTCACGCATCTTCGGCTCCCAGTTCCTGAGCAGCGGGGGCAACGAGATGCGTAGCGTGCTGTCCACGCTCAAGGTCAACCTGCGCATCTACGCCTCTGGTCCCATCGCATGGCTCACCTCTGGGGACGACATCGACGCGCGCCGCGTCCTGACCGAAAAGACCGCGCTGTTCCTCCACGTGATGGACGAGGGAAGCCCCTACAATCGGCTGTTCGAGGTGCTCTTCGACCAGCTCTACAAGGCCGTGTACGCCATAGCCGACTCCAACGGCGGAAAGGTCCCGAGGAGGCTCACCATCCTCGGCGACGAGTGGGGCAACCTCGGCGCGGTCAAGTGCCTCCCCGCCCTGCTCTCCCTCGGCCGCTCGTATGGCCTGAGCTGGTGCGGCAGCGTGCAGAACATCTCGCAGCTCAATAAATACGGCGAGCGCGACGGCCGCCGCAAGATCCTTGCCAACTGCTCCGTGAAGGTCTTCCTCAAGTTGGGCGAGGAGGAGGACAGGCGCTACGCGAGCGAGCTTGTCGGGAAAACGACCCGGCACACCATGGGCACGAGCGCGAGCAGGGGCGCGTCCTCATCGAGCACCACGAGCTACAGCGAGCACGCCGACGACGTGATACGACCGCATGAGTGGGTCGAGATGGCGCCCGACAGGGAAGGCGCCATCGTGGTGAAGCAGGCTATGAACGGACTACCCGCATCCCGCGCGGGCGCATTCCGCGCGCCGTTGACCGACTGCACCAAGACGCCCACGAAGGCGCACTTCGGGCTCGGCACCGAGGATGAGGACGCCGCGAAGCGCCTCGCCTACCAGAAGAAGCTCGACGGACGCGGTGCGGGCAGAGTGTCGGACGTCCGCACATGGTGCCCGGACTTCCCCGAAGCAATCGCCGACGCCGCCGACGATGACGAGTGGGGCGCGCTATAACCCCGGGAAGGAGGAAAATGACGGCCGTGAAGCAGGTGTCCGTCTGTAGCGAGCGCCATTTGAGGAACATCAGATCATATCTGGACTGGAACCGGGAGAAGGTTCTGGCGCACGACACCCAGAACATCATCGACGAGGGCAGGTGGTTCGAGGAGATGCACGCCACTCGCGAGCAGTTCCATCACAACGAGCCGGGCAAAGCAGGCGCGCGCTGCACATACATGCAGCATGTCACCCTCAACTTCAATCCCGACGAATGCAGCTGCAACGGCGGCAAGATGACGCCGGAGCGTTGCATGGACTACGCCCGCGATTACATCCAGACGCGGTACGGCACCCACGAATGCCTCGTCGTCCTGCATCGGGAGCACTGCGGGGCCGACGGCACCGACAGGTTCTCCGCGCATGTGGCCGTAAATCGGAGCGACCTCGCCACCGGGTTGCGCCTTAACGAGGGTCCGGCGCGGGCTGCTGCGAAATCACGCGCCGAGACTGTGCGCGCCCTTGACGAGAAATACGGGCTCAGGCAGCTTGAGCGTGGAAAGGCGAACTCCCGCGTGCACGGCAGGCAGCCCGGCGCGGAGGAGCGCGACATGGCCCGCAAGGGGCAGGCCGAGCGCTCCGAGAACGAGCGCGTGAGGCGCACGGTCGCCAAACGCATCGTGGAGGTCGGGCACATGCCCGGCTGCCCTGACCGCATGGCCGAGCTCTCGCACCGCCTCGCACAGGACGGCATCATGCTCAAACGCTCCAAGAACGGCGACCTCCAGTACCGCTTCCGCTCGAAGTCGCTGGGCGGCGAGCGCAAGGTGAACGGGGCGCGGCTGGGCTTCGTCGTGCATCGCAGGACCGGGCGCACGATTCGCTTCACTTACCATGGCGTCATGCGCGCGATAAAGCTGTGCGTGCAGTTGTACCGCACGATGGACTACATCACGAGGGACATGTACTAGCGAGGTTTCCGCGACAGACGGAAACCTCGAGACCCCGGCCGCCCATGCGCGGTCGGGGTCTCTTTGTGATGGGAGCGAACCGTAGCGAGCGGCCCATCACCCGGCGGGAGCGAGCCGTAGCGAGCGGTTCGCCCTCCCCCTGCGCCGTGCGCAGGGCAAGATCATTGCGACGGGCAAACCGTAGGAACGACGGTTTGTACGCCGCAATGCATATCTTGCCAGCCCATCGGGATGGTGAGCGGAGGGCTTCCGAAGGCGACCCTGAGGGAGCGTTTGGAAGCCCGCAGCGAGAGCCCGAGGCGCGCGACACGGCGGAATGATCGCGGCCATGAGCAAGCGATCGAATGCAGCCGTTCGCGGGACACGGGCGGCGCGAGCAGAGCGAGCGGGGAAGGCGACCCCGAGGGAGCGTTTCCTGGTCGCGCAGCGAGAGCGAGGCAGAAGCGACGGACCGCCGTGCCCGAGCAAAAGCCGAGCGGGCGCAGGGCCCCTTGCGGGCCCGGAGCACCGCGCCGGGAGGCGCGGCACCCCGTGGGAGGTGCGGCCGGACCCACCCCTCGGGATTCGTCTGAATCTGCCCCGATTTCGTTGACAGGTACTGAGCCGCCTTCGAGCGGCTCTCTTCCACCTCCTTTTTCTCGAACTCGCCGGCGCTGCGGGCCGCCACGGACGAGCAGGTGAGACGATTCCGCACGGTCGTCGAGGGCGCGCTCTTGAACAAGCTGGGAAAGGTCGCCTAGATTGGACGACAATCGACGGTCCTGAAAGTGGCGTACACCATTTTTCGCCGCACGGCTATAGGATTTGCGCAAAAGTGGAGCGAACTCGGCTAAATCCCGAAGTTCGCTCCACTTTTGCGCAATCTGGGCTGATCGAGGCGGCAGCGCCCTTGCCCCACCCTCGTCTCGGTCGTGGGACATTCGAACGTGGTGCTTTTGTCCCGCTCAGGCGCGCTTTTCGCGCAGGCGGCGGCCGATGTGGACGGCAATGGAGCCGCCCGCCACCAGCAGGCACACCACGCCGATAACGTAGTCGCCGGTCTTGGGCAACCAGCCGGGCGTGCCGCGATCAGCCTCAGTGCCGCCACCGTTGCCACCTGGATGGTCGACATCCGTCCACTCGAACTTAGGATCGACGTCCACGTCATAGGTAAACGAACCGTCCTCGAGCAGCGGCACGGTGACCAGCACGGGATCGCAGGTCAGGCTCTTGTTGGCATCGGCCGCGCCCGTGCGAACCACCAGGTACAGGCCGCTATCAAGACCGGAAAACGTCAGCGTGCGCGCGCCCTCCGGCACCTTCCGGGGCACACCGGCATCGAGCGCGCCAGCATCGAACGCGGCCTGCGCCAAATTTTTCGCAGCTGCGGCAACGTCGGAGGCGGACAGCGACGCCCAGTCGCGGTCGTAGCGCTCGAAGCCCGCGAGCATGGTGTACGTCACGCCTGTGGACTGTCCGCTGCCGCCATCGTGCACCTGTGCCGTCGCGACCTGTACCAGGGTGAATGTATCCCCTGCAAGTTGATGTGAGCCGTTGGAATCCTGAGTAACGACGGACAGGGAGATAGACCCCTTCGGCGCGGCAGCCGCCGTCTGCGGAGCGGCCACAGCAGCCGCGATCACCCAGGCGCACGCGAAGACTGCAAACGCCAAGACAAGGCACGCACGCCGAACCGCGCAAATCCGCGCGCCCGCGATGGCACCGTCGTCGAAACGGCGCGAAGCCATCATCCCGCTATCGCATGTGCTTGCCACCATGGCCGCCCCTCCTTGTAGAATCGTGTATCTCGTGCGCGCCGTGCATTCCGCGGCCCGCGTGAGCCCCACGCGCCCCGTGGCCCGAGCCGCCGGGACGCGTCACCACGCTCGTCTCCCCCGTACCAGCCGCGTCGCACGAGCTCCCCGCCTGCCGTGCACCGGCCACGCGCGAACCCGCCGCTGCATGGGCGGCGTCGCGCCGCGCCTCGATCGCACGCCCGATTAGCAACGACGCGAGCAGTACGGCAAGCACCGCCAACGCGATCATCAGCGCAAGGTACGGCAAGGGAATGTTGATTGGATTGCCGGACACGCCCACCTGCGAATCCATGTCAGCCGTATACGGTATGGCATGCCCTCTCACCAGCAGACGATGAGAATTTATGCCGTACGGTGTACAGGTGACGAGGGTCAGGTAGTCATCCCCGGCGGTGATGTTGAGCGATTCCGTCTGGTCGGGCAGGACGGTCTCGATCTGGTCGACCTGGTAGGCGAACGTGCTCTTGAGCACGCGGACGAAGAAGATGTCGCCCTTTTTCATCCGGTCCAGGTCCGTGAACAGCTTGGCGGACGGCAGCCCGCGATGGCCGGACAGCGCCGCGTGCGTGCTGGCCCCGCCCACGGGCAGCGACGACGTGTCGATGTGGCCCACGCCCACCTGGAGCGTGGCCTCGTCGGTGCCGTGGTAGATGGGCAGCGTCTCATCCAGACGCGGGATGGTAATGTAGCCCATCACGCCGTCGCCGTTGAGGTTGAGCAGCTGGTTGTATTGCTCGCGCAGCTGCGTGGACGAGACGGTGCCGGCATCCGCGCCACCATCGGCAGCGGAGATGCCGGCAAGCCCCGCGAGCCGGGCGTTGTAGGCCCACGCGGCATCGAGCATCGCCTGGGCGTCCTCGTCGGACAGCGCGTCGACGGCCTCCTGGTAAGCGGAGACTACGCGCGACGCGTTGCGCTCGACGAGGAAGTTCGAGATGGTGGGGTACGCCATGATGGCGAGCCCCACCAGAACCACAAGCAGCGGAAATATGTCGCGCAGGCGCTTCAAAGCGTGTCAGCCCAGCTCAGATAGCGTGCGCTAGTTCTGCGCGCGACGACGGGCGATGGTCCACGCCACGCCGGCGATGACGATCGCAGCACCCGCGACGGTGAAGATCACGGTGCCCATGCCGCCGGTGGAGGGCAGGAGGGTGCCTTTGTTGTTCTTGACGGTGACGGTCGTGCCCGTCGCGCCGTCGGCCGTCACGGTGTAGTTGATGAGCGTGCCGTCGGCGTTGTAGGTCGCGGCGATGATGACCTTGACCGGGGCGGCGAGCTTGTTGTAGCCACTCGGGGCCTTCACCTCAGAGAGCTTGTAGACGCCCTCCTTCAGGCCGGTGAACTTGATGATGCCGTTCTCGGGGGTGGTCACGTTCGTGTTGCCACCGGTTTCGCCGGTCTTGATCGGGCGGTAGCCGTCGTTGCCGTCGGAGATGAGGGTGATGGCGGTGCCGTCGGTGCCAAGAAGCTGGAACTCGGCGCCGGAGAGGACGGCGTCGTTGTCGCCGATCTTCTTGAGGTCGAAGCCGAAGTCATAAGTGTGGGTCTTGCTCGGCTCGGAGGTACCGGTGCCAGTGCCACCGGGATTGTTGCTGTACTCGACGTGGGCGGTGTTGAGGTTGTCCTTGCCCACGACCGCGTTCTCGTTGAGGGTGGCGGAATAGGTCACGACGATGGCATCGCCGGCGGTGAGGTTCTTGATGTCGTTCGAGAAATCAAGCAGGAGAGAGCGCGTTGCCTTATCGTAATTCTTCACGAAGATGGTGTAATCCCTGCCGCCAACAGTCACCTTAACGTCGTTATTGAAGGTGAGGCCGGTGGACAGGGTATCGTAGATGACGAACGTGTAGGTGTTGTACTCGGAGGTATCGGGCACCGCGGACCTGAGGGTGAAGCTCACCTTGTCGCCCACCTGGGCGCTCGAGTGGTTGTCGTTCTTGTCGCCGTTCTCAACGGTCTTGGTAACACCGGGGTACACGCTCTTGAGCTCGACCGGGTCGGACGTAGCCGAGACCACGTTGTAGAGCATGGCGTCGTTGCCGCGCATAGCGGACGTGGAGCCGCCCTGCGGGGCGAAGATGTAGTAGCCGTACTCAAGGCCGGTGAAGGTGGCCTTATAGTAGCCGTTGTCAGCCGTCATCGAGGCATTGGCGGTACCGGCAGCCGTGATGCCGCTGGAGGTCTTCGCGTAATCAGCCGCTTCCTTGGCGAACGTCACGAGCGTGGCGCCCTTGTTGCCATCGACAAGGTCCTTTACATAGCTGTACGCCTTTTCAGACAGCGCAGCGCCCGTATCAGAGGTGCTGAGCTTACCCCGGAAGAAACCCTCCCACGCGGTGTTCAGCGTGTAGGTCGCACTTGTGACCTTGCCGTTCTCAACGACTGGGTTCTCGACCGTGAACATCTGGTACGCCGTCACTGTCTTGCCCGCGAACTCGGCATTCTTGCTCTGGATCGTGAACGAGCCCGTCGCGGCCTGAGCCTCCGCCGGGGCTACCGCCACAGCGCCCACGAGCGCCACGGCTACCAGCGCGAACAGCACCAGCGCTTTCTTGAAGATAGTAGTCATCTTTCTCCCTTTCTCGCTATCTCCCTTATTGATCACATAGCTATATCCTCGCGGAGCCGGTGTTCCCGACCCGCGTTGTTTCCCGTTCGCCTATCCCGCGCGTGGCGCCCCTCTGTCGAGAGGAACCCCCGGAGGTCGCGCGAAGCGCCCTCCCCCTGCCGCGCACGCCCGTGCGCGGCAGCCCGCTCGTCGAATCGTTCATCGCGCACCCCCGTCACGGAAGTGGCCCCCGACCGGCCGCGGCTGCAGCGCGGTAACCGTAGCGCCCGCAGTCGGGGCGCCCGCCACGGCGAGCTGTCCCGCGCGCCGACGACGCCACGCCTCGTAGGCTCCGGCGCAGCCCAGCGCCGCACCGATCATCAGGAACAGCCAGATGCCGCGGCCGCCCGTGTCGGGCAGGGCATCGCGATGGGTGTTGGTGACGGTGATCGTGAGAGTGTTGGCCTCGGAGCCCACCGCGGAGCTGTAGCCGGCCTGCTCGGGCGGCACGTACGCGGTGTTGCCGCCCTCGACCTTGCCGAACCGCACGCCAGGCTGCGCGGCGGCGCCATCATTCACGGCCTCACCTTGCACGGCATAGTTCAGGTAATGTGTGGCGCCGCCAGCGTCCTTCACCGCCACCGGCAGCCCCTCGATCACCGTGCGCCAGGTGTCGGACCAGTTGGATGCGTCCTTACCGGTCAGCTCCACCTCGTGCGGGTTCGTCCAGGTCGACCCATCCTTCAGCGTGATCGCGGGCGTCACGACATTCCCGGCAGCGTCCTTGTACGACGCAACCACGGTCAGCTTGATGCTCGCAGGCCGCAGGCCGGCCTTGTTGCCTTGGTCATCCCACACCTTTTGCAGCGTGAGCTTCACGTAGGTGTCGCACGGATCCTGCCCCTCGCCCGGCTCGGGCGTGATGCCGCCGGCGTTGTCGGACACCGGGGTGTCCCGCATCAGCACGGCCTTGGCGGCGGATTCATAGGCCTTGAGCTCCTGCCTCTGGCTACCGTCCGCATTCTGGCGCACGGCGTCCTTGATGCCGAGCCAAGCGGTGTCCGCGTCACCGGACGCCTCGCTCGTGGGCACGGTGCCATCGTAGGTGTTGACGGAGGCCTTGCCGCTCGCGTCCACCGGCTTCAACAGGCTCACCGTGAAGGCATCCATGCCGGTGCCATCGGCGTTGCCATCGCGCTTGGCGAAGGTGGCGCTCGCCGCCCCATTCTTGCTGTTCGACGTGAATGCGTCGGCCAGGCTCTCGTTCCTGGAGCGGTAGATCTTGTACGAGTTGTAGTTGCCGTCCTTCTCGCCCACGATGTCGCTCATGGAGTTGAAGTCCCACACGCTCTTGAGCTTGGTGTTGGCGAAGGGGTCCACCAGGCCGCTCGTGCCGCGGATCACGTCGGCGAGCACCATGTGGTCGTTCGCGAGTACGCCTTCGTCGTTCAGGCCGGCGAAACCGCCCGCGTAGCCCGTGGTAAGGCCGTCAAGCCCGTCGCCGTTCTCAGCCTGGCTCGCGCCGCCGCCGAAGACGTCATAGCCCACCGCGATACCCGTGACCGAGGAGTTCTCCACACGCGTGCGGTTGCCCTTGATGAGCTGCGCGTCGATGTTGGCGCGATCGCCCTTGGTGTCCACGCCGCCTTTTTCCGTACACGGCAGCTTGATGGTGGAGTCGCCGATGGTGATGATCGCCACGTCAGTCTGCTGCTTGTTCTCGGTATCCGCGCGGGACAGCGCCACGCCGACCTTCAGGCCGAAGAGGTTCACGTAGAGCGTCTCGCCCTCGGCGAGCACCTTGAGGTCGAAGACCTTGCTCACGCCGGGGAACCACTTGCCTATGTCGATGACGCCCAGGTTCTGGAGCTGATTCGCGTAGAGTAGCTTCAGCAGCGCGTTCACGATCACCAGCAGACCGTCCACCAGCACGGAGCTAACCTGCGCATCCACCAGGTATGCGCGCTTGGTCTCGCCCACGAAGCCGCCGGCGACCTCACCGCTCGCGACCTTCTTGAGGTTGGTGACCGTGCAGTCCTTCACGCGCGCCAGGTCGGCGTAGCCCGCGAAACCGCCCGCGGCCTCGCGACCGCTCGCGGCCTCGGTGCCGCGGCCGTAGTCAGCGCCCCGATGCGTCGACGTCACCGTGTAGCCGTCGGCGATGCCCGTCACGCTGGAGTTCTCGACGTGGGAGCCCCAGATGTCGAGCACGCCCGCGGTGGCGCCGAGGAGGTTGAGGTTCGACAGGACGCCGACCTTGTCCGCGTCCACCGTGCCACCCTTGCCCAGATGCCCGATGAAGCCGCCCGTGTAGTTGACGCCCTCCACGGAGGACAGGTTGGCGACGGTCGCGTTCTTCACGCTGCCGTTGATGAGCGCGCCGCCGAAGCCACCGGCCACGCCTGTGAAGCGCGTGGAATCGAGCATGCCTTGCTTGCTGGCATCGTGCGCGCGGACCTGGAAGCCGTCTGCCACGCCCGCCACGTTCGCGTGGTACACGTAGGTGCGGAAGGCGTCGAGCGCGGAGATGTTGCCAGTCTTCAGCAGCTTGAGCAGCAGGCTCGTGGACTGGTCGCCGTTGGCATCGCCGTCGCCGCCCGCCACGGAGGCCACGCTCTCGATGTCCGCCTGGCCGAAGAATCCGCCCGCGTACTGGCCGCCCTCCACGCCGCGCAGGCCGATGACCTGCAGTGTGTTGGTAACGGCGTCCGTTGCGCCCTCGTCCCGGTCCTTCGTGCCCGCGACCACGGCCTTCATCGATCCCGCGAAGCCGCCCGCCGCGCGGGCGTACTTGGTGGCGTTGCCTTCCTTATAGGAGCCGTCGACTGTGAAACCCCAGGCTGCGGCGTTCTGCTGGGCCTCGGTCGCGCCATCCCCCGCCGTCACGGCGGAGACACTCGCACCGCGCACGGTGGAGACCGTGGCGTTCAGCACCTGCGCGAGGTCGTTCGGCGTGGAGATGATGCTGTCCAGGATCTTCTGCAGCAGACCCGAAGACGCATTCGTGTTCACGTCCGCCACGCCCGCGGCCGTCATGAGGCCCGCGTAGCCGCCCACGCAGTTAGCGCCCGAGACCTTGCGCAGGTTGGTGACGTTGTCGCCCGTAGCGGTGTAGCCGCCATGCGTGGCGCCGATGGACCAGCGGTTGGCATCCTTGTCGGCATCGGAGAACGTGGCATCGCCCCACAGCTGCGCGCCAGAGGCGTAGCCCACGTAGCCGCCGGCAAAGCCGGTCTCGTGCTTGAAATCGGTTCCCGTAGCCTTGACGGCCATACCCGTGCGGAAGCCCTGCACGCTGGAGCTCTTCACCACCGGAACGAGCACCTGGGCCACGTTGAGCAGCTGGCCGAGGTTGAGGTTCAGTCCGAGCACCTTCACGCCGCCCAGCTCCACGGCACCGCCCGTCTCCATGCGGCCGGCAAATCCACCCGCCGCGCGCATGGCGCGCACGGTCTTGGTGTCGAAGGCCCGGCCGTTGGTGACGGTGCCACCGCGCATGAGGCCCACGTAGCCGCCGGCCACACCGCCGTGCATGGTGTTCGCCTTGTTCTCGTATGCAGCGCGCCCAGCAACCACATTAGTACCATAGACGTAATCAGCGAGGAAGGCCGCGAGCTCATCCTCGGTGGTGAACGTCTTGCCGTAGAAATCGCCGCCATAGTAGCCCTTAGAGGCAACGTGCTGAGACCAGCTATTCCACGTCTCGAGGCTGATGCCGCGCACGGGGCCCGTGACCTGCGTGTTCTCCTCGGTGGGATAGGCCACCTGCAGAGCGCCCAGGATATTGTTGGCCTTCACCAGGCCGAAGAGCAGGCTGACGTCCCCGTCTTGGCAGTGTCGCCAGGCTCCATATAGCCCGTGAAACCACCGGCCATCTCGGCGCCGTAGACGCTGCGGATGCGCTCGGCCATGGCGTCGCGCCGGGTGCCGGTGTAGTGGTTGCTGCCGTCCTTCTCGGACTCCCACGACGCGGCGCTCGTCCACGGCGCGTTGCTGGTGCCCCAGATGTGACCGCCGAGGTTATGCCCCACGTAGCCGCCTGCCATGCCGCGCTGCACGCTCTCGGTGCTGGCGGCCTGCGCGCGCACGGCGCCGCCGCAGGGGATGGACGTGGTCTCGGAGTTGCGAACCGTGGGCACGAAGTCCTGCACGAGCGACGCGAGGGCGCCGTTGGTGCTCACCAGGCCGTGCAGCAGCTTGGCCAGTGCGGACTCGTTGTCCTTACCGGTGTTCAGCTCGCCCAGCACGCGCGCCACGTCGCCCGGCTCGATCTGCCCGGCATAGCCGCCCGCCGAAATCTGGCCGATCACGTAGGAGAAGTTGTAGGAGTTTGAATCCTGGATGTGCCCGCCGGAGACAAGGCCCGCGAAACCGCCCGCGTCGCCGATCTCGGAGCCCGTGGCACCGGAGCTCGCGCGCACGGCGAAACCGCCCGTGCCGCCCGTCACGTCGGAGTGCTCGATGGTGGAGACCACGGCACGCACCACGCCGAGCACGTCGGTGAGCCGCAGGCTCGTTCCCAGCAACGACAGGCCGTCGCCCACGGAGGTCGCAGAGCCCACGTCCATGTGGCCGATGTATCCGCCGGCGTAGCGCGGGGCGGTGACGGCGTAGGAGCTCTTATTACCGAAGTAGCTGCTGCCGTCCGTGCCCTCGAGATCCTTCGGCTCGGTCACCGCGGTATGGCGCAGTTGCGTCACGTTGGAGTGGCTCACCTGCACGCCGGAGCCATAGCCGATATAGCCGCCGGCCGTGGCGGACTGGGAGGCCGTGTCATCGAGGCGCGAGGCAGAGACGACGAGGCCAGGGTTGGCGGCATCGCTCGGCCTGGCGCCCGAGGCATCCGCGGCCACCGTGTCCGCGTTCGACAGCACGCCGGAGCGGTTGATGAGGGGCACGTACCCCTCGACCACGTCGAGCAGCTGGGCGATATCCACTGTGCCGAGTTTGCCGAGCAGGCTGATTCCGCCCTTGCCCGCGCTCGCGAGCGCACCCGAGGTCACGCGACCACCCCAGCCGCCAGCGTACGCGCCGCCTGTCACGTGGTCGATGTTGATGACGCCCCAGGGGGACTGCTCGGCCGCGGTCTTCGCACGGGCGTACGCACCCGTTGCGTCCTTGAGGTCATCGTCGGTGTAGATATTGACCTTACCGCCCTGGAAGTCTCCCGCGAAACCTCCGGCGATATCTGCTTCAACGCTACCGCCGTTCACGAACGTCACCGTGGCGTTCTGGTAGTTAGGCAGCAAGTAGGGAACGGCGCCCACGAGACCGTCGACGGAGATGAGACCACCCTCGAGAAGGTTCTTGAGGACTCCCGAGTCCTCGCCCTCACCGTTCACCGCATCCGCAAGGCCACCCGTAGTCGAGACGCCTACGAATCCGCCCGCCGCACCGTCCGAAGTTGAGGCGTCAGCAGTGACCGCCTTTACGGCCGTGGCGTGAACGTTCGCCGACTTGGTGCTGTTCGCGCGTCCGAAGAAGCCGCCCGCCGCGTAGACGTTCGTCTCACCCGCGGCGTTCACGCCGGTCGCTGCCACCGTCATGCCGGCTGTGACGCCCGCAACGGAACTGTCGGTCACCTCGACCGCCGAATACTTGGCCACCGAGAGCAGGCCCGAGACCTTGATGAGGCCGAGGACGTCGAGGCCGCCCACGTCGGCCGCGTCGCTCGGGCCGGAAAAGCCGATGAAGCCGCCGGCCTCGCCCTTGGCCTCGACCCGCTTCACGCCGGTGAGGGTCGTGGCGTCCACGTCGCCGCCAGTCGCGCAGCCGATGGCGCCGCCAGCGTAGCACCCGTCCACGGAGACGGTCGCACCGTCCGTGGCGCCCGCAACCGTCACGTTCGAGACCTCGAACATCTTGAACTGGCCGTCGCCGAGCTTCTGGCCAATCGCACCCAAGCCGAGGGTGTCGTTCAGCAGCGCCGCCACGGCACCGGGGACAAGCATGCCCGCGATGCCGCCGGCGTAGCTGCCCTTGGCCGTGACGGAGTCAAGACCGGTGAGCGAGGTGGTACGGCTGGCGACCGCAGTGGCGTCGAGCTTGCCCTGCTTGTAGAACGCGAGGCCGCCCACGTGCGCCGTATCGGAGCTCGCGATGACCGGGCCTGTGCCGCGCCCCACCATGCCGCCGGCATAGTCATTGGCCGAGGACACCATGAAGGTGCCGGCCATCTGCGCGCCGAGGATCTCGGACTCATTCAGGCCCGCAAGGGAAAGCAGGGTCGATGCCTTGCTCTGATCCTCCGAGCCGAGCAGGCCCTTCAGCAGGCCGCCCACACCATTCAGCAGATTCGTGTTCTTGTAGTCACCCGCGCCGAGGTCCATCGCCCAGCCGAGCGTCGCCGCACCAGTGAAGCCGCCCGCGTAGGCGAGCATGTCGGCCGTGCCGTCCTGAATGCCCGAGGCCGTGACGTTGACCGCACCCGTAAGGCTATCGTTCACCGCGTGGCTGCCAGCCATGGCGCCCGCAAAGCCGCCGGCATACGAGCCACCCTCGACCGTGACGTCCGCAGTGAGCGAGGAGGTCGCGACGATGCTCTGCGGAATGGCAAGCCTCGCGAGGCTTGGCAGGTCTACGCCCAAATCGGAGAGCGCGCCCTCCATCACGTCGTCGCGGATGACGCCCGCAAAGCCGCCGGCGTATGCCTTGGCGCGCACGGTGTAGGCGACGTCACTCTGTATATAGGCGTCGGTGACGATGGTACCGGCCTGCACGCCCGCGAAGCCGCCAGCGTAGTTCTTGCCAGCGGAGCCCAGGACGGTGCCGCTGGCGAAGTTTACGACGCCCGATTTCGAGATCGTGGGGTTGTAGTAGGCCACGGGGAGCAGCTGGCTCGCCTTGATGATGTTGTTGTTGAGCAGCAGGGTGATGAGGTCGCCCAGGCCTAGGCCAGGGATGAGGTTCAGGATGTTTGTCAGGAGCTTGACGATGTCGCCCAGCGCATCGGAGAGGATATCGTACTTGACCTCTCCCTTAACGTAGCCTGCGAAGCCGCCCGTCATGTCCGCCGCACTCGACACGCTCGCGCCCTCGACCTCGCATTTGTCGACCGTGACCTCACCCACGATGCGCCCGGCGAAGGCACCCGTGGCGAGCGAAGAGGGATCGGCGGCGCGAACGTTCAACAGGGACTCAATAAGGCCACTGAGGTCAACCTTGCCGAGTGTAAGAATCTTCAACAGGGTGCTGACGAGGCCGCCCACCACGGTGCCGAGTACGCCGAGGAGTGAGCTGATGAGCGTCTGATCGACCTTGACCTTGGTGGATTCGTTAGTAACAGAGACGTCCCGAAGCTTGATGTTGTTCACGTATGCGGGTGTAGCGGACCCGGTAAACGGATTGGTTTCGCTGAGCTTGTGCGAAACGGTGCCGAAGAATCCGATGCCCGTGTGGCTGGAGACATCGAGCTTGCCAGTCTGAGTGACGTTTACATTGGAGATGACGGGACGCTGGGCAGTGTCGTTGGTGGAGATGCCGTCGGCGTTAATGGTGGACCAGAGCGCGCCGGCGGTCTTAGCGGCGTCGGTGGTGGTCGCCGCGCCGAGCATGGTGCCACTGAACATGAGCGGGGTCCAGGTCGCGTTGGATGAGGTGCCGCTGGCCGCGTCGGAGCCCACGTCGATGTTTCGGAAGATTATGTAGTTGGCGTCGGCGGCGTAGGTCAGCGTCGAGCTTGTCGCGTTGCCGTCGGCCTTGACCTCGTTGCCATAGTCGTCAAGGGTCACGTAGCGTTTGCGAGTGTGACCCGCAAGGCTGACACCCAGCTCATCCGATTTCTCGCTCGAGCCCTCGTCCAATTTGGAGGTCGCGGAAAGGTCCGCGTCACCCGCGTAAATCTCGGTTTTGGAGCCCTCGACATCGACCCAGCCGCCTTTAATCAAGCCCGTCTTCCGGTACTCCTGCGTGATCTCCCAGACCGGACGTGTGACCTTCTTGCCCGAGCCTATCGCGCGCAGCTGCTGCTCGTTGCCAATCAGGATATAGGTCTTGCCGTTGATGGTTTTGGTGACCTGGCCTTGGAAGTCGCGGCCGGCGAGCTGCGCCAGGTCCTGGGCGGCGTCTTCGACGGCGGCGTCCGTGGCGGTTTGGGCGGCGGGCTGAGCGGTGGGCTGGTTGGTTGCCGTGATGGCGTCCGCGGGAGCGGGGGCGTCGGCGGTCGCGGCGTCGCTCGTGGTTGCGGGGGCGTCGGCATCCGCGGTGACATCGGCGTTGGAGACGCTATCCGCTGAGGCACCGGAGCCGGTCGCGGCGGACGAATCCGCGGCATCGGCTCCGCTGGCCTCGGTGCTTGCAGCGGTGTCTACCTGGAGCGTCCCCCCCCCGCGTTTTCGGAGGTATCGGCATACGCGGTCGAAGCGGTGAGGGTGCTCATCAGCTGGCGGACAGCGGCGGCGTTCTGGATGGTCAGCGCCTGGGAGATCTGGGGCACCGGCGATGCTTCAAACAGCATGAGTCCGGTCAGCGCTATCGCGACAGCTCGTTTCGCCCGCATGTTCTCCCCCAACTGTAAGACGGCTGTTAATTACAGTTTGTAAATTCTTGCATTCCTCGATGCGTAAGGCAACAAAAAAAACGAGATTGCGGAACTCTTACTTTAGTATACCGAAGCATTTCTTAGGAGTCGTCGAAAAATCGATATCTCGGCGATTACAGTTTATTGATTCATTACTGTCGGCGGGGGGGTTATCTTGTGCGTGTTAACGTTCACGCCTCGTTGCCGCCGCACCTTTCCCCATGCGGCGACGCGACCCGTCCTGGGTAGGCTCCCATGGATGCCTACGAGTCCCTGCTCGCCCGCCGCAGCCGCCGGCCCGTCCGCTTCGTGGTGGTGCTGGTGGATACGTCGGCGCCGACGTCGCAGGACGACGGCACGCTCGCGATGGGCAACCTCCATAGTTTTGCAGTTTAATTAGTTCGATTCAGCCCTCGGCCGTATTTCCGCCTAAGCCTTTCATGGTTTAGATGGCGACGTGGTTCGCCTCAATTGCCGCCGCCTCCTGCCTGATATAGCCGCTCATCGACGCCAGAACACGGTTTCTCAAGGAAGACACGTCGTGCTCATCGGCCCCCGCATTTCGCAACATCGTGCAGTACTCGCGGAGGCCGAACTGAGTCGCAAAGATGGTTGGCAACATCGAGGTGTAGCGTTTATCGACTACCTCCCTGACGACAGCGCACTCTTCCTTGCCCTGCCTCACGCAGGTGCCCAAATCATCGAGCACAAGCAGGCCGCAGTTCGTCAGAGGCCGGATAGAACGCCACTTGTTTTCTTCGCCGTAGTAGCTCGATCCCATCCACGTATCGCGAACCAAGTCAGCTACAGGCACAAAAGTAACATCCAACACTGCGCCGTCCTTCAATGAGCGTTCTACTAGTGACCTCGCCAGCCAACACGCCAATGTCGTTTTCCCTGAACCACTACCGCCGCTCACCCAAAGAGGGGGAGTCTTCTTCCCTTGATAGGAAGACAGCCAGTCGAGCGCTTTCTCGGGGATACGACTCGGATCAAAACTCTCATCCGACAAGACGCTCAAGACAAGCTCCGAGAAGCCGTTGTCCCTCAACAGCGCTCCGGAGTCTGGAGGACGGCGCTTCATCTTGGGCAACCCCATTAGTCCGGCACCACGCAAGTAATCCAGCGTCTGCTTTGACATGACATTAGGACTGCCGAAACGCTCTGCGTCTTTCTCGAGCAGGGATTGAAGAAGACTCGCCTCTTCGGTCTCAGGGGTTTTCTGGGTCCCTTCTGTCGAGAATGGCTGCAAGGTCTTCGATGTCTGCTCGCTCACCAATGTGGAGAGTGTATTCAATGTTTCCCCTTTCTGTTGGATGACACGGATGACATGCTTGAGATGACAATGTTGGCGCGTCAAAACCTTCGCTGGGTGACAGGCTTGTCGTCACGCTCGCGGCAGGTCTGTCACCTGACAAGGTTGTCAGGCGACAGATGCTGAATTCGCTTCCTCCTCGTATGAGTGCGTGCTTGATGAGACCTTCACTCTCAAGGTCGTCCACCGCCCGCTGAACAGTGCGAACAGATAAACCCAAACGTTCAGACAGCCAACGCTGGCTTACTCCGACCTTGTTTCCACAAGCAAAAGCACGTGAATGAAGCCAAAAATAGATCGCTACAGAACTTCCCCTGAGCTTGGCGAGCTTTGGAGCAACCGCATCGGCATCGCCCTCGAAATTAGGCGTGAACAGATCTTTCATGGTCTTCTCCCCGCTAGTCTACGTCGGAGTCCTTGGGGCTCGCGGAGCGAATGTACTCCTCGACCCACTCACGGCGAATGCGATAACTTCGCCCACAGCGGATAGCGCGAATCTTGCCTTCACGAACGTACAAATAGACCGTCTTCTCGTGAAGGCCCAGAAATTTTGCAACATCGACTACGTGCAACACGTCAGGGAGACAAAACTCTCGATGATCAAAGCAGTCCATTAGCATCTCCTAGAATGGATTGGTGTTCCTTTTCCATCCATTTTTTTGTGATACCATGAATGAGAAATGAAAGTCAATAGTTGGATTGGATTAGATTTTGAGTCCATTAGTTAACTATGAACGCCTGCCCCTGTCGCTTCGCCAGCCCATCAAGCTCGAAGTCAATGCTGCAAGACCGTGGTTGCGCTACAACTTTGACCGGCTGTGGGGAACCAGCACCGATGGCGAGCGTTTCGCATACTATGTCGAGCATGGCAAACCCACTGTTATGCAATTCGAGCATCTGGAAAACGAGTTCTTCGCAAGCAGCCTTCAGAAGGTCAACGTCGAGCGCACGGAGAGCATCGTTCGTTTCTGTGAGCGTTACGGCTTCCCCGTTTCCAGCGGCTACGACGGCGCTCAGCGTCTTTCTCTTTTCCGCAACCGTTTCAAACTCCTCAAGACAGACTTTCAGCCGTTCAGGAGCGAATGGGGCATTCTGGCAAGCGAGAGCGCATCCGCCGCAGGCATCCCCTTGTTCAGTAGCGCCTACTCAGGAGACGACGAAACGCTACTGGGACGCAGGCCGTACTTTCTCTCCGAGGAAGCTCGCCGTATCCATCTAGATGACCGCTCGGTCGTGGGAGCTATTTCCGAAGCGGAGGTAATTCAGACGATACGGGCCCTCCAGGTATCGACCGCCTTGATTACCGCCGTTGCATATGGCTTGGAAAACACCGACACCTGGGGTGCCGACGATGTCGCCGATTACCTTTGTGACCGCTCGCACATGGCACAGAGCGGCATTAGCTTTTTCCTTCTCTCCAACAGCGACGCTCTATTGGATAACACTCGCCTTAAGTCATACGATTCGCTCATTCTCGAGAGTCCAGAGTTCAAGTCGATGGTGCAGCAAGGTGAAGATGCGGGCTTCAACACACGAGAAAGCTATACATCAACTCTTGCGGATGGACTGGTGATCGCATCAAACACTGCAATCTCCTTCCTAGCGAACTCTCTCCTCTCTTATCGCTTTGATGGGACAGGCGAAACTCCCGATGAAGCCGAAGGCGACAGCGGTGGACCCCTCGCCGCTTGGTCCCACGCGCTTAAAAAAACTCACCGAAGTCCGACGGGCATACATTCCTACGGTTCCCTCTCCGAGGCGATCATCTCCCAGTTCGGCCTCCTCTACGACGACCCCGCCGAATGGCGCACCTGCGATAACTGCGGACGAATCTTCAAGAAATACCGCGAGGAGAAGCCAGGCAGGGTGATTCAGAAGACTCGCTTCTGCAAGCGCAGCTGCGCCAACGCCTACAGCAAGAAGAAATCCCAGGGGCTCATTACCGAGCAATCGGTTTGAGATAGCACCGTCAGCCACCAACGCACCGAAAGGAGGTGAAAACCATGAGAACAGTCAGCAAAGGCTACGACCCCGTGAAGCGCGGCAAGGACTCCTGGCTGCTCAGGGTCAGCGTGAGCGAGGACGGCAAGTCCTCTAAGCGCTTGAACAAGACCGTCCACTGCCGCACCAAGACCGAGGCAAAGCGCCTGCTAGAGGAGTGGCGCGTCGAGCTCATGACGGCCCGCACGCGCATGGACCGCTCCAACAAAACCCTTGAGGAGTTCCTGCGCGAGCACGTCACCTACCTGCACGACGTGAAGCACCTGAGCGCCAACACGATTCGCGGTTACCGCGACATCGTCGAGACGCGCTGGGTACCGAGACTCGGCACGACCCTGCTAAAAGACTTGAAGCCCTACATGATCGAGGATCAGCTGGCATGGATGCGCCAAAGCGGCGGCCTCAACGGCAAGCCCCTCTCTGGCAACACCTGTCAGAAAGCCCTTTCGTTCCTGAAGACCGCGCTCAAACGCGCCCGCCGCCTCGAATACATCGAGTCCAACCCCTGCGAGCTTGTGGACGTCCCGTCCAAGGAGAAGAAGGAGGTTCGAGTCATCGATGAAAACGAGGTATCCCGCATGAAAATTGCCCTGCTCGGATGCCCGGACTACCGCTTCGCAGCCGCCACAAACCTCGCGCTCGACACGGGTATGAGACGCGGCGAGCTGTGCGCCCTCAGGTGGCGCGACGTCGACCTCGATGGAGGCGTCATCCGCGTCCGCCGAGCGCTCGCCGAGGCGCGCGCGACGGACACCTACTGCGGCGAGACCCTGGAGGAGAAGCTGCCCAAGAGCAACCGCTCGAACAGGGACGTCACCATCCCCGAGGGGACGGTCGAATTCCTGCGCCATCACAAGCAGATGCAGCTCTATCGCCTGATGTACAACGACATCGAGCAGGGCGAGGACACCCCCGTGTTCTGCAGTGACCTCGGCGAGCTCTACCGCCCGTCGAAATTCACGAGCGACTTTAGCCGCTTCGCCCGGCACAAGTCATTCGCGGTCACGTTGCACGGCCTGCGCCACACGCACGCCAGCCTTCTCCTGAAAAAGGGCGTCTCGATACAGTACGTCTCCGCCCGTTTGGGCCACGAGAGCATCGAGATCACCTACAAGACCTACTCGCACTTCCTGCCGGGAGACGACGGCGGGTCTTCGGAGAAGTGGGGCGAGTTAGCCGCGCTGCCGAAGGACATCTTCGGCCTGCTTCCCGCTGCCTGATTCTCATTGTTTGCCATGGTTTACTGCCACAATTCTGCCACAAGCCCTAAAAAGGGCTGCCACAACAAGAAAAAAGGCCAGCCGACTAAGCGGCTGACCTCTAACTTCTTGGTCGCGGGGGCAGGATTTGAACCTACGACCTCCGGGTTATGAGCCCGGCGAGCTACCAGACTGCTCCACCCCGCAATGTCTGGGCGCCTCATGTGCGCAAGAAAGAATATTACGCGGGAGTTCGGTAAGCGGCAAGGAAAATCTCGTAGAGCATAATTCCTTCATATTTAAACCCCTCAGCCCATATCACCGTAAGCGAATCGCGGCTCAGCGGCCCCGACGGCACGTATACAATGGTGCGCGTCCTTTTATGCCGACACCGGGAGTAGACATGCTGCTCGCTATCGATATGGGAAACACGCAGACGGCCATGGGCCTGTTTGACGGAGACGAGCTGGTGCAGTCGTGGCGCATGCCCACCGACCGCTCCTACACCGCCGACGAGATCCATGTGCGCCTGATGGGTTTCTTTAAGATGTACGACCTCTCGCTCGACGCGGTCGACGCGATTGCCTTTGCCGGTGTGGTGCCGCAGCTCTCGCGCGAGTGGCACGCCGTGGCCGACCGCATCGCGGCGGACGCCATCGTCATCGGGCCGCAGACGGCCGCCGTGACCAAGCTGCGCGCGGCGCGCCCCCAGGCCGTGGGTGCCGACCGCGTTGCCAACGCCGTCGCCGCCGAGACCTTCTACGGCGCCCCGGCGATCGTGGTGGACTTTGGCACCGCAACCAATATCGACGTCATCGACGAGGACGGCTATTACATTGGCGGAGCGATTGCGCCGGGCATCCGTATCTCCATGGACGCGCTCGCCGCCCGAGCCGCCAAGCTCGCCAGCGTTCCGCTCGAGGCGCCCGAGCACGCCATCGGCCGCGACACCGAGGAATGCATCAAGGTCGGCGCCGTGATGGGCGCCGCCGCCATGGCCGAGGGCCTGGTCGCTCGCATGAAGCGCGAACTGGGCCGCGAGGATGCCACCGTTATCGCCACGGGCGGTCTCGCCGGCATTGTCGCCGATTCGACCGATGCCTTCGACGTGGTCGACGGGCAACTCACCATCAAGGGCATCTGCGAAATCTACCGCCGCATGCAGGAGCTGGGATAGAGTAAACGCCAGGTCGCAGCAACCAGTCTCCAATCCTATTCCTCAAAATCGAAAATTTTTCAGTTTTGAGGAATAGGATTTTTTGCTAAGCCTCGCCGCACAACCACCTCGCCAGGTCCACGATCTGCACCCCATCGCGATCCGTGGCCTCGTGATGTGTGCGGGCAAGAATCATCTTGGGATACGCATCGCCAATGCTCAGCAGTGGCGAAATCTCGCGTTCAAACGTCTTATCCGAGCTGATGTCGTCGCTCACCTGAATGTAGAGCTTCTCGCTTCGCTTGATTGCTACAAAGTCTATTTCCTTTTTATAGAGCACACCGACGTATACCTCGTATCCGCGGCGCAGCAGCTCGATGGCCGCCATGTTCTCGTATACGCGTCCCCAATCCATATCACGTGTACCAAGCAGTGCGTATTTGAACGCGTGGTCTGCCAGGTAATACTTCTCGCCGCTCTTAAGGTATTTTTTGCCGCGAATGTCGTACCGACGAATTTTATAGAAGGCAAACGCATCGCACAGGTACCCCATGTACGTGCCGACCGTCTTGTTCGTAATCTTTAGCCCATCCGCATTCAAAACATCTGTAATGTTGCGTGCCGACGTTATGTTGGAGACGTTGTCCATCATGTAATCGGCAATGCGCAGCAGTGCCGATTCGTTTCTCACGTTATGCCGCTGCACGATATCCCTCACGATGAGCGTTTTGAAGACATTGGAGAGATATTGGTAGCGCTGCTCCTGCAGTGGATAAGGGTAAGAGCCGGACATACCGCCGGTTCTCGCGTACTCATCGAAGTCGCGATCGACCTCGCCCTCGTCACTATAAAAGCGATACTCCTCAAACGAGAATGGGAAAACCTCGATCTCGAACGTGCGCCCCGTAAAGAGCGTCGACAGATCGCTCGACAGCAAAAAGGCGTTCGATCCGGTGATGAAGATGTCGTACTGCTCGGATGCATGGAGGCTGTTGATCGCGCGTTCAAAGCCGTCGCACATCTGAACCTCGTCGATAAGCAGGAAGTTTTGCTTGTCGGACACTCGATGCTCTTTCACATAGGCGAGCAGGGCATGATATTCGAGCAGGCCCTCGAACTCGTCGAGGTTGTAATTGATATGGATGACATTCGAATTGGACAGATTTGCCTCCACGTAATCGCGGAGGGCCTCGAGCAATTTTGACTTACCGCTACGGCGAATGCCCGTTATGACCTTGATGTCCGGTACGCCAATAAGGCTCGTCAACGTGTCCATATATGACGTTCTATTGATGAGTTTCATTGGTGCCTCCCTGCGGTCTTCTATCGCTATTCCTCAAAAACGAAAATTATTCAGTTTTGAGGAATAGACTCTGCAACGAATATACCTCGTTAAAGGCCGAGCTGGCTTAATTCTATTCCTCAAAATCGAAAGATTTTCAGTTTTGAGGAATAGGGTGCTGACAACCCATTCCCCAGACAACAAGACCCTCCCCAGCACAGGCCGAAGAGGGCTTCGTTGTCATCGCTATCTTTGAGCGCGGGCACCTCGCGTTACAGTCCGCGAATCCGTACGGCCTCGGGCGGAAACTCCTGCTCGCCGGCATCGGTCTTGATGGTCGCGCGACCCCAGATGTCCAGGCCCGCAAACACACCGACCGCAAGCGGCAAGCCGCTGGGCGACACCGCCGCAACCTGACGACCCAGCAGTGGCACCATGTCAAAGTACTCGCCCAGCACCGGAGCCAGCGGGCCGGCAGCGCCCTGTGGTGTGTTGGCGGCAACCGCCCAGGTGTCCACGCGGGTCAGCACGGCGGTGGCCAATGCCTCGACCAGCACCTCGTCGGCCATATCCACGCCAAGCTCGCTCAGCGCCGCACGTTCAATATCAACCGTCACCGCGGCAAACATGCCCGCAGCACCGGCACCGCCGTTCACGGCAACACGCGCGAGCGACGTCTCAAACGCAAGCGCACCGCACACGATATCGCTCGGCCACTGGATACCCACTTTACCGGCAAGGCCCAACCCCGGCGTCGAAGCCGTGCCCACGAGCGCGTCCATCATGCCCATCGCGGCCACAAACGGCAGGCCGTGGAAGGCGTGCATGTTCACATCGGGGCGCACAACCAGCGAAAACGTCAGCGAAGCATCGCCCACGCTCCACGCGCACCAGCCCGCGGACACGCCCTCGCGACCCGCGTCACGCGCCGCGTCAAGCTCAGTGGCAGCGACTACAGCGTTCATCTCGATCATCTACATACGCCCCAATTCACCCACGATATGGCCCACACGATCCTCGGGCTCCTTGACCTCGACGCCGTTGTAGCGGAAGAACCGCGCCGGGTCGTGCATCAGGTCCTCAAGCGGCACCAGCACAAAGTCGCGCTCGCCGATCAGTGGATGCGGCAGGCGCAGCTTTTTGCCGCCGTGGGTCTCGCCGTCCATCCACAGCAGGTCCAGGTCGATGGTGCGCGGACCGTTGGCCTTGGCCTTTTTGGAGCGGTCGCGGCCCAGCTCGGCCTCGATCTTCATGAGCTCGTCGAGCAGCACCAGCGGCGCCAACTCGGTCTTGATCTCGATGACGGCGTTGGCAAACGCGTCCTGGCGCGTCTCGTAGGCCGGCTCGCTCTCGTAGATCTTGGAGGAGTTGGACACGCAGGTAAGTGGAATCTCGGCGATCATGTCGCGTGCGGCGCGGATGTTGTCGCAGCGATGCCCCAAGTTGGATCCCACGGCCACAAACGCGCGGCGCGGCTGCGGCTTGGCAACCGCCCAGTAGCCGTTCAGGAACTGCGCAAAGCCCGCGGCGTCGTGCACGCGCACGATGTTGGCACCGGCCTGGATGGCGCCCAGGCACACGCCAAACGTAGCGGCATCGCGCTCGGCGGCCTCGGTCACGCCCGAGACGGCGCCCACAAAGCGCTTGCGCGATACGGCGCACATGAGCGGATAGCCCAGTGACGCCATCTTGGCAGTCTCGCGCTGGATGACGATGTCCTCGTTAGCCGACTTACCAAAGCCCGGGCCAGGATCGATGCAGATGCGGTCGCGCGACACGCCGGCATGGATGAGCGCGCGGGCCTGGTCGGACAGAAAGCCCATGACGCGGCGCATGATGGGCGCCGAATCGGGCAGGGTGAAGCGGCGGAGCTGCGAGGTGGGCACGTAGGCCTCCTCGCGGCGGGCGCTGCGGCGCATCATGGCGGCCAGGCGGTCATTGGACTCCGATGCGGCCTCGGTGGCCTCGGGCGCGGGCGCGACGGTCTCGGCGGCAGCAGCCTGCTCGGCGGCCGGCGTCTCCTGCTCGCTTGCAGGCTCGGTCGCGGGCTCAGGTTCGCCAAACGGCAACGAGGGCTGCACCACGCCACCCGGAAGCTTTGCCTCGGGCTTAGGGTCGCCCAGCAGCTTGCCACGGCGGCGACGAGCGGGCTTCTCGGCCTCGCGCGCGGCCTCGGCAGCCGCCTCGCGCGCCTTCTCGGCAACAAACGCCGCTGCCGAGGTATCGAGCTGCACCGTTGCGTGCGTGCGGGTAGGCGCGGCGACCTCGCCGGCATGCATCACGATGACACCGCAGGTGCTCGTCTTAACAAACTCGACCATCTTGGGGTCAGTGAAGCCGGTCACGTCGTTGACGATCGAGGCGCCGCAGCGCACGGCCGCCTTGGCAACCGCCACGTGACGCGTGTCAATCGAGACGATGGCGCCCTCCTTGGCCAGCGCGCGCACCACGGGCAGCACGCGGCGAGCCTCCTCGTCGGGGTTGACCGGGGTAAAACCAGGGCGCGTGGACTCGCCGCCTACGTCGATGATGTCGGCGCCGGCGTCGAGCATCGCCAGACCGTACTCGATGGCGGCATCCGGGTCGAAGTGCTCCCCGCCATCGCTAAACGAATCGGGCGTCACGTTGAGGACGCCCATGATGCGCGGACGGTCAAAGCTGAGCTCATACTTTCCGCACCGCCATGTCTTGCTGTCGTTCGCCATGAACATCCTCCTAAAATGCCCACGCCGCCGAGCTTGGGGAGCTGGCGGCGGGGTCGCTTTGCACTCAGTCTTTCTATTGTATCCGCGCACACGGGCTAGAACGCAAACGCGGCCGCGATGTCGCAAGAAATCAGCAGGTCGGCATTTGCATCCTGATCGGTAGGCGCCAAATTGCAAATGGCCAGCGTATCGCCAGTAAAGTAACGCGTAAGGCCTGCCGCCGGATACACCACGAGCGAGGTCCCGCCCACAATGAGGGCATCGGCCGCGGCGATGGCGGCAACGGCACCGGTCAACACACGCTCGTCGAGCGGCTCTTCGTAGAGCACCACATCGGGCTTGATGCGACCACCGCACGCGGGGCACACGGGCACGCCCGCGGCGTCCTCGTGCTCGCGCGAGCAAATCCACTCGGCGCTATAGACCGCGCCGCACGACTGGCAAATGTTGCGATGGACCGATCCGTGCAACTCAAACACGCGCTGCGAGCCCGCCATCTGATGCAAGCCGTCGATGTTTTGCGTCACCACGGCATCGAGCTTGCCAGCTCGCTCCAGCTCGGCCAGCTTGGTGTGGCAGCGGTTGGGCTTAGCGTTAAGCGCGATCATCTTGGTTCGGTAAAAGTCGAAGAACTCCGCCGGATGTGTCTCGTAAAAGCTGTGCGACAGCATGGTCTCGGGCGGATAGGCAAACTGCTGGTGATACAGGCCGTCCACGCTGCGAAAATCGGGAATGCCGCTCGCCGTGGAAACACCAGCGCCGCCAAAGAACACCACACGCCCGTGGGTATTGAACAGCTCCGCCAGCGCGGTGGAGGCCTGCTTGGAATCTGTTATCGCTTGCGTCATGTTTGTCCTCCGTCCACGTTGGTCGGGGCGGCTGCGATTGCGCCGTCGCCCACGGAGCCCACCCCGCCCCTGTTGCGCTAATCTTAAGCCTGCCAACCCCGTCGAAAGGACACCATGCCTCAGACTTACACTTTCGCCTCGTGGAACGTCAACGGCCTGCGCGCCGTGCTCAAAAAGGACCCGAGCTTTATCCAGATCGCGCAGGAACTCGATGTCGATGTCCTAGCGCTGCAGGAGACCAAGCTGCAGGAGGGCCAGGTCGATATCGACCTGCCCGGCTATCACCAAACCTGGAGCTACGCCGAGCGCAAGGGCTACTCGGGCACCGCGGTCTTTAGCCGCCAGGAACCGCTGCGCGTGCTGCGCGCCGATGCACTGCTGCCCTACGCCGGCAAGGGTGGGGCTGCCGAGCTCGTCGCCCAAGCCGCAACCGAGGGCCGCGTCTGCGCGCTCGAGTTCGACAAGTTTTGGTTTGTGGACGTCTATACGCCCAACGCCCAAAATGAGCTCGCGCGCATCGACGTGCGCATGGCTTGGGACGATGCCTACCGCGGCTTTTTGGCAGGCCTCGAGCGCGAGACCGGAAAGCCCGTGGTGACCTGCGGCGACTTTAACGTGGCACACGAGGAGATCGATCTTAAGAACCCCAAGTCCAACCGCGGCAACGCAGGCTTTTCGGACGAGGAGCGCGGCAAGTTTACCGAGCTGCTCGACGCCGGTTTTACCGACACCTGGCGCGCGGCCAATCCGGACGTCGAGGGCGTCTACAGCTGGTGGAGCTACCGCTTTAATGCCCGCAAGAACAACGCAGGCTGGCGCATCGACTACTTCCTGGTAAGCAACGCAATCGCCGGCAATGTGCGCGACGCCGGCATCCGCGGCGACATCTTTGGCAGCGACCACTGCCCCGTCACTCTCACCCTAGAGCTCTAGCCCCAACTGATCTCCTGGGGACGGAGGAAAAGGAATCATTTTCACTTCGCGAGATCATCCACGCAGCTCGCTTGCCACGAAACTGGCCCATCTACTACGTTTAAGCCACTACCCTCAACCACAGTGAACAACGCAGAAAGAAAACCGCAGGTAGAAAGCCTACGGTTTTTCATAAAACACGGTTGAGGTTGGGGGTGTCGGGCCAAACGTAGTAGATAGACCGATTTCGTGGCGGGCGGGTTCAGCTGATTCCCTGGGAACGTCTGGAGGCGAAAGAAAACGGATCAATTTGGCTCTCCGAGGGCCACGATGCCCGTCGTATCAGCCGGCTATTTCAAAACTATGCCGGTTTACGGGGCTGAATCGCGAACCCCCAACCATACGCAATTCCGAAATAATAAAACCGCAGGTAAACGGCTTGCTCTATTTCAAAAATAGCCGGCATGGTCTGCTTGTGCCAATCTGGCCCCGTAAACCGGCATAGTTTTAAAATGGCACTTCGGCAGTATTGATTCCCGCCCCGGCGCAACCAGCCCTACAGTCCGTACTTCACGACGACTCGGTTGATGCGGCGACACCAAGGCTTGTACAGGGCGACCAAAAACACGCAGGTCGCGAGTCCGTGCGTGATATCGAACGGTACGGCGGTGGCAAGACGCGCCACGGTGCCCGCCCACGTGAGCGGTTGAACAAAACCGATGATGTCATACGCGTTGATCACCACGCCGTACAGCAGACCCGAAGCAAAGCCGTACGCCATCAACGCCGGCATGCGCACGGTGCCGTCGGCACGGTCGAACGCACCCGCATGCGCCAGCGCGCCGCCAACATAGCCAACCAGACCCCAGGCATACATCTGCCACGGCGTCCACATACCCTGCCCAAAAAAGAAATTGCTGGTCAGCGCTGCCAGCGCACCGACCATAAAGCCATTACGACGGCCGAGTGTCGCACCGGCGATAATGGCGATGGCGCTCACGGGTTTAAAGTCGGGAATGGGGCCAAACAAGATGCGCCCCGCCGCGGCCAACGCCGCCAGAACCAGCGTTGGCATAATCTGGCGCAGGCCCGGTCGCGACGCCTCGTAGCCCGCAAAGAACAGCGCGAGCACCAGCGCCACCACAACCAGCATGGCAAGCGCTGTCTGCTCAATGCCCGTCAGCAATGCTGCGGCCATTACCGCCGGCACCGCCAACAACAGCGGAATCTCCAGTTTTGCAAGTAGGCGCGAGACGCGATAATCCACCATTCCATCACGCCCTATAAAACACGTTGTCGGCAAAGAAGTCTGCCGGCGGCTCCATGCAGGCAATTTCGCCGTCGAACATCATGGCAACGTCGTCGGCAGCCTGCTCGGCGAAGCCCAGGTCGTGCGTGGCCATGATGACGGTGCCGCCGGCTTGCGCATGCTCGCACAGGGCGCGGGCGATAATGCGGCGGCTCGTCAGGTCCAGCCCCTTCGTGGGCTCGTCGAGCAGCAACAGCTCCGGACCAATCAACAGCAGCTTTGCCAACGCGAGCAGCTGACGCTGGCCGCCCGAAAGATCGTACGGATGGCGCGCATCCAGGCCGTCCAATCCCAGCTGCGCCGCGCGCTCCTGGGCCGCGTCCTCGTCGTATCCGCAGGTCGAAGCCCATTCCATCAGCTCGTCGTGCACTGTCTCGGCGACCAGCAGGGCCTTGGGGTTCTGCGGCAGCAGCGCCGCCGAAGCCGCCCCGCGCACCATGCGCCCACGCTGCAGCTTAGCCGTTCGGGCCAGAATCGAGAGCATCGTCGATTTGCCGCAGCCGTTTCCGCCCACAATCGCATGCACCGCGCCAGTCGAAAACGCCACATCGAGTCCGCGCAGCACCCAGCCGGACGCCCGATCGTAGCGAAACCAGCTTCCTGTCAAGGTGGTGGCCGAGCCAGCGTACATTTTTGGGAATATTCTGCATCCACCGGCGCGCGATGACGCCCCCGAGTCGTCCTGCGGCAGGATTTGCGCCTCAAATTTAGCCGATTTGTCCGTTTTTGGTCCCTTTTTCGCACCCGCAACGTCCGCGTGCGGGTCTAAAGAGCCCTGCCGGCCACCAGCGATGCTGAAAATTCCGTTTTTTGCACGCCGCGAGCCACCCCACCCTGGCACCTCGCCAGAAAACAGCTCTTCGCGATGCCCCAAGGAGGCAATGTCGGCCACCTCGCGCACGCGGCCGCCCTCAATCCGATACGCGCACGTCGCATACTCGAGCATTGGGCGCGGTTGATGCGTAGCCACAACAACCGTGCAGCCCAGCTCGCGATTCACACGAAACAGCGCGTGCAGAAAATTCTTCTCGGCAACGGGATCGAGCTGAGACGTGGGCTCGTCGAGTAGCAGCACACGCGGACGCAGCGCCAGGACGGCGGCAAGCGACAGCAGCTGCTTGCGGCCACCCGAAAGCGTATCGGTATCGCGATGAAGCCAGTCCTCCAGACCAAAGAAATAGCTGGTTTCGGCAACACGGCGGCGCATCTCGTCGCGCGACACCCCCAGATTCTCTAGGCCAAACGCCATCTCGTGCCACACGGTCTCGCACACAATCTGGTTCTCGGGATCCTGGAACACGTAGCCCACGCACTCCGCAGACGCGCGCACGTCCATGTCGGCAACGTTCTCGCCCAGCACGCGCGCATCGCCAGTGCGCTCGCCCGCCGGAGCGATCTCGGGCTTGAGCAGCGACAGCAGCGTCGACTTACCCGATCCGGTACCGCCAACAAGCAGCGCAAATGCACCTTGGGGAACAGACCAGTCGAGCCCCTCGAGCACCGCAGCATCAGCCCCGGGGTAGGCAAAGCTCAGGCTCCGCGCCTCAATCGCCGGCATATCCGGGCCGCACGCCGCACCCGACACCGGGCCCCTATCCAACCGAGCCATCAGCCAAACCTCTTCTCATCGATCACATGCAACACGCAGGGCAGCACCATCCATGCAGCGTACACGACATAGCCCAGCCACGGCGCCGGCACCGAGAGCTGCGGATAAAACGAATACTGCGTCGTCGCGGTCCACGCCACTGCCGCCGTGGCCACGCCAAACACCGCAAGCCCAGCCAGCGCGACAACGTCGCTGCGCCCCAGTCGATACCTCGCATACGTCGTACGACGCGTCGCGGCACCCCACCCGCGCGAGCGCATCGCGTCCGCACGCTCCAGCGAATCTTCCATGCCCCAGCCCATCAACACGCTCGATGCCCGTAGGCGCGAACGCACGGGGTCGGCCGGCGCACGCCCCGGCACATCAATCGCATCCTGCACCGCCAACACCGTACGACCGCGGCGCAAAAACTGCGGGACAAGCCGCATGCACATCGAGATCATGAGCGCAATCACCGGTGCGGCATTGCCCAGCAGCGCGAGCACCTTGTCGTATTCGAGCATCGACGCCGCCGCCTCAAACCACAACACGCTCGCCACAAACAGCCCTCCCATGCACAGGCCGTATACCATGCTCTCCAGATACACCGCGCGCATGCCAATACGGAACAGCTCCGTCGAGCCCGAGGCGCTAAACAGCGGATTGAGCACCGCGACGATCAAAATCACCGGCAGCTGCCAGCGGAGCGCGCCCAGCGTGCGGGCAGCCCCACGCGTCGCAAATCCATACGCCAGCCCGCCCGCAAGTGACAGCGCAATCAGTACCGGCTGCATCGAGAACATAGTGAGCCCCAGCGTCAGCACTATATAGAGTGCCGGCACAGCCGGATGCGACATCGAGAATGCCGCGACGGGCTCGCCGCCAAACTCCTCTCGTATGTTGTCCACGGGCACCCCGTCCCCTCGCTCAAACAACAGCTCCGCAGCACCGCCAACGCCGCACGCAAGCAGTGCAAACGCCACGCCGGCGGCGCAAGCCTCAACCGCCGCAAACCAATCGTTACGCGCTCGTCATATGCCTGCGGTATCATATTGCGCCGTGTATCGTTTCCAAACACACGTCTCTATAACGTAACAGGAGATCACATGGACGCAACCGCAATTATCCTCGCTGCCGGCGAGGGCACCCGCATGAAGTCGAACCACTGCAAGGTTTCGCACAAGATCCTGGGTAAGCCCATGGTCCAGTGGATCGTCGACGCTACCATCAAGGCCGGCTGCAGCCGCGTCGTGGTCGTCATCGGCAGCCACGCCGACGAGATGCGCGCCCTCATCGACGGCGCCTACGCCAACAGCGCCACCAAGGTCGAGTGCGTCGAGCAGACCGAGCGCCTGGGCACCGGCCACGCCGTAAAGGTCGCGCTCGAGGCCTGCGGCATCACGCAAGGCCCCGTCGTCGTGCTCAACGGCGACCTGCCGCTCATCACCGCCGACACCGTCGCCAAGTTCGCGCAAACCGTCGCCACCGGCGAGCTCGCCTGCACCGTCATGACCATGACCCCGCCCGATCCTTTCGGCTACGGCCGCATCAAGCTGGGCGCCGATGGTCAGATCGAGCGCATCATCGAGCAGAAGGACTGCACGCCCGAGCAGGCCGCCACGCTGCTGGAGTGCAACGCCGGCTGCTACGCCTTTGACGGCGCGCAGCTCGCCGCCCACATTAACGAGATCGGCAACGACAACGCGCAATCCGAGTACTACCTGCCCGACATGCTCGAGATCCTCAAAGGCCACGGCCAGGCTGTCTCCATCTTCCACTGCGACGACTACCGCGACGGCCTGGGCGTCAACAGCCGCATCCAGCTCGCACAGCTCACCGCCATCGCGCGCGACCGCATCAACGAGCACTGGATGGCCGAGGGCGTTACCTTCATCGACCCCACGCAGGCTTGGATCGGCCCCGACGCCACCATCGGCCGCGATACCGTCGTATGGCCGCAGACGCACCTGATCGGCCACGTCACCGTGGGCGAGGAGTGCCAGCTCGGTCCCAACAGCCGCCTCAGCGACACCACCGTCGGCAGCGGCTGCACCATCGATGAGACCATCGCCATCGAGGCCGTCATCGAGAACGGCGTCGACTGCGGCCCGCGCGCTTACCTGCGCCCGGGCACCCACATGCTCGACGGCTCCAAGGCCGGCACGCACGTGGAGATCAAGAAGTCCACGATCGGCGAGGGCTCAAAGGTGCCGCACCTGTCCTACATCGGCGACACCACCATGGGCTCCGGCGTCAACGTGGGCGCGGGCTCCATCACCTGCAACTACGATGGCGTGCACAAGCACAAGACCGTCATCGGCAAGGACGCCTTCATTGGCTCCGACACCATGATGGTCGCGCCCGCCCAGATTGGCGACGGTGCACTCGTGGCCGCTGGCTCCGTCATCACCGAGCCGGTCCCGGCAGACGCGCTCGGTCTGGGCCGCGCCCGTCAGGTAAATATTGAGGGCTGGGCCGCCGATTACCGCCGCCGCCTGCACGAGGACGACGAGGTATAACGTTTTACCAAGCACAAAAGGAGCTGCTCCATGGGGGCGGCTCCTTTTTCTATCGTGACCTGCGCAACCGGATGAGTGGTCGGTTCGTGTCCGTTGGCGGTAAAGACGTTATCAGGACCCGATAAACCCCGCCGCGCGGTTACAATGCAACAAGGCATCTATATGGCATTCGATGTATAAAGGAGAAGGGTAATGCCGATTAATGATCCCGAGAAGTCGGAGAATATGCGCAAGTCCATCCGCGTGTATTCCGGTTCCTCCAACCGTCCCCTCGCTCAGAAGATTGCTGAGTACCTTGGGGTCGAGCTTTCGGGCCTTACGCTAAAGCAGTTCGCCAATGGTGAGATTTACGCCCGCTACGACGAGACCGTCCGCGGCGCCGACGTCTTCCTGATTCAGTCCGTGGCCGGCGGCAACGTCAACGACATGCTCATGGAGCTGCTCATCGCCACCGACGCTGCCAAGCGCGCATCCGCCCGCTCCATCACCGCCGTTATCACCCACTACGGCTATGCCCGCCAGGACCGCAAGGCCGGCCCGCGCGAGCCCATCACCGCCCGCCTCGTCGCCAACCTGCTCGAGCGCGCCGGCGTCAACCGCATCATCACCCTCGACCTGCACCAGGGCCAGATCCAGGGCTTCTTCGATATCCCGGTTAACCACCTGTCCGCACTGCCGCTGTTTGGCCAGTACTACAACGACATGCACTTCGACACCGACAACCTGGTTGTCGTCTCCCCCGACGTGGGTCGCGCCAAGGCCGCCAAGAAGCTGTCCGACATGCTCGGCTGCGACCTGGCCATCGCCCACAAGGGCCGTCCGCGCCACAACGCCGCCGAGGTCATGGGCATCATCGGTGACATCAAGGGCAAGACCTGCATCATCAACGACGACATGATCGACACTGCTGGCACCCTGTGCGCCAACGTCAAGGAGCTCAAGGCTATGGGCGCCGGCGACATCTACGTCTGCGCCACCCACGGCATCTTCTCCGGTCCGGCCATCGAGCGCCTGAACGATGCCCCCATCGTCGAGTGCGTCGTCACCGACGCCATCCCCGTCGAGGTCGGCGGCAAGATCAAGACTATCTCGGTCGCCGAGGAGTTCGCTCAGGCCATCTCCGCCGTTTACCACGAGGAGCCCGTCTCCACGCTCGTCGGCGGCGACTTCGCGCTGTAGTCGCTTGACCCTCGCATCCCACCGGAAGCCCGGTAGGCCTGCGGGGTTATCACGCCGACGTCCTCGCCGCTTCGCGGCTGCGGGATGTCGGCTTAGATAACCCCTCCCGGCCTACCGGGCTTCCTGCTGTCTCGGGGCAGCTGTTTTCTGAAATGACTTTGCCGTGCCCTTTCCTCGCCTTCGGCGGGCATGGTAGCCTTTGTCGTTGAACGAACTTCTTATGTAACGAAAGGAAGCCTATGGCAGCTGCACAGCCGCTTAAGATTCGCATGGTTGCCGGACTTGGCAACCCTGGCGATGAGTATGCCGAGACCCGCCACAACGCTGGCTTCAAAGCAATCGACGAGTTGGCCCGTCAGGCCGGTGTCACGTACTGGAAAAACCAGGCCGGCGCCGAGGTCGCACTCATCAACATCAACGATCCCGAGGAAGAGGGTGGCAAGCGCCAGATCGTGCTGGTCAAGCCGCAGTCGTACATGAACACCTCGGGCGGACCCATCTCCAAGCTCTGCCGCGAGTACAAGATCAAGGCCGAGGAGCTGCTCGTGATTCACGACGAGCTCGACATTCCCGCCGGTGACGTGCGCGTCAAGGTGGGCGGAGGCCATGCCGGTCACAACGGCCTGCGCTCCATCATCGACAAGATGGGCAGCCGCGACTTTAGCCGTATCCGCACCGGCATCGGCAACCCTCCCGGCAAGATGGCCGTGGCAGACTATGTGCTCAAGCAGCTGCGCGCCCGCGAGGCCGAGGACTTCCAGGACACCTGCGCCCGCGCCGCAGATGCCGCCGGTCTGGCCATCGTCCACGGCGTAATCTACGCCCGCGACCACGTCAACGGCGCCGCCTCCGCCAACGGCAAGCACTAAAACCTACCGTTTAGGGACAGGTTTATTTTGGCAGGTTTTATCTGCGGAAACGCCCCGGTGGCCGCATCGCAATAAACCCCGCGCCGCCATACACGCATAACACCCCAAAGGGGGCCGGCCTCATCACAACCCGAGGCCGGCCCCCTTTGCCGTTTTGCCTGATAAAACCGACCAAAATAAACCTATCCCTATTTGGTAGGTCGAAGTGGATAAACCCTTTTCCCAACCGCCGAAGACACACGTAAACAGCATGTCCATGAGGGTATAATTTGCACCGTATGTCTGCACAACGCCTGTGCGCGTACGGTTTTACTCGGGCTACCGTCCATTTCCGTGGAGGCACGGTTCGGCGGCCCTAACAAGAGAGGGGTTCTATGTATAAGATCCTGGAGAAGACGCAGTTCTCGGAGAAGGTGTTCAAGTTCCGCATCGAGGCGCCCGCGATCGCCAAGCATGCGCACGCTGGACAGTTCCTCATGGTTCGCGCCAACGAGACGGGCGAGCGCGTCCCGTTTACCCTAGCTGGTTGGAACGGTGACGAGGGCTGGGTCGAGTTCATCTTCATGGTGATCGGCAAGACCACCGAGATGCTTTCCACCTATGAGGCCGGCGAGTCACTGCGCGACGTCGTGGGCCCGCTGGGCGTTCCCACCGAGATGGCCGAGGGCCCCTGCGCCGTCATTGGCGGCGGCGTCGGCCTGGCAATTGCCTTCCCGGTCGCCAAGCACCTGGTCGAGACCGGCCACGAGGTCCACGCCATCATGGGCGCCCGCACCAAGGACCTCCTGCTCATGGAGGACCAGTTCCGCGAGCTCCTCGACGAGGACCACATCCATATCACCACCGATGACGGCTCCTACGGCGAGCAGGGCGTTGTCACCGCTCCGCTGGAGCGCCTGCTGCAGGACAAGGCCGTGAGCCAGGTCTTCTGCGTCGGCCCCGTTCCGATGATGAAGTTCTCGACCCTCACCGCCCAGAAGTACGACACCCCCATTACCGCGTCCCTCAACCCCATCATGGTTGACGGCACCGGCATGTGCGGCTGCTGCCGCGTCGAGGTGGGCGGCGTGACCAAGTTCGCTTGCGTCGACGGCCCCGACTTCGATGCCACCCTGGTCGACTGGGATGACCTTCGTGCCCGCCAGGCCGCTTACCGTTCCGAAGAGGGCGAGTCCCTCAAGGCTTATGAGGAAAAGAGCTGCGCATGCCACTAGTTAACGGTCGTTTCGTTGCCGATATGAAGTCGCCCCGCACCCCCGATAACGAGGAGCCGGCTGCCGAGCGCGCCTGCGACTTCCGCCCCGTCGACAAGGGCTTCACCGAGGAGATGGCGTTGGCCGAGGCCGAGCGCTGCCTCAACTGCAAGAAGCCGTTCTGTGTTGAGGGCTGCCCCGTCAACATCAACATCCCCCGCTTTATCGAGCAGATCCGCGCGAAGGACTTCGGCGGCGCTCTCGATACCATCCGCGAGGACTCCATGCTTCCCGCCATCTGCGGCCGCGTCTGCCCGCAGGAGAACCAGTGCGAGGGCAAGTGCATCCGCGGTAAGAAGTCCGAGCCCGTGGCCATCGGCCAGCTCGAGCGCTTCCTGGGTGACCGCCCCGAGCTCGCTTCCACGCCCAAGATGGCCCCCAAGAACGGCAAGAAGGTCGCCGTCGTCGGCTCCGGCCCGTCCGGCATCACCTGCGCCGGCGAGCTCGCCCGTAACGGCTTTGACGTTACCGTCTTCGAGGCCTTCTTCACCGGCGGCGGCGTGCTGGTCTACGGCATCCCCGAGTTCCGCCTGCCCAAGGCAGTCGTCAAGCGCGAGATCGACGGCTTGGAGGACATGGGCGTCAAGTTTGAGTACAACTCCGTCGTGGGCAACATGGCCACGGCCGAGGAGCTGTTCGAGCAGGGCTTCGACGCCATCTACGTGGCGACCGGCGCTGGCCTGCCCAAGTTCCTCAACGTCCCCGGCGAGAACCTGCCCAACGTCTTCTTCGCGAACGAGTACCTCACCCGCGTGAACCTGATGAAGGCCAACAAGTTCCCCGAGTACGACACCCCCACCAAGCACGGCAAGAACGTCGTTGTCTTTGGCGGCGGCAACGTGGCCATGGACGCCGTCCGTACCGCCAAGCGCCTGGGCGCCGAGCACGCCATCATCGCCTACCGTCGTACCGAGGACGAGATGCCCTGCCGTCGCGCCGAGCTGCACCATGCTAAGGCCGAGGGCGTCGAGGTTCTGCCGCTCGTCTCCCCGCTCGAGTTTGTCGCTGGCGAGGACGGCTCCGTGTGCGCCGTCAAGGTCCAGAAGATGGAGCTCGGCGAGCCTGACGAGTCCGGCCGTCGTCGCCCGGTGCCCATCGAGGGCGCCATCGAGGAGATCCCCTGCGACGTCGCGATCTCGGCTATCGGCACCAACGCCAACCCCTTCGCAAAGAAGATCGGCGGCAAGATGGAGCTCAACAAGTGGGGCTACATCGTCGCCGACGAGGAGACCGGCCAGACCACCGATCCCCGCATCTGGGCCGGCGGCGACATCGTCACCGGTGCCGCTACGGTCATTCTGGCGATGGGCGCCGGCAAGAAGGCCGCTGCCTCCATCACCAAGAGCCTGCTGGGCGAGTAATCACCTACAGCACTAGCCGCCAAACGGCAAAGTCCCCGTCGAGCACACGCCCGGCGGGGACTTTTTCCATGCCGGCCGCCCAAACCACCACGATGGGGCAGGCACCTTTGTGGTGGTTTGGGACTTGCCCGGTCGTTTTGTCTCAATCTGTAACAGCTGGAGTCCGTTGAGCCCTGCAGTTGTTACAGATTGAGATATTGTGCCGGCCGGCCACGCTGCATCTCAATCTGTAACAGTTAGAGACCAAATATGCCGCCTGGTGTTACAGATCAAGACGTTGGGCTGACGGCCGAACGGTTCATCTCAATCTGTAACAGTTAGAGCCATTTTCGCTGGCTTGGTGTTACAGATCGAGACTATGCAAAAGCCGAGGATAGGCACTGCCGCCAAGGCCTTCCCCTCGGCCTAAAACAAAAACCACCACAAAGGTGCCTGTACCCTTTGTGGTGGTTTTTGGTCGGCTAGCCTTCGAGTTGAGCCACTTTGTAGCGGTAGGCAGCGGCTATGACGTCTTTGCAGCCTTCGCGGCCCAGCTTGGCGCGGTTGACGACGATATCCTTGCCGCTCGTCATCTTCCACTTGCCGGCGCTGTAGCGCTTATAGAACGCCTCGCGCGCCTTCTGCTGCTGTTTGACCAGCTTGGCACCTTTCTTTTTGTTAAGTCCGCGCTTCTTGCGCACAATCTCGACGCGGTCCTCAAAGGGTGCGGTCACCAACACGGCAATGTGGTTGGGGTTGTTACGCAGCAGGTAATCGGACAGGCGACCCTCGATAATGCAGCTCTCGGTCTCGCCCAGGTCCAAAATCACCTGGCTCATCTTTTGGAACAACTTGTCCGAGTACGAACGCGCATCGTAGCGGTCGGGCAGAAACGCCATGTTCTCCACAGCCAGACGCTCGTCGTAGGCGGCCATCTTGTCGAGTGACTCGCCCGCGCGCAGCGACGCACGCACCAGCAGCTCGTTGTCATACAGCGGAATCCCCAACTCGTCGGCAAGTATGCGGCCAATCTCGTGACCCTCGGCACCAAAATCGCGCGCGATGGTAATGACCACAGGATTCTTCTTATTCTCCAGATCGCTCATCGCGATTCCTTTCTAACAAATGAGAAATAGGCGATTCCTGATTCCCATTTTGTCACTTACGACCGTCCCGGTTTCCCAAGTGCGGCAGATTGCCCCGAAAGAGGAGCGCCGCGTACTAAATGTACGCAAGCGACGATTGAGGGGCAAGGTGCCGTGCTTGGGGAAGCAGGACTATGCGGCCACGATACGGCGTTGATAAGCCCTCACCAGCAGCGAGATACCAAAGTTGAGCACAAAGTACATCGCAAACACCAGGCCGTAGAGCATAAGCACCTGCGACAGATCGATCGCGTGGGCCATCACGACGTTGGCCGTGTACATGAGCTCGGCCACGTTAATGCCCGAAAGATACGAGCTGTCCTTGATGACAGTCGTGCACTGGCTAAACAGCGCCGGAATGATCGTCTTAAACGTCTGCGGCAGAATGATGTAGCGCATGGTGGCAAAGAAGCCAAAGCCCTGGCTCTGCGCTGCCTCAAACTGGCCGCGCGGAATCGAGTTGAGGCCGCCGCGCACAATCTCGGCCATAACGGCGCTGGTAAACAGCGTAAAGGCGATGGTCGAAATCACAATGTCCAAACCCTGCACCGTAAAGTAGATAAAAAGGATCCACAGCAGGTTCGGCGTGCAGCGGAACAGCTCGATATAGGCGCTCACCAAAATACGGAACGGGCGGGGCGCATAGCTTTTAACGAGCGCCAGCACCGTGCCGAAGATGAGCGAGAAAAAGATCGACAGCGCCGAGATCTCGATCGTCTTAACAAAGCCGCCCCAAATGTAGAGCAGGTTGGTCGCGTTGAAGATTTCCATGCGCTAGGCCTCCTCTACGTTGTCGAGCCCCAGCTCGGCCAGGCTCACGCCGCGCGGACGCTCCTTGGAGCGGCGCTCGAGCCACTGCACCAGCATGGCGAGCGGAAAGCAGATGATGAAGTACATAAGGCAGCAGACGATGTATCCCTGCAGGTAGCCGTACAGACTCACAAAGTTGTCGGAACGGTACATAAGGTCGCCGCCGGCCACAAGCGCCAGCACCGACGTGTTCTTGACCAGGTTGAGCGCCTGGTTACACAGCGGCGGCAGAATGATCTTGAATGTCTGGGGCAGCACGATGTACCAGTACGCCTGTGCACGGGTGAAGCCCTGGCTCTGGGCCGCCTCCATCTGACCGCGCGGAACCGCCTCGATACCAGTGCGGATGACCTCCGAGATGTAGGCCGCGTGATACAGGCCCACGCCCAAGAAGCCCAGCACGAACGGCGCGATGCGCACCGGCTGGTCGGCACCGGTTATGGCCTGTAAAAACTGCGGACCGGCCATGTACATAAAGAGCACCTGTACGGGCAACGGGGTGTTCTGGTAAAACTCCACGTACACGCGGCTTATGGCGCGCAGCACGCGCGATCGGGTGGTCGAGAACACACCCAGCAGCGTGCCCAGCACCAGCGACAGCAGCAGGCCGGCAACGACCACCTGTAGCGTCACGCCAAAGCCCTCCCAGAAGGGCCCCATGTTTTGAAATGTCGTCGACCAACGGTCGGCGTCAAATAATCCTTCGAGCATTTGATTCCTTCCTTGGACGATGCGCCTATACAAGACCCCAGGTCTTGACCTCTTGGTCGAGCCAGCCGTCGGCCAGGCGATCGCAAATCACCTGATCGACCACGGCCGAAAGGTCGCAGCCCTTCTTGGTCGCCACGCCGTAGCCCTGCTCGCCAAACTTGACCTCGGGCTGCAGCAGCTCGACAGTCTCGTTCATGTAACCGGCCAGCGTGGAGCGATCCATGGCAAAGACGTCGATATTGCCGGCATCGAGCGAGCTCTTGATGATGGGGTAGCCGCTAAAGGCCCTAAACTCGGGGTTGCAGCTAAAGCCGTTGTCCTTGATCATCTGCTCGATCAGGCTCTGCGTGGTGGCACCCTGGCTCACGCCGATGACCTTGCCGTCTAGATCCTCAATCGAGGTAAAGCCCGAACGCTTCTTGACCATGAGTCCAACGTAGTCGGTGCGGTACGGCGTCGAGAAATCCCAGCTCTTCTTGCGCTCGTCGGTGATGGTGTAGGTCGCCGCGACCACGTCGAGTTGGCCGTTATCGATCAGCGGGCCGCGTGTCTTGGGCGTTACGTCGGTAAACTCGACAAGCTCCCGGGCGCGGGCCTCCTTATAGCTCACGCCAAAGACGGCAGCGGCGATCTGGTAGCACAAATCGACTTCCATGCCCTCAAAGCGGCCCTTGGCGGTGTCGTAATAACCATAGCCGGGAACGTCCTTCTTAACGCCGGCATTCAGATGGCCACGCGACTTGATGGCCGCAAGCTTGGACCCCTTGTCGGAGCCCTCGCCGCTGGTGGAGTTGCCGCAACCGGTAAGCGCGGTCCCCGTCAGCGCGAGCATGCCGGCGCCAGCCAGCTGCAAAAAGTGACGGCGCGACACGGCCGCCCTCGTCATATCCGTCATGTCCATCACCGCGCCTAGTGCAGAATCTTGGACAGGAACTCGCGGCAGCGCGGGTTCTCGGGGTTATCGAAGAAGTGCTCGGGCGTGCCCTCCTCCAGAATGCGGCCGTCCTCCATAAAGATGACGCGGTCGGCCACCTGGCGCGCAAAACCCATCTCGTGCGTCACGCAGATCATGGTGATGTCCTCCTGCGCGAGCTCGATCATAACGTCGAGCACCTCCTGCACCATCTCGGGGTCGAGCGCCGAGGTCGGCTCGTCAAACAGGATGATGGGCTGCTTGGTGCACAGGGCACGGGCGATGGCGATGCGCTGCTGCTGACCGCCCGAGAGGTTCTGCGGATACTCGCCGGCCTTATGAGCCATGCCAACGCGCTTGAGCGCGGCGATGGCGATCTCGGTCGCCTCCTCCTTGCTCTTCTTTTGCAGCTTGATGGGCGCGAGCGTCAGGTTGCCGAGCACCGTCATGTTGGGATACAGGTTGAACTGCTGAAACACCATGGAGCTGTACTTACGAGCCATCTCCAGGTGATTCTTTTTGGTGAGCGGCGTGCCGTCGATGACGACCTCGCCCGACGTGGGCTCCTCAAGATAATCGACGCAGCGGATGAGCGTCGACTTACCCGAACCGGAGGGCCCGATCATTACGAGCTTCTCGCCGCGCTTGACGGTGAGGTTGATATCTTTGAGCACATGCAGGTCGCCAAAGTACTTGTTGAGATGCTTGATCTCGATCATGTCTGCCATGAATGTCCCTTCCCTGCGTTTACACGAGTTGAACTATTGTACGGAAAGAACCACGTTTCCGCAGCCCACACTACATTCCCGTAAAGAACCCGCAATCTTCCGCCCACTCATTGGGCACTCGGGCACTCATTGGGAACCCGCAATCTTCCGCCCACTCATTGGGCACTCGGGCACTCATTGGGGACAGACTTAAATGAGTACCCTTAAATGAGTACCCTTAAATGATCACCTACTCATTGGGTACTCATTTAAGTCTGTCCCCAATGAGTGCCCTTCAGCTGCCATCAAAAAAGGGGCGCGACCGCAATGGTCACGCCCCCCTCAACATCAACTATGTGTCGGCCGGCACTTACGCCAATTTCGCGCCGACGATCTTTGCCGCGGCCGGCTTGTCGAAGTTGCCGCCGGTGGCCTTGCCGAGTGCCCCCATGACCTGGCCCATCTGCTTCTTGGACGTGGCGCCCAGCTCGGCGATAACCTGCTCGATCAGAGCCTCGAGCTCCTCGCCCGAAACCTGCGCGGGCAGCAGGCTCTCCAGAATCTTGACCTGCTCGGTCAGGTTGTCGGTACGGTCCTGGTCGGTACCGGCCTTGATGGACATCTCCAGCGTCTCGCTCGTCTGCTTGATCAGACGCTTGATCATGCTGTTGACGTCTTCCTCGGTCACATCGCGGCGCTCATTGACCTCGATATTCTTCACCTCAGCCTTAACCTGGCGAATGATGGACAGGCGAACCTTGTCCTTGGCCTTCATGGCCGCGATCATTTCCTTCTGCAGCTCTTCGTTGGTCATCTGCAAATCCTCTCTAATAGCGTGGGCGGCACTCGCGCGAGTACCGCCCCATGATTACTCAGTCGTCGACGAATCGTCGGTCGAACTCTTGGTGACGCCCTTCAGACTGACGTTGTACGGCACGTCCTTGGGCATGGGATTGACGGTGATGTCGGCATCCTTCTTGTACTGCTCCAGCCACTCGCTGTACGCGGTGCTGGCCGCCTGCGTCTTCACCACGTTGGAGACGTACTTTTTGATGGCCTTGGGCACCTGGTTGATGTCATCAACCTGATTATCGACATGGAAGTA
This sequence comes from Collinsella sp., assembly GCA_019425045.1. Taxonomy (GTDB): domain Bacteria; phylum Actinomycetota; class Coriobacteriia; order Coriobacteriales; family Coriobacteriaceae; genus Collinsella. The sequence continues at coordinate 79,097 of JAHYYI010000002.1, forward strand.
GTCGGTGCACTTGATGATGTGGTAGCCATAGGTCGACTCGATGACTTCGCTCACGTCGCCCTTGTTGAGCCCCTCGAGCGCCGTCTGGTAGCTGTCGACAAAGGTGGTGAGCTTATCCCAACCCACATCGCCCTTCTTCTCCTTGGAACCGGTGTCCTCGGAGTACTGCTCAACGGCGTCCTCAAAGCTCAGCTCACCGGAGTTGATCTTGTCCAGGCACTCCTGCGCCTTGGCCTTGGCGGCAGCCTTGTTCTCGTCGGAAGCGTCGGAATCAACCTTGATCAGGATGTTCGACGAGCGGCGGGCGTCGTTGTAGCTGGACAGGTTTTCGTTGATGTAATCGACGATCTCGCTGTCCTTGGGCTTGCTCGTGGGCGCGACGGCATCCTTGAGTTTCTGCTGCGCCAGACTCTCCTTGAGCGAATCCTTGTAGGTATCCTCGGTATAGCCGTAGGTCTTGAGGGTCTTCTTAAAGGCCTTGGCACCGCCCGCGCTCTTGCATGCGTCCTTCCAAGCCTTCTCGACCTCCTCGTCCGACACCGTCACGCCGTTCTCCTTCTGTGCCTGTTGAAGCAGAATCTGCTGCGTGTAGGAGTCGATGAGTTGCTTGCGGTACTTCTTGGGCGTGAGGTCGTTGTCGACCAGGTACTGCGCCCAGTCCTTGTCCTTGGTGTAGCCGTAGGACGTGCGCATGCTCATGATCTGCTTGGTCACGGTGTCCTCGGTGAGGTTGGTGCCGTTGATAGTGGCAGCTACACCGCCGGTAAGCTTGTAGCCCGAGGTATCCTCTGCCTGCGACATCAGGCCGGAGCACGCCATGGCCGAGACGGAAAGCAGCATTGCCAGCACGCCGATGACCACCAGAACGATCTTGACGGTCTTGGACACGCGGGTCTTGCGCTGCTTCTTGCGAGAGCTGGAGGCGGCGCGAGCCTGCTGCTCGGGCGTCGGCTCGGGTGCGGGGTTCTTTTTCTTATTTGCCATAGTTGGCCTTTCGCATAACGAATCGAACAAACGCCATTGTGTCACAACGCAGCCCCCGCGGCACGCTTGGTGCATTGGGGACAGGTTAATCTGCACCATTTTGGTGCAAAGGGGACAGCTCTGGCAGCCGGCACCTTAGAAGTGACGGCGGATGGCGTCGACCATGCCCTGGGACGTGGTCTGGCCGAGCACGTCGGCTGCGGCATCGGCGTCCATAAAGATGTTCATGAGCGCCTGCAGGGCCTCGACCTGGCCGCCCGGCTCGGCGATGCCCAGATTGATGACGATCTGCGCCGGCACCGGAGCGCCCATGCCAGCCATAGCGTTAAATGTCACGGGCGCGGCGGGCTTCACCACCGCGATATAGGGCTTGGCCACAAACCCCGGATCGGTATGCGGAATGGCAATGTTTGCCGCCGGCATGGCAAGACCCGTGGGATAGGCATCCTCGCGCGTGCGAACGGCGTCGAACCAACCGTCGGCAATGTAGCCACGCGGTACAAGCTCGCCCTCAAGCCGCGCGAACACCTCATCCGGCGTCGCACACTCCCAATCAAAAAACACCAGCTCAGGCGCAAACAGCGCTTCGTTATCCGCCATATCGTCCTCCAAAGTTGCATGAGGGCCACAATGCTCAATATGATAGCGAAACGGAGTATGCAAGGTTAGCCGAGGATCCCGATGAGCTCGAGTGCGCGCGCGGGCGTCAAGCATACCTCGGGCATCGCCTCCAACATGCGTCGGTCGCTCGTGATTACGTAGTCGACATCCGCCGTATCGCCCGATGCAATGATGAGATTGTCCTCAAGGTCCGGCATACGCTTGCCAAGCATACGCGCCATCTCGCATTCCGCCAACGAAAGCGGAGAAGCCGTTGCCACCTGCATCATATGCTCGATACAGGCCCATGCAGCCGGACCGAACGGAGCGTTAACCCCATTCACATTCCGCTGAGCTAGACGCCGCGGCACAATGTAGAACAGGTCCTTTGCCGTCGTTGGCGCGTACAGAAGGTCAATCTTTCCCGCCTCGGCCAACTCAATCAATCTTTTCGCCTCGTCGAACGCTCCCTCTTGCAGGTAATAATCGAGCCAAACGTTTGTGTCTACCAAGAGTCGTTTTGCCGCAATCATCGGCAATTCGCCTCTATGCCAGCGATCATCGCATCGTACATGTCGTCGCGTACGGCACCCCAGTTGTCTGCCGATGATTCAGCTGGCGCAAAATCCGCCGCGCTCAACCCCAATGAGAAAAAAGCCAGCCCGCATCCCTGCTCGGCCAGACTCTCCGCACGGGGTGCCTCGCACCTATCCTCCACCATAAATCCTGGCAACGTCTGATGCTCGACAAGGTAGGTCCAAAGCGCACGAATAGCGTCACTCGGCCCCAGCCCATTGCGAGTCAGGACCGCATCGCCGCCAGCCTTGAGCATAGGGTCGATTCGCGTGTTGAGCTGCACTGTTGCTGTTGCCATGGCGACTCCTCTCTGCTTGCTAGCAGTATAGCAAACTTGAGAGGCCACACAAAAAGAGCCCCGCCCGCGTACGGACGGAGCCCTATCAACTTTTTTCGATCGCTTGCGTCCCAAAGAGCGCTCAGCGAACTCTCTTACACGCGACTAGCGTGCCGCATCAATTGCCACTTTGCCGCTCTCCAGCACGTGGACGCGGCCGTCGGCGAGCATCTGCACGACCTCGGGATACAGTACGTGCTCAATCGCGTGGATGTGCTCCTCGAGCGTGTCGACATCCCAGCCCTCCTCGACAGCCAGCGCACGCTGGGCGATGATGGGACCGTTGTCGTAGACCTCGTTGGCGAAATGCACGGTCACGCCAGTTACCTTGACGCCGCGCACAAAGGCATCGTCAATCGCATGCGCACCGGTAAAGCTCGGCAGCAGCGCCGGATGCAAGTTGACCACGCGGTTGGGAAACGCCGCCAGCAGCGGTGTATGCACCATGCGCATGTAGCCGGCCATGACCACATACTCGCAGCCGCGCTCGAGCAGCTCGTGCGCGATGATCTCGTCGGCGGCGATGGGGTCGGCATAGACATCCTTGGACAGCGTAAGCGTCTGGATGCCCGCACGCTCTGCACGTTGCAGACCCTTGGCCGAAGGACGGCTCGACACCACAAGCTCAATAGAAGCGTTGAGCTTGCCGGCGGCAATCAGATCGATCAGCGCTTGCAGGTTGGTACCCGAACCGCTGATGAGCACACCGATCTTGAGCGGTTCAGCCGTATCGGTGCCAGTCGGACGGGTATAGGGCACAAAGTCCAGGCCCTCGGCAGCAGCCATCTGCTCGTTAGCGCTCATCGGAGTACACGACCTTACCGGAACCCTCGACGCACTCGCCCACGCGGAACGGCTTCTCGCCCAGCGCGACCAGTGCCTCGGTCACGGCGGCCTCGTCCTCGGGGGCGACGATCAGACACAGGCCGACGCCCATGTTGAAGGTCTTGCATGCCTCGTTGGGCGCAAGCTCGGCCTGGCGCGACACGTAGGTGATGACGGGCGGAACGTCCCAACCCATCTCGGCACCGTTGCGGGTGACCACGGCGTCGACGTCATCGGCGAGCGCACGGTTGAGGTTCTCGGTAATACCGCCGCCAGTGATGTGGGCGATGGCGTGCACGTTGGCGCCGCCGCGCAGCAGCTCCAGGATCGGCTTGACGTAGATGCGCGTGGGGGCCAACAGAGCGTCTGCCAGCGATGCACCGCCGAGCTCCTCGAGCGGACGGCTCAGCTCCTCGGCCTTAGCGACGGCCTCGGGCGTGCCCGGCTTAACGCCGTCGACGCCAATGACCTTACGCACGAGCGAGTAGCCGTTGGAGTGCACGCCGGTGGAAGGCAGGCCCAGGATCACATCGCCCGGGCGGACGTTTGCGGGGTCGAGCATCTTGGGACGGTCGACGACGCCCACGGTAAATCCGGCAAGGTCGTAGTCGGCAGGAGCCATGACGCCCGGGTGCTCGGCCATCTCACCGCCCACGAGCGCGCAGCCCGCGAGCTTGCAGCCGTCGGCCACACCCTTGATAATCTTTGCCATGTGCTCGGCCTCGATGTGACCGATGGCAACGTAGTCCAGGAAGAACAGCGGCTCGGCGCCCGAAGCCAGAATATCGTTGACGCACATAGCGACCAGGTCCTGGCCAACCGTCTCGTGACGGTCCATGATCTGGGCGAGCACGAGCTTGGTGCCCACGCCGTCGGTACCGCTAATCAGGATCGGGTCTTCCATATCCTTGAGCGCGGCGGCCGAGAACAGGCCGCCAAAGCCGCCGATGCCACCGATAACCTCGGAACGGTTAGTGTCCTTGACCATCTGCTTAATCGCGTCGACGGCGCGGCCGCCCTCGGCGGTATCGACGCCGGCGTCCTCGTACGTCACATGCTTGCTGTCGCCCATCTGAGCCTTCCTCTCCCACTACCGTGGCGCCGCACGGGCGCCAAACGGTGCTCATAGTTGCGTTCATTTCGGCGCGCGCCATAACAGCACGCGCCGTCATATCAACAAAACAGCAGGTAAAACCTACCAAAATAAACCTGTCCCCATATGGCAGGTTTTATGCCTCGCCGTGCTCCTCTTCCCAGCTGCGGTCGTCGTATTTCTCGATCACGGCGTCGTCGTCAAAGTGCAGCGGCTTGTCCAGGTTGCGGGGCTTAAAGCCCTCCATGAACTTGTCACGGCCAAAGCTCTCGGGAATCGCCACGGGATAGCGGCCGGTAAAGCACGCGTCGCAGTAGCCGCCCTTGGGCATGACCTTCAGCAGGCCCTCGACCGAAAGGAAGGCCAGCGAATCGGCGCCAATGTACTCGCAGATCTCATCGACCGTCTTGTTGGCACTGATGAGCTGCGACTGCACGTCGGTATCGATACCGTAGAAGCACGGCCAGATGACCTCGGGCGAGTTGATGCGAATGTGAATCTCCTTGGCGCCGGCGTTGCGCAGCATCTTGACGAGCTGCACCATGGTGGTGCCGCGCACAATGGAGTCGTCGATGACGACCAGGCGCTTGCCCTCGATGTTGTCGCGCAGCGGGTTGAGTTTCATACGCACGCCCATGGCGCGCAACTCCTGCGTAGGCTCGATAAACGTGCGGCCCACGTAGCGGTTCTTGATAAGGCCCTCGCCAAAGGGAATACCGCTCTCGTGCGAATAGCCCTCCGCGGGCGGCAGGCCGGAGTCGGGCACGCCGATGACCAGGTCGGCCTCGACGGGCTCCTCATGTGCCAGCTGACGACCCATGTCATAACGGCAAGCGTAGACGCTCTTGCCGTTCATGATGGAATCGGGGCGAGCGAAGTAGACCTGCTCAAAGATGCAGTTAGCAGGCTCCTCGGCGGCAGGCACGCCCTGCTCGGACACAAGGCCCTCGGCGCTGATGCGCAAAATCTCGCCGGGACGGACGTCGCGGACGTACTCGGCACCCACAATGTCGAGCGCACAAGTCTCGGAGGCGACGACCCAGCCGCCGGCGCGGGTGACATGGGTGGCAACGTCAACCGTCGCGGCGCCGTCCTGCGACGGCAGCTGCGAAACGGATGCGGCATCGGCCTGGTCCAGGCCCTCGTCCACCAGCTTGCCCAACACCAGTGGGCGAATGCCATGCGGATCGCGGAAGGCGTAGAGCGCCTGCTCGTTGATGAGCGTCATGGCATAACCGCCACGCACGAGCTCCATGGTCTTGCGAATGCCCTCGCGCAGGTGGCCCGTACGCTGGGTAAAGTAGCCGATGAGCTTGGTCGCGACCTCGGAATCCGAATTGGAGAGGAACGGCACGCCCAGCTCAATCAGCTGGCGACGCAGCTCGTCGGTGTTGACGAGGGTACCGTTGTGCGCGAGCGCGATAATGACGCTATTGATGGTAGAGAGGTGCGGCTGAGAGGCTTCCCAGCTCTTGGCGCCGGCGGTGCCGTAGCGCACATGACCCACGGCCAGCTGACCGGAGAGCGTCGACAGGTCGGCGTTGGAGAACACGCGGTCGAGCAGGCCCAGATCCTTGCGGACCATAACCGTACCGCCGTCACCCACGGCGATTCCCGCCGATTCTTGGCCACGGTGCTGCAGTGCACGCAGGCCAAAGTACGTCAGTCGAGCCACGTCGCGATCGGGCGCCCAGACACCAAAAACGCCGCATTCCTCATGCAGCTGGTCGGAGTCCGGATCATACGTCGACATGGCGTTCACCTGTCCCGCGGCACGCTCGGCCGCGCGGATGGTTTCTTGAGACATGGCATCCCCTCAGAGCCTCGTATTTTGGCGTTACCCGCCTTATTATACGCACGGTGCGACGCGCTCCCCAGCGCATGAGCAGCGCTTTTTAAAAGCCCACCGAGCTAATAATCCGTTTTGCGGCCAAACATTTTATCGGTCTGTCCAGCGCAAGCGCCCGCGCCCCCAGATGGCCGCCGCGTCCGCCGTTGGGGATTACAAAGTTGCAATTGGGACGTTCGTCCTGTCTTTTGGCAGGTCGGCGGCGTATCCTTATAACCGACAACAAAGCGAGAAAGGTTCTGTATGGATCGAAACGAACTCGACCCCAGCGTCCCCAGCGCCACGGAGGTCAAGAAGATTCCCCTCATCATTAAGGTGTACGCCGTCCTGTGCATCCTATCCGGCGTGGGCACACTCCCGTCGGTCGCTGCCTTTATGTGGCAGGTCATCACCGCGCTCATCAACGGCAACGCCGCCGAAAAGCTCGGCGACAATATGCTGGTCTCGGTTGGACTCATCGTCGCCGGCATCATGCTCTCTGCGGCAAGTGCCGTCATCCTGATCATCTTTGGCCTGGACCTTATCAAAAACCAGCGCCGCAACGCCGCCCGCCTGTCCTACATCCTTATTGCATTCACCGTCGTCGAGCTTTTGGTCGACGTGATGCTCCAGGGCATCGGGCCCTTCCTGCTGCGTCCCGCGATTCAGCTCGGCATCCTCGTCGCGCTTTCGGCAACCGTCGACCCCACGCTGCGCCAGGAGCGCGAACTGCAGCGCCGCCTGCAGGAGATGCTCGACCGTGACGCCGCGGCGGAGGGCATGCTCGGCCGCGATGAAACCGGCGAGGGCTACATCAAGCTCAACTACTTCAACCTGTTCTGGGTATTCTTCGTCTGCTGCGTACTCGGCCTGATCGCCGAGGACATCTGGCATATGACAGTCGACGACCCAGGCGTCTACCAGAACCGCGCCGGCATGCTGTTTGGTCCCTTCAGCCCCATCTATGGCTTTGGCGCCGTACTCATGACCATGGTGCTCAACCGCTTCTATAAAAAGAACCCCATCATCATTTTCCTGGTAAGCGCTGTGCTCGGCGCGAGCTTTGAGGTGTTCGTGGGCTGGTTTATGCAGACCTCATTTGGCGTGGTCTCGTGGAGCTACTCGCACATGAAGCTGTTTGGCATGCCCGACCCACTCGCCGTTCTTACGGGCGGACGCACCTGCACGGGCTTTGCCTGCCTGTGGGGCCTGGGTGGCCTTATCTGGATCAAGCTACTGTTGCCGAGGCTGCTCAAGCTCATCAACATGATTCCGTGGAAGAGTCGCTACTCGGCTACCGTCATCTTTACCGTCATTATGCTGGTCGACGGCGTCATGACGCTGCAGTCGCTCGACTACTGGTACCAGCGCGTCAACGGCACGGAGCCGGATATTCCCGTCGCGCAGTTCTACGGCAAGTATTTCGATAACGACTACATGGAGAACCGCTTCCAGAGCATGACCATGAGCCCCAAGGATGCGACGCGCGTGTAACGCCCACCGCGCCCAAAACGCAAAATGCCCGCCGGTATCACACGTACCGGCGGGCATTTTTATAAGAGCCTTCTATCGACGCAAGCCTCTACGCCTCGCGCTCGACCTCGCTCGCACACTCATTTTTGATGGTACCGACGAGCGCCTGCAGCGCATCGACCACATGCGGGCGAATGTCCCCGCCAATGAGCACGAGCATGATATCGTCGCCCACGGTAAGCTCGCCGCTCGCCAGCCACACGCGCACATAGCCGATACCCGGCATCGCGCGCGTTGCCTCGATAGCGGCCTGCACCTTTTCGGCATCGAAGCCAAACACCATGCCGCCCACCTTATGTCCAGGCGCCACACCATCTGTCTCGACCCCACGCACCTCGGACTTAGGCGTCGCACGCACCACACCGTTATGCGTCAGGTACATACCGCACGCAGATGCCGACGAATCGGCCTTGGCCTCGCGCAGCCAAGCATCAATCGAAGGCATCGGTTTGCCACTTTCAAGCATCATTTCTCCCTTTTACCGTCGTCGAGTAGCTCATTTGGGACGGGGCTTTTTAGCTACTCTTGAACAACTTATTCCTCGACCGGCGTGAGCACCATGACGGCGCGCGTATTGCTAAATGACAGCGAGCGGCAGGTCACAAGCGTTACGACCTTGGTTGCCGAAGCGGCACGATCGGTGGCATCGCTCGCCACGGCAGAGGCACCGGCAAGCATCTCGGACAGGTAATTCTTCAGTCCGTCATCGCCCTCAAAGTTGGGCGTGCGCGCCTTGGCATACGTGTCCTCGACCACCTTGGTCGCCAGTGGGCGCAACTTATACGTCGCATCGCGCGTAATGTAGTACACGTATTCTATGCTGTCGAACGTCACCTGATCGGTCGTACCCGAAATCACGTTGAACATCGAACCGTCGTTCATGTGATGACCGTAAATCGTGGTCTGCTGATCCACCATGCCCGGCGCGGTGTCGTCGCTATCCAAGAAGATGGCTCCCGAGGCATTGGCGGTGCCGTCGAACAGCGTGTTGAGGTACTTGGAGTTGTTGTTGGTCTGTACCACGGGGTAGTTGATGTTGGTGCCGGGCGCGTAAATCCAACCCACAACCTCGGGATTTGTCTGGGCAAGCGCATTGAAGTCGATAATCGGCACGCCGCTGGCGTCCTTGTCGCTCACATATTGTTTTTCGATCTTTTGATACGACTCGCTCGCCTGCTTGTAGCCAATCTGCGCGTTGATAAAGATGGCGGCCGCAGCAACGATTAGGCCGATGCCAATGATGATGAGCAAGATGGGGATAACGGAGCGACGCTTTTTGCGCGGCGTCTCGGTATAGCTCGATGGCGCGGTATGCGCCGAAGAGCGAGGCGACTTCTTGGCCGTACTGTATGACGAAGGGCGATAAGCAGCAGGAGTATCCTGACGGCGATGCTTCGCCGGCGTCACGGGGCGCGGCGCGCGCGGCTGCTGAGGAGAGGATGTCCGACCCTGCTGCGGCGCGCGGGCTGCTCCCGACGTGGCTGGATCGGGAATCCGAGAAGCCGAAAAACGCTTTCCCTGATAGTCGGACATGGCTCTCCTTATGCTGCAATTGGACTGGCAGAGCGCTTAGGCGTCAGCCATCTCCTGCTTCATCTTTTCGATAACCTTGCGGTACTCGGGGTCGCAGGCGCCCAGAATCTGCGTGGCGTAGATGGCAGCGTTCTTGGCACCGTTAATGGCCACACAGGCAACGGGCACGCCCGAGGGCATCTGCACCATCGACAGCAGCGAGTCCATACCACCCAGATCGCTCGTCTTCATAGGCACGCCGATGACCGGCAGCGGCGTAAAGGCCGCCACGACACCGCCCAGGTGAGCAGCCTTGCCGGCAGCAGCGATAATCACCTTGATGCCGCGGTCAGCAGCAGTCGAGGCCCACTCATGGACCTTCGCCGGCGTACGGTGCGCGCTTGCAATCACGAGCTCATAGGGCACGCCTAGCGCCTCGAGCTCGGCGGTGCAACCTTCCATAACGCCCAGATCGGACTTGGAGCCCATGATGATCCCGACAACCGGCTTCTGATCTGCCATAAACAAAGACCTCCTGTTGAGAGCGGTGACGCGGCGAATCCGCGACCCTTAACTACTGAGAGTAGTATAGCTGCTCCCGTCCCTGCGGTCTTTGTGGCGCTTCGCGGGCGGGCCAGGCTTTATCTTCACTCCGGTTGCTTCGCAAAGTCGTTCAGATAAAGTCTGGCCCGCCCGCGAAGCGCCCTGCGACCTACCGGGGATTGCCATGACGTACGTTGGCTGATTTGGTTTGGAATGAGATGTTGACGGTGGCTGATGGGCACAATTGGCCCGGATGCATTTCAAGATGCACCTAAATGTCTGTCTTTATCCTTATAGATTGTCCAGGTAGTCGTCGGCATCATAGGTAAGGCTGTAGGCTTTATTCAGGATGCGCACGAGCTCCTGGGCATCGTGCTCGCCGAGCGCTGAGAGTTGTTTCGAGAGCGATGCCACACTCTCGGCATTTTTTTTCGCCGCGAAATCACGGCCTTCCTCGGTGATGCTCACCAGCACACGCCGACGATCGTTTGGATCGGTCCTGCGCTGAACGTAACCCTTGCTCTCGAGTGAATCCAAGATATGCGACATGCGCGCACGGGAGAATTTCAGCTTCTTGGCAATCTCGGAGGGAATGACATCACCGTCAATACCCGATAGATACTGTAAAACCGGTGTCTCGCCCACACTGGCGCCGCCGGCAGCACTCAAGGATCCCTTGGCAAGGGAACGTGAGTACACGATCAGTTTTCGAGCAACGTCATCGTAATCCACTGGGGATATTGTCCTTTGCAACTCTAGAAGGGCCATAAAACCGTCATTTGCCGTACATTAGTTAACATTCGCAACAATTATTTATGATACCCCAACGCGGAAGTCTATTGCTCGTCCTTCTTGCGTCGCATAAGCTCCTCAACGTCGACACCCGCGGCCTCGAGCATACGCTCAACATTCTTTTTGGCGTTGGTCGTGCCAACCTTAAGCACAATCGAAAGCGGAGTGCCCACCACCAGGCACACGATGCCCGCGGGGACGCCCCAGCCGGGGCCGCCCTGCATACCCCACATCCCCACCAAAAAGCCAATAGCCACGAGCGAATAGCCCAGGCGCAGCCAAACGTTGAGCCGCTGAATAGCATCGGTCTGCATCTTTGCCTCGCGGATCAAGTCGTCGCGCGAAAGGTCGTGTCCATGTTTCTCGTGCATATGGTCCTCCTCGTGCAAAGCGTGCATCATGTGCAAGTACATCGTTTTTCGAATACGTCATCTTTCAAGAGCAATATAGCGGGTGTCGTGTAGGCGATGGAGGTCGCTGGCCATATTGCCCTTGAAGGGCGGCGCAAAATCAGAAGGCCGTGCGGTTGAGGCCGCACGGCCTTACAGGGGGCCAGGGGATGATGACTAGTAGCTCAGTGCCGGGTCGAAGAAGCCAATGAGAACGCCCACAAATGCGATCACAACGAGGATCAGCATCATAACGATGGGGTTGACCTTCTTCTTGGTCATCATGTACCAGCAGAAGATGATGAAGATCATCGGCAGCAGGTGCGGATAGATGCCATCGAGCGTGTCCTGGAACTTACCGCCACCGGGCAGCACCAGGTTGGGGCTGCAGGTGATGGAGACCCAAGTTGCGCCCACGGCACCGATGACCATGGTACCGACCATCACGATGGAATCACGCAGAGCCTTGGCCTTGGGGCCGACGAGGGCCTCGACCGCCTTGCCGCCGAGCTCATAGCCCTGGTTGTAGGCAAAGCGCATGCCAAGGAACATGAGCAGGTTCCACACGACAATATAGAAGATGGCGCCGAGCGGGGAGCCGCCGGTCGAGAGACCGAGGGCGATACCGAGCAGGATCGGGATCAGGGTACCGACGATCAGCGAGTCGCCAAGGCCGGCGAGCGGGCCCATGAGGCCGGCGCGGATGCCGTTGATGGCGTCGTCGTCGATGGCCTCGCCGTTTGCGCGAGCCTCCTCGAGGCCGGCGGTGACGCCGACAATCATGGTGCCGATCTGCGGCTCGGTGTTGAAGAACGCGGAGTAGGTCTGGAGGGCCTGCTTCTGCTCCTCGGGCGTGTCGTAGAGCTCCTCGACAATCGGAAGCATGGCGCACAGGTAACCGAAGGTCTGCATGTGCTCCTGCGAGAAGCAGGTCAGGTTGCCATAGGACCAGTTACGGAACGACTTGGCAAGCGTTTTCTTAGAGAGCTTTTTCTTCTCTGCCATTAGATGTCCTCCTCTTCCTCATCATCTGAGCCCGAGGCGATAGCTGCCTTGGGAGCGTTTGCGAGGTCGATCTTGAGCGAAGCGATCTCATAGTTGATCAGGGCGAAGAAGCAGCCGATGCCGGCAGCGGCGATCAGGTTGCAGCCCATAACAGCGGACAGGGTGAAGCCGAAGAAGAACGTCAGGAAGTCCGTGGGCTTAGAGATGACCTGCTTGAGCAGGATGGCGATACCGACGGTAGGCAGCAGCGAGCCGACGGTAAACAGCGTCTTCATCGCGATGCCGTCCATGGGCATGTAGGTCTTCATGAGGTCGACCATGGCGGTGCCGCCCATGGTGATGATGAACGTCGGGAGGAACGAGCAGACGATGTGACCGATCCAAGGCAGAACGTTGTTGACCAGGTAGAGCTTGTGGAGATCGCCCTTCTCGAGCCACTTCCAGCCCATGCCCTGCCACACCAGGTTGATGGTGGCGGTGCCATAGAAGAGCACAGTGCCGAGCGTGCCGACGGCGGCACCGAGGGATGCGGCCATGCCGGCAGCCTCAGCGGAGGCGGGATCGATGCCCGAGTTCTTGATGGCGAGGATCGCCAGCGGGATACCGATATAGGACACGGCGCGGACGTCAGCGGAGACGGTTCCGCCGGGGGTCACGAGAGCGATGTAGACAACCTGGATGGCAGCGCCGACGAGGATGCCCGTCTGCATATCGCCCATGATGATGCCGACGATGAGGCCGGCGACCAGAGGACGACCCAGAGTGTAGTTGCCGATCGTCGTGCCACCCATGCCAGGCAGTGATGCCAGGCAGGCGAACAGGCCGAACAGCGCGGCTTGGAATGCATTGATTGCCATGCTTTCCCCTTTCTTTATTCCTCAGCCCCTTTCACCAAGGGCTGTAGATACCAAAATGCGGCTGGCGCCTAACTAGAAGCCAAACTGACCGCGGAACTTGGGCCACTCACCGATGGACTTCTCCTTGATAAGGGCGAACTCGACCGTGTAGCCGGCGTTGGTGAGATCCTCGAGCGCCTGGGCCTCTTCCTGCGTGATCGACTGGTTGTTGCCGAGCTTGGTGGTGCCGGGACGATCGTTGCAGGGACCGACGATGATGCGGTCCATGCCGGGCTTAAAGCCAAAATCGACGAGAAGTTCCTTCATGTCGAGCGGGTTCTTGGTGATCAGGAAGTACTTGGTGTCGGACTTGAGAACCTTCTCGGAGACCTCCTTAAAGTGCTCCTTGGTCCACACGAACGTCTTCTTGCCCGAGGCACTCTTGTAGGCCTCCTTGAGCACGGGGTTGGACGCTGCAGCGTCGTTGACGGCGATAAGACCGTCGCAGGGATACTCGAGGGCCCAACGGGTAACGGTCTGTCCATGGATCATACGGTCATCAATACGGATGAACGAAATCATGCGTTCTCCCTTTCTTTATCACCGGGGGTCTTTCCTCTTAACCCCCGCTCCATCACGAAAATTTGGGCGGATGCGCTGCCTAGATGTCGTCGTCCTCGTCGTCGGCGTCATCGGTCGGGACAACGAGCTCGGACATACCGTTCTTGCCCTCCTGCAGCATCATCTGCTTGAGGGAATCCAGGTCCATGGTGGCAAGCCCCATCATGGCGGTCATAGCCATGGGCAGATTCATACCGCCGAAGGCAATGGTGTGGGCGAGCAAACCCTTCTCGGCCAGCGTGTTCATGGCATTGGTGAGCGGCGATCCGCCCAGGATGTCACCAAGCAGGACAACCTCGTCATCGGCGGTAACGGGAGCGAGCATCGCCTTGACGTTCTCGACATACTCGTCAGCGCCCATGCCGTCCACGAGACTCGTCGACAAGATGTTCGGGGCGTCATTGCCGAGCATCTTGAGGACACTGTGCAGTCCGGGAGCGAGCGTTCCGTGACTGACCATTACCAGATACCGCATGCGGTCTCCTCTCGACCTGCCGTGTGTCGCACGGCTTTGCTTTTTGCTGAGATTATTGTTGCGCCGGGGCATGTTCGGTACAAGAAAAAAGTTGCGAACGGCAACTATTCATCGGTTAACGGTAGCAACTATTTTTGTGCCTAAATTATTTTTTCTTCTAATTATTTTTAAAATAGCAGGTAGATTGCCTGATAAATGTTTTATGTTCCTTATGCACCATACATACCAGCAAGAATCGGGCCTGGCATCTCCGGTTTGCCCCGCAGTGTCAGACCATGTCACGTACGCCCACGACATGGAGGTACCCCATGGATATGATCTCGTTTCTCGCCTCCGAACCCTTCGACCGCAGCGGTGATACGCCGCTCTATGTCCAGCTTAAACATCGAATCGCTCTGCTTATCGCCAGCCAGGCGTTCGACACCAAGACGCCGCTGCCACGCGAGCTCGAAATCTGTGAGCGGCTGGAGTTATCGCGCGCGACCGTGCGCCGTTGCTTCCAAGATCTCGTCATCGAGGGGCGCGTGGTGCGCAAGCGCGGCCAGGGCACGTTCATCAAGCCCCAAACTTCAGCACCCGGCATCGACCTGGCCCTGAATTTCAGCGCGCGGATGCGCGAAGCGGGACGGGTTCCGAGCTCGCAGATTCTCGCCTTTTCAAGCATACCGGCCGTCCGCGGCATCGCCTCCGGGCTCAAAGTGCCCGAAGGGACACCCGTCTGGGAGATTCGCCGCCTGCGTCTCGCCAACGACAAACCCATGGAGCTCAACTACGTCTATATCCCCGTGTCACTTTGCCCCGAGCTCACGCGCAAAGACGTGGATGGCTCGCTCTACGCCTACATCGCGGAAAAGACCGGCATCCTGCCCGCAAGCGTCGATGCCGTCTACGAGACGGTCAACCTCGACAAGCATGAGGCGCGTCTTTTGGGACAGAACACCGGTAAGGCGGCGATGCGCATCGTGCGTTCGACCTACGACAAGACGGGAACCCCGTTCGAGGTGGGCGTGCTCATCAGCTGCGACGGTCAGGCAAAGCTGCACGTGCACATCGCCGCCGACAAAACAACCTTCACCGCCACAGCCCAATAAATCCAAAACGTGGGCGCCGTCGTTCAAACGAACGACGGCGCCCACACTCATTTTCTATTCAGCCCTAGTCATCGCACAAAGCCCCTTCGGCAGTACACGGTGCAACCGAGTCACCGTAGGCCGGGGCGGGAGGCGGTCCTTTCTCTCGGAAAACTTCGCGAAGCCCAGTTTCCGAGAGAAAGTGTCCGGCTGCCGCCCCGGCCGA
Organism: Collinsella sp.; assembly: GCA_019425045.1. Classification (GTDB taxonomy): domain Bacteria; phylum Actinomycetota; class Coriobacteriia; order Coriobacteriales; family Coriobacteriaceae; genus Collinsella. The sequence continues at coordinate 94,342 of JAHYYI010000002.1, forward strand.
CCAGGTCACATTACACCGTGTGCTGCGGCAGGTCCTGCAGGGCGATGACGTCCATGCCCATGTCGTTGGCGCTGCCGTGACCCTGCTGGTCCTCGCGCACCGCCTCGATGGCACTCACATACGTGTTGGCGGCAGACATCGCGGTCACGCAGGTCACACCGCGTCGCACCGCCTCGGTGCGCAGCAGATAGCCGTCGCCGCGCGAGCCCGGACCGTACGGCGTGTTGATGATCACCGCGATCTTGCCATCGGCGATGAGGTCGCCGATGTTGGGGCGCTCGCCGTCGTGCGGGCCGCTAATCTTCTCCACGATCTCGCACGTCACGTTGCCTCCACGCAGCACGCGCGCCGTACCCTCGGTGGAGCAGATGTCAAAGCCCAGGTAACGCAGGATACGCGCGACCGAAAGGATGTGGCGCTTGTCGCGGTCGCACACGCTGATGAATACCTTGCCGGCGCTCGGGTCGGGCAGCCTGTAGTCGATCGCCAGCTGCGTCTTGGCGTATGCCTCGGGATAGCTCTTAGCGATACCCATGACCTCGCCCGTCGACTTCATCTCGGGCCCCAGGATGACGTCGGCGCCCGGGAAACGACCCCAGGGCATAACGGCTTCCTTCATGCAGAACCAGTCCAGCTGACGTTCGTCGCTCGGCAGGCCCAAGCTCGCGATGGAATCGCCTGCCATGATGCGCGCCGCGCATTTGGCCAGCGGCACGCCGGTGGCCTTGGAGATAAACGGCACGGTACGGCTGGCGCGCGGGTTGGCCTCGATCACGTAAACGGTCTCGCCCTTAATGGCGTACTGCACGTTGACCAGACCGCGCACGCCCAGCGCCATCGCGATGCGGCGCGTGGTCTCGCGGAGCTTCGCCTGCAGGCTCTCGCTAAAGCTGAACGGCGGGATGCAGGTCGCGGAGTCGCCGGAGTGAATACCGGCTTCCTCGATATGCTCCAGGATGCCGCCGATGTATACCTCTTCGCCATCGCACAGGGCGTCGACGTCGGACTCGATCGCACCCTCCAGGAAGCGGTCCAGGTACACCGGGTAGTCGGGGCTAATGCGCGCAGCCTCGGCCATGTAATCGCGCAGATGCTCGGCATCGTAGGCGATCATCATGCCGCGGCCGCCCAGCACATAGCTCGGGCGCACCAGCAGCGGATAGCCGATGTGCGCGGCCACGGCCTCGGCCTCCTCAAACGAGGTGGCCTGGCCCGCCGGCGGGTACATGATGCCCAGCTTGTCGAGCAGAGCGGCGAAGCGCTCGCGGTCCTCGGCAAAGTCGATGGCATCGGGCTTGGTGCCCATAATGTTCACGCCGCTCTCCTCGAGCATGCGCGCCAGCTTAAGCGGGGTCTGGCCACCGAGCGTCACCACGACGCCGTCGGGGCGCTCGACATCGATAACGTCCATGACGTCCTCGTAGGTGAGCGGCTCAAAGTACAAGCGGTCCGAGGTGTCGTAGTCAGTCGAAACGGTCTCGGGGTTGCAGTTGACCATGATGGTCTCGAAGCCGCGAGCCGCCAGTGCGTAGCTCGCGTGCACGCAGCAGTAATCGAACTCGATACCTTGGCCAATGCGGTTGGGGCCGGCGCCCAGGATCATCGCCTTGGGCTTGTCCGCCGGCGTGGTCTCGTCGGGAGCCACGCACTTCTTGGCATCCGGGCTCGTGCGGTAGATGTTCTCGTACGTCTTGTAGTGGTACTCCGTGGCGCTCGAAAACTCCGCAGCGCAGGTATCGACCGTCTTCATGCTGGGAACCACGCCCAGACCCTTGCGATAGGCGCGCACAAAGCGCTCGTCCGAGCCGGTCAGCGCGGCAATCTCGGCGTCGCTCGTGCCGTACTGCTTGAGCAGGCGCATCGCGTCGGCGTCGATATCCTCCACACGCAGGCCGCGGATGCTCTCCTGGACCTGCACCATGTCGTTGATACGGTTGAGGTACCACGGATCGATACCGCAGATGGCATGGATGTGGGCGATGTCCCAGCCACGGCGCAGGGCCTCGACCACAAAGAAGATGCGGTGCTCGGTCGGGGTTGCCACGGCCTGAGCGAGCTCATCGTCGCTCAGCTTGTCGGCACCCTCCTTGCCACCGGCGCAGATGCCCTGGTGACCGTCCTCCAGTGAGCGCATGGCCTTGCCGAAGGCCTCCTCAAAGGTGCGGCCGATCGCCATAATCTCGCCCACGGCCTTCATGCGCGTGGTGAGCGTAGGATCAGTGCCTTTAAACTTCTCGAAGGCAAAGCGCGGCACCTTGACGACGCAGTAGTCGATTGTGGGCTCAAAGCAGGCGGGCGTTGCCTTGGTGATGTCGTTGACGATCTCGTCGAGCGTGTAGCCCACGGCCAGGCGAGCGGCGGCCTTGGCGATGGGGAAGCCCGTGGCCTTGGAGGCCAGTGCGGACGAACGGCTCACGCGCGGGTTCATCTCGATGACGATCAGGCGGCCGGTCTGGGGGTTCACGGCAAACTGCACGTTGGAGCCGCCGGTCTCGACGCCGATCTTCCCCAAGATGGCGAGCGAGGCGACACGCATGCGCTGGTACTCAAGGTCGGAGAGCGTCTGCGCCGGCGCCACGGTGATGGAGTCGCCGGTGTGCACGCCCATGGGGTCGAGATTCTCGATGGAGCACACGATGATGCCGTTGCCGGCGTGGTCGCGCATGACCTCCATCTCATACTCTTTCCAACCCTCGATGGACTCCTCGACCAGCACCTCATGGGCAGGCGAGAGCTCAAGGCCCTGGCTCACGATGGAGACGAGCTCCTCGTGGGTATGCGCGATGCCGCCGCCGGCGCCACCGAGGGTAAAGCTCGGGCGCAGTACGCAGGGATATCCCACGCGCTCGGCGATAGCCTCGGCGTCGGCCACGCTGTAGGCATAGCCCGAGCGCGCAACCTCCAGGCCGATCTCGGCCATGGCCTCGTTAAAGAGTTTGCGGTCCTCGCCGCGCTCGATAGCGGCCAGGTCGCAGCCGATCATCTCGACGCCGTACTTGTCGAGCGTGCCGTCCTTTGCCAGCTCGACGGCGGCGTTCAGACCGGTCTGGCCGCCCAGCGTGGGCAGCAGCGCGTCCGGGCGCTCTTTCTTGATTACGCGCTCGATAAACTCGGCGGTGATGGGCTCGACATAGGTGCGGTCGGCAAGACCCGGGTCGGTCATGATGGTCGCCGGATTGGAGTTGACCAGGATGACCTCAAAGCCATCCTCCTTGAGCACCTTGCAGGCCTGTGCGCCGGAGTAGTCGAACTCACAGGCCTGGCCAATGACGATAGGGCCCGAACCAATAACGAGGATGCGCTTGATGTCAGTACGTTTAGGCATGTTAGTTCTCCTCGGTCGCAGCGTTCTCGGACTCGGCGAAATTCCAGCCGGCGAGGCGGTCCTTCGCGGTGTCGATGTCCAGGTAGTTCTCCTCGCCGTCCATGAGTCGCGTAAAGGCGGTAAAGAGATAGTGGGCATCGGTGGGGCCAGGCGAAGCCTCGGGGTGGTACTGGACCGAGAAACACGGGGCGTCGAGCAGCTGGATGCCCTCGGCGGTGCCGTCGTTGAGGTTCACATGTGTCAGGCGAATGCGACCAAAGCGCTCGTTCATCACGACCGGCGCGATGCCGCGACGCACCCAGGCGCGCAGGTCACCGTCGGCCGCATGCTCGGTTTCGCCGCCGGAAAGCTCCGGAATCAGTTTGCCCAGACTGGGGAACAGCAGGCCAAAGCCGTGGTTTTGCGCGGTGATCTCCACGCGACGGCTCACCAGATTCATAACCGGCTGGTTACCGCCACGGTGACCGAATTTAAGCTTTTCCATTTGGGCGCCGCAGGCCAGGCTGATCATCTGGTGACCGAGGCAAATGCCAAAGACCGGCACCTTGCCGATCAGCTGCTGTACCTGCTCATAGGTCTCCACCACGGCATCGGGGTCGCCGGGGCCGTTGGACAAAAAGACGCCATCGGGATTCATGTCGAGCACCTGCTGGGCGGGCGTATCCCACGGCACGACGGTGAGATCGCAGCCGGCACGGACCAGGCCCTCCAGAATACCGCGCTTCACACCGCAGTCGTAGGCGACCACTTTGTGACGGGCAGGAGCGGCAGCCGCAAGCGCAAAGTCATGCGTGGCAGGCAGGTCGGCGGCCACAAACTCGTGAGGCGCGGGGCAACTTACGGTCTTGACCAGGTTCTCGCCTACCAGCGTGGGCGCAGCGGACAAGCGCTCGGCAAGCTCGTCGACGTCGAAGATCTCGGTCGAGATAATGCCCATCTTGGAACCATTGTCGCGCAGATGGCGCACCAGAGCGCGGGTGTCGATACCCTCGATAGCGACGATGCCGTGAGCGCGCAGGTACTCCGGCACGCTGACGGCCGAGCGCCAGTTAGAAGGCGTGGCGCACATATCGCGAACGATCATGCCGCGCATAGCCGGAGCGCTCGCAGGGCGCACGGCGTCGCCGGGGAAGGCCGACTGGACATCGGTCTCGTCGATACCGTAATTGCCGATCTGCGGATAGGTCATGGTTACAATTTGGCCGGCATAACTCGGGTCGGTCATGACCTCAAAGTAGCCCTCGAGCGAGGTGTTGAAGCAGACTTCGCCGGTCGCGGTGCCCTCGGCGCCGCATGCACGTCCATAAAAAATGGTCCCATCCTCAAGATACAGGATACAGGGACCGCAGGTGCCCTTGCTGGTTTTGGCCAGCATACGCTGGCAAAGCTCGCTGGGCGCGAAGGTGCGGGCGGCGGCGCCCGCGGTATGGTTGTTCGCCATAATTCTCCTTCCCGGTCTCACAGGACCGGCTTAAAGGTGTGTAGTTAGGCCTCGCGGTATTGTAACCGCAAGCATGCCTCATGGCGTTAATTTCATCGAAATGTTTACGAAATGATAATTATGACTTTCTATGCATAATGATTATTTAATCCCCGTCCCAGAAAAATTATCCCGCGTGGGCTTGCGGCTCACGCGGGATAATGGCCTCTTACTTTTGCTTGTCCTGTTCCAGCAGATCGGACGGTGAGCGATCGGGCTTGCCGCCGCGGAAAATCTCGCGGCCATGCAGACGATGCTCCAGGTCACGTTCGGCCTTTTCCTCGTCAATCTTGGTCTGGCTCACCACCGGGTCCTCGATCAGCGACGAAACCGAGTTCACCTGTTTTTGAATGCGCTCGGCAATGGTGTCGTCCATGCTTACGATGCGCATCTTCCAGTCGATACTCGTGGCGTTGGATGAGCTCTTGGTCCACACAAACGTCAAAATGGCGCTCTGATGACCCCGCGCGGGAAACATGCCAAAGAAGGAATCGTGCTGAATGTTGCTATCCTCGTCGATATAGGCGTGAACGTTATACACCACGCGGTCGATCTTATCGTTGAGCAGCGCGTTGGTCGCAAGCGCAGCGGCCTGAATCTGCCCGTTGGACAGCAGCTCGAGCTCGTTGGCAGACGATGTGTCCAACACCGTCACCTCGACCGTGCCCGTACGCTCATCAGCTTCATCGACGGTAAAGTCGAGCGGGAACTGCGTAAAGCCGTTGCCCCACTCAAGGCCGCCCTTCAGCGCCGTCGAAACGGTATCCACCGAAACGCTCTCGGACAGGTTGGCGGTGTTCAGGCGTCGCATCACGCCGTAGCCAATCTGCATGCCCACAATCAGCACCAAGATGCCAATGACCACGGCCATGGCAGTCTTCGTAATGGTATGGCTCACCTGCGAGCCCGAAGGGTCGTCCTCGGACAGCGGGTCGATATGTTTTGCCTGGCTCGCGCGGTCCTCGCTGCGCAGCTGCGCTAGCGCCGCTTTGTCACCGCGCTTGGCCGCAGCCTCCTTCTCACGCATGCGCTCGGTGCGCTTTTTGGCAAGCGTGGGATCCAAGACACCGGATGCATCGATTTCGGAGAATAACTCCGTCACTTCTTCCGGAGTCAAAGGGTTCTTGTCAGCCATAAACTTCCTGTCATATCAATCAGTCGAGCTCGTGCGCACGCGCACCTTCGAACTGCATTCGATAGTAACGGGCATAAGTGCCGCCACGGGCGAGAAGCTCCTCGTGCGTGCCACGCTCCACAACGCGACCATGCTCAACGGTCGCGATCTCATCGGCATGCTTAATGGTCGAAAGACGGTGGGCGATGATAATCGTGGTGCGGCCGCGTGCCAGCTCTTCGAGCGACTCCTGCACCGCCTCCTCGCTCTCGTTATCCAAAGCACTCGTCGCCTCATCCAAAATAAGGATCTTGGGGTTCTTGAGAAACACTCGCGCGATGGCAACACGCTGCTTCTGTCCGCCCGAAAGACGGCTGCCGCGCTCGCCCACGACCGTGTCATAACCCTGTGGAAGCGACTCGATAAAGGCATCGATGTTGGCGCGACGGGCGGCCTCGGCGATCTCTCCTGCCGTAGCGCCCGGCTTGCCGTAGGCGATGTTCTCGCCAATCGTGCCGTCAAACAGATAGACATCCTGCTGCACCAGGCCGATGGCGCGACGCAGGCTCTGCTGCGTCACATCGCGCACGTCCTGGCCGTCGATGCTAATGGATCCGGCAGCCACGTCATAAAAGCGCGGCAGCAGCGAACAGGTCGTGGACTTGCCACCGCCCGAAGGGCCAACCAAAGCGATGGTCTGCCCGGGCTTGATGGACAGATTCATATGGTCGATAACGGGACGCTCTTCGGCATCGCCCTCGCCCAGCTCAACGTCCTCGTAGTTAAAGCACACGTCGTGATATTCCACGGCGCCGGCAGTCACCTGCAGATCCGTGGCGCCCGGCTTGTCCTGGATATCCGGCACGGTCGAGAGCACCTCGTCCATACGCTTAAAGCCGGCGATAGCCTTCTGATACGTTTCGGCCGAATTGACGAGCGTCTCGAGCGGCGTGCAGAACAGCGAAATATAGAGTGCAAAGGTCGCCATATCGACCGCCTGCAGCTGTCCCTGGGCGACCAGCCAGCCGCCCAGCAGTACCACGATCACATAGAGCACACCCGAGAGCAGGCCATACGTCGCAGTATAGACGCCCATGGCGTGATACATGTTTTCCTTGGACGAAAGGTAGCGATTGTTGGAGGCGCGGAACTTAGAGCGCTCGGTCTCCTCATTGGCAAAGCTCTTGACCACGCGCATGCCCGCCAGCGAATCCTGCAGCTGCGCATTGATGCCGCTGATTTTTTTGCGATTGTCGCTAAAGACCTCGCGCAAGCGCATGTTCTGCCAAAACATGATGACCGCAAACGCTGCTGTCACCACAGCCATGGCAAGCGCCAGCACCGGGGCGATGGTAAAGAGGATCACAAACGAGCCGATAATCTCGATGCCGCAGATGATGATCCACTCGGGCACATGGTGCGCCGCCTCGCAGATATCGAACAGGTCGTTGACCACGCGGCTCATCATGTCGCCCGAGCTGTTGCGATCGAAGTATGCAAAGCTAAAGCGCTCGTACTGATCGAACAGGTCCTCGCGCATCTTGGACTCCATGCGCGCGCCCATCACATGGCCCCAGTAGCTCACAAAGTAGCGGCAGGCGCAGCGGATGGCATACATCAGCACCAGTCCCACCGCAATCATACCGAGCGCCTGCATAATGGCAGCCTGACCCTGGGTAAACAACCCGCCGGTCAGATTGCGCAGAATAATAGGAAACGCAAGGTCAATGGCAGCAAGCACCAGAGCACAAACAGTATCGGCAACAAAAAGCCCCGTCTGGGGCTCGTAATACGAGAGAAACCTTTTAAACATGCAATCCTCGAAGAGAAATAAATAGCGTGAGAAATCCGGTTGAACCGGTCAGGCTGAAAACAAAGCGTCCCAACAAGCATAACGCCGATGTTCTGGCAGCGTCAGCGAAAACGTCCCTAAGCGAGCAAGGTGCCTTGAAAGAGGAGCGACGCGTACTTCGGTACGCGAGCGACGATTGAAAGGCAGATTGCCGCTTAGGGGCGTTTGCAGCGTCGACTCGTTACGCGGTTTGGTAAAACCGCGTAACCTAGAGCTCGGCCCCACCCAAGCGGTGCGCGATGCTGTCGCAGGCAAGCGCGCCTACGACGGTCTTGGCGTCTTCGATCTTGCCGTCGAGTACGGCGTCGATCAGCTCGTGCAGCGGCACCAGGTCCACGTTGACAAACTCGTCATCATCGGGGTTGGGCGCATCAAACTCGAGCTTGGTAGCCAAGTAGATGTGGATGATCTCATCGCAAAAACCACAGGACGTGACAATCGACGTCAAAAAGCGAATACGACCAGCCCTAAAGCCCGTCTCCTCATGCAGTTCGCGCTTGGCGCAATCGAGCGGGTCCTCGCCTGGATCGAGCTTGCCGGCGGGAATCTCGACCGTCACGCGGTCGATGGCGGTGCGGTACTGACGCACCAGTACGATCTTGCCACTCTCGGTCAGCGCCACAACGGCCGCCGCACCCGGATGGCGAACGATATCGCGGGCGCTGCGGCGACCGTTGGGCAGCTCAACCTCAAGACGGTGGACGTCGAGGATCTTGCCCTTCCAGGCGCACTCCTCCGAAAGAATCTTCTCGTGCAGCTCGGCATCGTGCGGGTCGTCGTCGCCCAGCACCAGCGCCGGCTCGTCAGCGACCTCGCCGCCAGGCTCGCCCTCGGCGTGCCCATACACGCGGCTGTCCTCTTCGACGATCTGCGCGTCCACGAGCTCTTCGTTCTTCTCGTCCATCCGTCTCATTCCTCTCGGATTTTAGGCATCCCAGGCGTCGCGGCCGCGCAGCGCGCGCAGGCCGATGTCGTGACGCAGGGTCTTGCCCTCAAAATCAATCTTCTCGCAGGCCTCGTAGGCAAGGTTGCGGGCGTTCTCAAACGTATCGCCCAGCGCGGTCACGGCAAGCACGCGGCCACCATTGGTCACGAGCTGGCCGTCCACCACGGCAGTGCCCGCGTGGTACACGGTCACGTTCTCCATGGCCTCGGCATCGGCGATACCGGTAATGACCTTGCCTTTCTCGTAGCTGCCGGGATAACCCGCACTCGTCAGGACAACGGCCACGGCCCACTCGTCGCGCCAGTCGAGTTCAATCTGATCGAGCTCGCAGTTGGCGCAGGCGAGCATGACCTCGACCAGGTCGTTCTTAAGGCGCGGCAGAACGACCTGCGTCTCGGGGTCGCCAAAGCGGGCATTGAACTCCAGCACCTTGGGGCCGGCAGGCGTGAGCATAAAGCCGCCGTACAGGCAGCCGCGGTAGTCGATACCCTCGGCAGCGAGCTCGGCCACGGTCTGCTCCATGACCTTCACCATGGTGGCGTGCTCCTCGTCAGTCACGATGGGCACCGGGCTGTAGACGCCCATGCCGCCGGTGTTGGGACCAAGGTCGCCCTCAAGCGCGCGCTTGTGGTCCTGCGAGGTGGCCATGGGGCGCACGGTCTTGCCGTCGGTAAAGGCCAGCAGCGAGCACTCGGGACCAACGAGCATCTCCTCGATAACCACGGTGTTGCCGGCATCGCCAAAGGTGCCGCCAAAGCACTCGCGCACGGCCTCCTCGGCCTGCTCAAGTTCGGTCGCCACGATAACGCCCTTGCCTGCGGCAAGGCCGTCGGCCTTGACGACCAGCGGGGCGCCTTGCTCGCGTACGTAGGCGAGAGCCGAAGCCTCGTCGGTAAACGAGCCGTAGGCTGCCGTCGGAATGCCCGCACGCTCCATGAGCTGCTTGGAGAACAGCTTGGAGCCCTCCATCTGGGCGCCCTCGGCACCCGGGCCAAAGCAGGGAATACCCGCCGCGCGCACGGCGTCGGCCACGCCCGCCACGAGCGGAGCCTCGGGGCCAATTACCACGAGTCCGCATCCGTGGCTCTGCGCAAACGCCGCCACGGCCGCAGGATCGCAGTCGTCGAGAACAACGTTCTCGCCGCAGCTCGCGGTGCCGCCGTTGCCCGGCGCGATGTAGAGCTTGCCGGCGCGCGGTGATGCTGCGAGCTTGGCTGCCAAAGCATGCTCACGGCCGCCGCTGCCCAACAACAGGATGTCGATGGTTTGAGTGTCCGCCTTCAAGGGTGCCTCCTCTATGGATGAATGGCCCGCTCCGCGCGAGCCCCTTGCAAGCAAATATACCCCTCGGCCGCCCACCCGGGCTGCAAAGGGGTATATCGCAATAACCAAATAGTCCCGATTACTTCCAGAATCGGTTGATAATCTGCTCGCGACCAGCGCCAACGCCAATGAACGTCACGCGGGTGTGTGCCAGATCCTCGATAAACGCCACGTAGTCCTGAGCCTCCTGCGGCAGCTCGTCAAAGCTGCGACAACCGGTGATGTCGCACTTCCAGCCAGGGAGCTCCTCGTAGATGGGCTTGGCATGCTCAAAGCGCACCTGATGCTCGGGCACGCTGGTGTAGCGCTCGCCATCGACGTCGTAGGCCACGCACACCTTGATGGTGTCGAAGGCCGAAAGCACGTCGAGCTTGGTCACGGCGATGTCGGTGAGGCCGTTGACGCACGAGGCATAGTTGGCGATAGGGCCGTCAAACCAGCCGCAACGACGACGGCGACCGGTGGTCACGCCGTACTCATAGCCCTCCTCGGTCAGCGTGTGGCCAGCCTCGGACTCATAGGAAAGCTCGGTGGGCATGGGGCCCGAACCGACGCGGGTGATATAGGCCTTCATGACGCCCAGCACGCGATCGACGTTCTTCATGCCGACGCCGGAGCCGGTAATGGCGCCGCCGGCGGTGCAGTTGGAAGACGTCACGTACGGATAGGTGCCGTGGTCGATGTCGAGCAGCGTCGCCTGGGCGCCCTCAAACAGCAGGTCCTTGCCCTCGTCGATCATGTTGTTGAGCAGCAGGCTCGTCTCGGTGATGTAGGGGCGCAGGCGCTCGGCCATCGGCAGGTACTCGTCGCAAATCTGGTCCACGGTGTAGGTGGGCAGGTTGTAGATGAGCTCGAGCTCGGGGTTCACGCGGGCGAGAGCGGTCTCCAGCTTGTCGCGGAACAGCGTCTCGTCCAGCATGTCCTGCATGCGCAGGCCAATGCGGGCCATCTTGTCCTGATAGCACGGACCGATGCCGCGCTTGGTGGTACCGATGTTCTTCTTGCCGAGCTTCTGCTCAAAGGCGCCATCCAGATCGATGTGGTACGGCATGATGACATGCGCGTTGCCACTGATCTTGAGGTTCTTGGTGGTGATGCCGTCGGCCTCGAACATGTCAATCTCCTCAAGGACAACCTTGGGGTTGACGACGCAGCCGTTACCGATCACCGACACGTGGCCGGAATACATGATGCCGGAAGGCACCTGGTGCAGGCCGTACTTCTTGCCGTTGACGACGATGGTGTGACCGGCGTTGTTGCCGCCCGAGTAGCGCACGACAGCATCGAAGTCGCCGGCGACCAGGTCGCAAATCTTACCCTTGCCCTCATCGCCCCACTGGGCACCGACCAAAACGGTTGACGGCATGTTTACTCCTTACATTCATGGCCTGTCTACGCGCCACGCCGGCACGCAGAAGCACAAAACATTCCCAGTATACCCGTGCAACGGGCGCCTGTCCTACTCCTCGGCATGTGCCCCATCAAGCTCATAGAACTTGGTGGATGCCGGCAGGAACATCAGGTCGACGTCGCCGATCGGGCCCGAACGGTTCTTGGCCACGACGATACGCGTAACGCCCTCGTCGGGTCGATCGTCGCGCGAGGCCTCGGCCTCGTCCGCGGAGCGGTCCAAGAACATAACGATATCGGCGTCCTGCTCGATGGAGCCCGATTCACGAAGGTCGGAAAGCTGCGGGCGCTTGCCGGTACGGGATTCGACCTGACGCGAGAGCTGCGACAGCGCGATGAGTGGGATCTTGAGCTCCTTGGCCATGATCTTCAGACCACGCGACATCTCGGAGACCTCGACGGTACGGCTCTCGGAGCGGCGTCCCGGCGGAGGACTCACCAGCTGCAGGTAGTCCAGGATGATGATGGCCTTCTCCTTGTTATGGAGCATGCGACGGCTCTTGGCGCGAATCTCGGTCACTGTGGTGCCGGGCGTATCGTCAATCAGAATATCCAGCTTGGATAAGGTCTGCGTGGCCTCGTTGATATTGGCCCACTGCTCGGGGCTAATGCGGCCCATGCGGAAATCACTGATCGAGATCATGGCATAGGCGCAAATCAGACGCTGGGCAATTTCCTTGCCCGACATCTCCAGCGAGAAGAAGCCGACGGTATAACCAGCAGCGGCAGCGTTAAGTGCCAGGTTCAGAGCGAACGACGTCTTACCTACAGCAGGACGGGCGCCGATGATGATGAGCTGGCCCTCGCGGAAGCCCATGAGCATGCGGTCGAGCGACGGGAAGCCCGTGGGCACGCCCGCAGCCTGGCCACCGGCCTGGCACACTTCCTCGGCCTCGTTATAGGCCTCGACCATAAACTCGGTCAGCGTCTTGTAGCTCGACTTGACCTCGCGCGCCGTAACCTTGAGCAGCTTGCTCTCGGCCAGCTCGACAACCTCTTTGGTGTCGGTGGGGGCGTTATATGCCAGCGCGTTGATCTCGTTGGTGGCGCCGATCAGCTCACGCAGCATCGAATCGCGGCGAACGATGGCGGCATGGTGCTGCCAGTTGACGAGCGACAGGGTCTGACCCATCAACTCCAAAATATACGCTTCGCCGCCCACGGCATCGAGCTTGTTGATGCTTCGCAGATAATCGATCAGCGAGATGGAGTCGATGGGAATGCGGCTGTTGTACATATCGACCATCGCGGTATAGATGGTCTTATGAATGGGCCGGTAGAAGTCATCGGGCTGCAGCTCGACCTGGGCCTCTTCGACCACCTCGGGCGATAGCAGCATAGCGGCCAGTACATTGGCCTCTGCATCTTGGTTTTGGGGAAGACCCAACTTTGAGCCGCGGTCCTCAACCGTCAGCCCGGTCTCCCTATCGTCATATGCCATGAGCATCCTCATTCATATCGCTTGCGAGCATCCATAGTATCAGCCACGGTCCCAAAACGCGCCGCGCGCCGCCAATCATCACCGAACCAAACGGATGAACGGTCCTGTATATAGGACTTCGACGCAACGTTCACCATGACACTCACTCAGCGCAAAAAAACAAAAGGGCGCCCTGGTTTCCCAGAGCGCCCTTCTTAGAACAAGATTGTTGCGTTGCAGCAAATGCTACTCGGCAGCAGCCTCAGTCTCGACCTCGGCGGTCTCGGCCTCGGCGACCTCAGCGGCCTCCTCGACCTCAGCCTCGGCAGCGAGCTCCTCGGCGGTAACGCCGACGAGAACGACAACCTCGGCCTTGATCTCGCGGTACAGCGAGATGGCAACGGTGTGGGCACCGGCAACCTTGATGGGCTTACCGAGCTCGACGCGCTTGCGGTCGATGTCCATACCGAGCTGAGCCTTGATGGCGTCAGCGATCATAGCGGCGGTAACGGAGCCAAAGAGGATGCCCTCGTCGCCGACCTTGACGTCAACGGTGACCGTCTTGCCCTCGAAGGCAGCCTTGGTCTCGTTGGCGGTAGCCAGACGGACGGCCTCGCGCTTGGCGATGTTGTTTCGACGCTCGTCAAGCTGCTTGAGGTTGCCCTTGGTGGCGGCAACAGCGAGCTTCTTGGGGAACAGGAAGTTCTCAGCGTAACCCTGAGCGACCTCTACGACGTCACCCTCGCCGCCCTTGCCCTTGATCTCATCGAGAAGAATAACCTTCATGATGCGTCTCCCTTCTTAGCCGCGGTCGCGGTTGCCACGAGAGGAAACCACGGGGACGGTGTACGGCAGGAGAGCCATCTCGCGGGCGCGCTTGATGGCGTTGGCGATGTCATGCTGATGCTGCGTGCAAGCGCCAGTGACGCGACGGGGCTTGATCTTGCCACGGTCGGTCATGTACTTACGGAGAAGCTGAGTGTCCTTATAGTCGATGAACTCAGTGTTCTCCTTGCAGAACTGGCAGTACTTACGACGCGGCTGACGTGCAGAAAAATCATTAGCCATGTCAAAATACCTTTCATTTGGCAACTTCGGCGAACCGAAGCCGCCTCTCACTCAAAAATAGGTGAACACCCTTAGAACGGGATGTCCTCATCGTAGACGTCGACCGCGGGAGGTGTGGCCACCGGTGCGGCAGGACGTGCTGCGGGCGCGGGAGCTGCGGGGGCGTAACCGCCCTGATCGTAGCCACCCTGGCCACCACGGGAGCTCATAAACTCGATCTCATCGACGATGACCTCAAGCTTGCTCCGGCGCTGGCCGTCGCGCTCCCAAGAGCTGTAGCGCAGCTTGCCCTCGATCGCGACCTTGTTTCCCTTTGCCAGGAAACGGCTCACGGCCTCGGCGCGGGTGCCGAACATAGTGCAGTCGACAAAGTTGGGATAGTCCTCCCACTCGCCAGTCTGCGCGTTACGGCGACGATCGTTGACGGCGACGCCAAAGGACAGAACCTGGGTTCCGCCGGCGGTGGCGCGCAGCTCGGGATCGCGGGTGAGGTTACCGGTGATGTTCACTCGATTGATGCTCATAACTCACTACTTCCTCTTGGGGCACAAGCCCAGTCCAAAACGACAGTCTTACTCCTGGTCGTCGCGACGGACGATCATGTGGCGGACCACAGCGTCGGTGATGCGCAGGACGCGATCAAGCTCGGCGATCTGGGTAGGATCTGCGTGGAAGTTGATGAGGGTGTAGTCACCATCGGTGAGGTCGTTGATCTCGTAGGCGAGCTTGCGCTTGCCCCACTCGTCAACGGAGTCGACCTTGCCAGCGCCCTCAGCGATCGTGGTATCGATACGCTTCATAACAGCGAGACGAGTCTCGGGGTCGAGCGACGGGTCAACAAAGAACAGCAGTTCATAAGCCTTCATATTGTCACCTCCTCTGGGCAAATGTGGCTTCAGGTCGTGAAGGTGCGCCTGAAGCAGGAAAAGACTTGGTAATAATATCTTTCAACCTCCTAGGCTGCAAGAATATGCAGCTACAACCTCATGACCTCCACATATGCCCATGCTTACACAGCACTTCATGCGCGTTCTAACCAAATGCCGACCAAGAACTTGACGGATTTGTGGACAAGATACGGTGCCACGGGGACAAACTGGGTTAAGTCGCAGGTCAGCGGGCGCATGGTTGTGGTCGCAAAATACATACCAGTGGCTCACAGCACCACCCAAAGATTTTTAAATTCATTGCCGAGTCACTTATGAATACCCCTTTTGAACAATTGAGTTAATCAACCACGCTGGTCGGAAGGCGTTTTTTGGTACCTCAAACCCCACTGCAACGCCAAGCGCGGTCAAGCGCTTTAAAAAATGCCAACTTTTCTGTTTGCACTTTGCGATTCCTCGTGTATACTGACTTTCGCATTTAACGGAGAGTTGTCCGAGTGGCCGAAGGAGCACGATTGGAAATCGTGTAGGCGTCAAAAGCGTCTCCAGGGTTCAAATCCCTGACTCTCCGCCAGTTAATTCCAAAGCAGGCCTTTGAGCCTGCTTTGTTTTTACCCCACGCGGAGGGGTGGCAGAGTGGTTGAATGCGGCGGTCTCGAAAACCGTTTGGCCTGTATAAGGTCACGAGGGTTCGAATCCCTCCTCCTCCGCCATTTTGGTTGAAAAAGCTCCCAACAACGGGAGCTTTTTTGTTTTGAGTCCCTAACAAGCAAATACGGCGGAGGAGGAGGGATTCGAACCCGCCAGGGCGCGGAGCGTAAAGAAAACGCGCCTGTGGCGCGTTTTTAGCGCAGCGCGGTCGGCGTAAGCCGACCGGATAAATTTTGAGC
>JAHYYI010000002.1:110156-160973 GCA_019425045.1 Collinsella sp.
TGGCGCGTTTTTAGCGCAGCGCGGTCGGCGTAAGCCGACCGGATAAATTTTGAGCTTCGCTCAAAATTTGGACATCCCTCCTATTCAGCCACGCCCCCATCGCGGTCGATCCCAGCCCCAAATCTCAAACGCGTACATCACCCTCCAAAACCGACATTTTTGACATCTTTGGAGGCTGACGTACATGTTTGGCCCTACGCCCGCATCCAGTCCCGACCGTTTACCGAGCAATAGGGTCGCCAGACCCGTCAACCATGTACTATGTACGGGCATTATCTAAACCCGCAATCAGAAGGACCCTATCTTGCCCATCGTCGCCGCTATGACCGTTACCTCACATGCCTCGGATGCCATGGTCGCTATTCCGTTTTGGCTTGAGATGTTCGCTGTTGTCGCGGCATCGATCTCAGGAGTTCTGGTTGCGCGCGAGCACAAGCTCGACCTGGTGGGCGCCGTCGCGCTCGCCGTGGTCTGTGGCCTGGGCGGCGGTCTTTTGCGCGATATGACGCTGCAGGTGGGCAACGTCTACATCCTCAACCAACCGATGGCGCTCCCGCTTTCCATTGCCACGGCAGCCATCATCTACATTTTCCCGGCAATCGTCGACAAGCCCGAAAAACTCATCCCCCTGCTCGACATCATCTCGGTCGGCATCTATGCCGCCACTGGAGCAGACAAGGCGCTGGTCTACGGCTTTGCGCCGGCGGTGTGCATCATGATGGGCTTTTTCACCGCGGTGGGCGGCGGCATGCTGCGTGACAGCTTTATGGGCGTGGTGCCGGGCATTTTCCAGCGCACCAACTTCTATGCCATCGCAGCCATTGCCGGCTCTGCAAGCTATGTATGCCTTGTCATGAGCGGCGTCGTCAGCAACATCACCGCGTTAATCGTATGCGTTGCGATAACCATGGGACTGCGCTGGCTGTCGCTGCGCTTCGACATCAAAAGCCCCACCGAGGAAGACATCGCACGTTTTTTGCACCGCAAAAAGTAGATTGCGCGGCCTCATCCTTCGAAATACAACCGAGAGGTTCTTTTAGAGCGCCCACGCGTTGGGTACCCTGTTAGGTGCATGTCGAGCATCTGACGAAGGATTCACTATGCCCTGCAATCAATTCCCGTCGACCCAGCGCCATAAAGCGTGGGGCCGCATCACCATCCTATTCGCGCTCATCGTGCTGGCGCTCACCGCACTTCCCACGGCGTCGTTCGCCGGCACGGACACCGCAGGAAACATACTTGCGACCGACAATGACGCCAATCCGTCCGGCGTCGAGGGTGACCTGTACTGGGCAGGCCAGGCTCTCAACTTGGACGATGCGTCCATCGACCGCGATATCATCGCCGCGGGCGATACCCTCTCGATCCGCGACTGCACGGTGGGCGGCGCCGTCCGTCTGGCGGCACGCACTATCGATATCGCCAAAACCACGGTTAATGGCAGCGTCACGGTGGCCGGTCAGCACGTTGTGCTCAATTCCGACAGCGCCGCCAACTGTTTTTACGCGATGGGCGAGACGGTTGCCCTGCGAGGCTCCGCCAAGTCGGCAGCGCTTGCAGGCGATACGGTGACCATCGACGGCACCGTCGAGGGCGATGTCGAGGTTTGGGCCGATAAGCTCGTCTTGGGCAAGAATGCCCGTATTACCGGCACCGTGAACGCGCACGTCTCCGAGGACCCCGAGCGTGCCGCAGGAGCCGAGGTAGGCGCACTCAAGATCGACCGCACCGAGAACGAGAGCGCGGCCACGACCGCTAACAACATCATCGGCGGCATCGTCGCCGCGGCGCTCTCGACCTGCTTTGTCGCCCTGCTGCTCGAGCTCGTCTTTCCGCGTGCAACCGCCAGCGCCGCTGGCATGCTCCACCAGCGCCCCACGCCCCTGTGGGTGAGCGGTCTTCTGGGTACGATTGCTGTCGTCCCCGCCGTCCTACTGCTGATTATCTCTATCGCTGGCCTGTCGCTTGCCGGAACCCTCTTGTGCGGCGTTATCGGCATCGCATTGGTGTCGAGTGCCTTTGCGGGGTGCGCAATCGCCCGCATGGTCGGACACAGCCAGAACCGTTACGCCATGGCGGCCGTGGGCGGCATCGCCGCGGGCGCGCTTACGGCAATCCCCCTCGTAGGCGACTTCATCAGCGGCGTAGCCTTTGTCTTTATGCTCGGCTACATCATCCAAATCATCTGGCGTAACGCCCACCTCAAGCCGCAGCAGGCAGCCAACACACCGGGACTCCCCACCGCTTAGCCGCCAACCGCCACAAAGGGGCCAGGCACCCTTGTGGCGGTGCAGACCAGCTCAATCCCCTTGCACCAAAAAGGGCGCCGACCATTGCGGTCGACGCCCTTTCTTGTTAGTCGCTATAAAGCCCAGCGCTTATTTGTTGACCTGGCCGGCGCGGACGGCAGCCTTCTTGCGGTCGGTGGCGTTGAGCAGACGCTTGCGCAGGCGAATGTTCTTGGGAGTGATCTCGACCAGCTCGTCGTCGGCGATGTACTCCAGCGCTTCCTCCAGCGAGAAAGTGCGGGGCGGCACCAGCTGGACGGAGATATCGGAGGTCGAGGAACGCTGGTTGCCCAGGTTCTTGGTACGGGCGATGTTGACGACCATGTCGCCGGCCTTGCTGCGCTCGCCCACGATCATGCCCTCATAGCACTCGGTGCCCGGCTCAACAAACAGCTGGCCGCGCTCCTGCAGCGTACCCAGAGCATAGGCAACGGCCTTCTCGGTGGTCATGGAGATCATGGCGCCGTTCTGACGGTTACCGATCTCGCCGGCGTAAGGACCATACTCCAGGAAGGTGTGGTAGAACACGCCCTCGCCGTGGGTAACGTTCATAAT
This sequence comes from Collinsella sp., assembly GCA_019425045.1. Classification (GTDB taxonomy): domain Bacteria; phylum Actinomycetota; class Coriobacteriia; order Coriobacteriales; family Coriobacteriaceae; genus Collinsella. The sequence goes on from JAHYYI010000002.1 coordinate 113,000, forward strand.
GCGGTTCTTAAGACCCATGATGCCGCGGGTCGGGATCTTAAACTCGAGGTGCGTCACGATGCCCGAGGTATCCATGCTCGTCATGATGCCGCCGGAGGTGCCGAAGACCTCAACGACCTTGCCCGAGTACTCGTCCGGGCACTCGACGACGGCCTGCTCGACAGGCTCCATCTTGTTGCCGTTCTCGTCCTTCTTAAACAGAACGCGGGGACGGCCGACCTGGAACTCAAAGCCCTCGCGGCGCATGGACTCCATCAGAACGGATAGGTGCAGAATGCCGCGGCCCGAGACCTCGACGCCGCTCTTGTCCTCGAGCTCCTCGATCTTCATGGTCACGTTGTTCTCGGCCTCGTTGAACAGGCGCTCCTTGAGCTGACGGGCGCCCACGATGTCGCCGTCGCGACCGACGAGCGGGGAGGTCGACGCCTCAAAGACGATGGACATGGTCGGCGGGTCGATCTCGATGGGCTCGAGCTCAACGGGGTTCTCGGGATCGGTGTAGACATCGCCGATATCGGTGCGGTCGATGCCCACGACGGCAGCGATGTCGCCGGCGCCGACTTCCTGGCACTCGGTGCGGCCCAGGTAGTCGAAGGTAAAGAGCTGTTTGACGGTAGCGGTGGCGCTGGAGCCGTCGTTCTTCACAACCAAAATCTGGTCGCCCTGGTGGATGGTGCCGGAGTACACGCGACCGATGCCGATACGGCCAACGAAGTTGGAGTGGTCAATGGTCACGCACTGCATGGCCAGCGGGGCGTTCTCGTCAACCTCGGGCGCGGGCATGTCGTCGATGATCATATCGAGCAGCGGATACATGTCCATGTTGCCGTCGTTGGGGTCAAGGCGAGCAAAGCCATTCATGGCGCTGGCGTAGACCACGTGCTCCATGGCGAACTCGAGCTGGTCGTCGGTTGCGCCCAGGTCGGCCATGAGGTCCAGGCAGTCGTTGTAGGCCTTCTCGGGGTTGGCGCCCGGACGATCGATCTTGTTGATGACGATCATGATCTTAAGGCCGGTGTCGATAGCGTGACGCAGCACGAAGCGGGTCTGGGGCATGGGGCCCTCAAAAGCGTCGACCAGCAGCAGGGCGCCGTCGGCCATACGCAGCACGCGCTCGACCTCGCCGCCAAAGTCGGCGTGGCCCGGGGTATCGATGACGTTGATCTTAACGTCCTTGTACTCGATAGAGATGTTCTTGGCGAGAATCGTAATGCCGCGCTCGCGCTCCTGGTCGTTGGAATCCAGGACGCGGTCCTCGACCTGCTGGTTGGCACGGAAGGCGTCCGTGGCACGCAGGAGCTTGTCGACCATCGTCGTCTTGCCGTGGTCGACGTGAGCGATGATGGCGATGTTCCTCAGATTGTCTACGCGCATGTAGTTCCCCTATCTTCTATCCATATACAAACGGCACGCGTATGCGACCCGCCCAGCGATACAACGCTCGGCGGGAATATTGAGCCTTTTACCGAAAACTCGTTTATTTTAGCGATTTTAGATGAGAGGGGTTTCCTCACCTGCAGGTTCAGGGTCGCTCCACATAAAACCATCGCCGGCGCCCATGCCCTCATACAGTACATATGCCGAAAAACCGCTCTCGAGCGTCGTCTCAAAAAAGCTCACGAGCAGAGCGTCATGGTAGCCGCCGTCAATCTCGACGCAGCCGGTATAGCCGATGGCATAGCGGGCGATACGGCCCAGGCCCTCGTCCTTAAGACCCATCTTGTGCTCGGAGATAAAGTTGGTGGCCGCCTCGAGGCACGCCTCTTCGCCATCCTCATCGAGCGCCGCCAGATAACGGTTGGAAGCGGCGTCCTCAATTGCCACGACCACGCCGGGGTTTTCACCGGCGGCAAGGTCATCCAAGAACGCGCCGATTAGATCGCACACCATGGCGTCGAGCTCGGCGGAGACGTTACCGGCGTCCTGCATATCCTGTGCCATCTTTAGACCTTCCCATCGAGTCTGGCGTCGTTACAGTTCTTGCGCCTCGGCGGCGATCTTAGCGGCGGCATCGCGGGCGCGCGTCATGTCCGACGCGCGCTTGTCGAGCACCTTGATCTGGCTGGTCAGCATGACCGCATCGACCACGCCCCAAATCACCAGGCCCGTAGAGATCGAAAACCCAAGCGCACCAACTGTACCACGAAGGCGCGAGCAGATTGCCGCGACAAGGGCGGAGATGACAACCATCTTGATAAACGAGCTGCGGCGTTCACGAAGCGTGCGGGCCTGCGTCACATAGGCAATGCGAGCCGCCTCAGAAGCCTCCGAGCGCATCTGGGCCTCGCGGGCGATTGCAGCCGCTTCAGCCGACATCCCGCCGGCCATCAGCGAACGCTCCGCAACCTGGACGCCCCGCATTTAGAAGTCATCGGGGGAGAGCGTATGGACGAACTCGTCGAACTTCTCGAACTCCTGCTCGTCGTCGACTTCCTCGGCGTGGGTAGAAACAGTGCCCAGGCGATTCATGATGTCGTCCTCCACAAACATGGGGGCATTGCTGCGCACGGCAAGGGCAATGGCATCACTGGGGCGGGCGTCGATCTTGCGCTCGTCACCATCGGCCAGTACGACGATCGTCGCGTAGAATACCGGCGGCTCGGCGCGAACGATCTCGATGCGCTCGAGCTTGGCGCCCAGGGCGCCAACAGTATCGAGCAACAGGTCATGGGTAATCGGGCGCTCGGCGCGGCCGCTATCGATGCCGCGGCTGATGGCAGCGGCTTCAAACGAACCAGTCTGAATGGAAAGGGAACGCAGCGGCGCGGGCGAGTCCGATTTGCTGCAGCGCTCGCGAAGCACGATAAGCGATGGCACGGGACCGGCGGCCATGACGATGGTCTCTATGTCGACACGAACCATGGAACACCTCCGGTACGTAGCGGTTAACACGCGGCAGCTCCACCGCATTGAATAGCTATACTACCCAATCTTTCGCACAGCACACAAAACCAAAATGAGATTTATCGCAGACAAGAAAAAAGCCCCAAGGCAATGCCCCAGGGCTCTTCACAGTTTTGATGGTGGACCTGACAAGATTCGAACTTGTGACCTCCCGGTTATCAGCCGGACGCTCTAACCAACTGAGCTACAGGTCCATCATGGTGGAGGTTAGGGGGATCGAACCCCTGACCTCAGGCTTGCAAAGCCCGCGCTCTCCCAGCTGAGCTAAACCCCCACGGAGACAGTAATAAACACCCCAGCGGCGACTCGGCTCTCGCTGGGGTGTTTATTGCGAAAGAAAGTGGTGGACCTGACAAGATTCGAACTTGTGACCTCCCGGTTATCAGCCGGACGCTCTAACCAACTGAGCTACAGGTCCATCGCGCAAGGGATATATTAGACGAGTCGTTACGCGCGCGTCAACAACTTTTTTGAAAATCTTTGAGGGGTGTGTCAGACGGCTGGGCGAGATGGGTTAGGTTTGCTGCTCGGACAGTCCTGCGCAAGACGAAGGCCACATTAAGTGGCCTTCTTTGCGTGCGGAACTCGCGACAAACCTAACCCATCTCGCCCAGCCGTCTGACACGGGGCTCCAAGCTTGTCAAAAAAGCGGTCGGCGCGCAGGTGCGCCGACCGCCGATATATGGGGTCTGATATTTTCTATCAGCTAGGGCCTCTTACTCGTCGAGGAGATCTTCTGGCATGTCGTTGCCGTCGCCTAGATCGACAGGGGTTTCTTCGGGGGCAGAGCCGTCTTCTGTGGCTTCGCCTTCGGGCTTTTCCTTGGCGGCCGTCATGCGGGCGACAGCGCATACGCGGTCGTTGTCGTCGACGGTCATCATCTTGACGCCCTGGGTGGCGCGGCCGGTCTGGCTGATCTCGTCGGTCTTGACGCGAATGACCGTCGCGCCCTCCGTCACGATGAACAGCTCGTGCTGCGGGCCCACCGTCTTCATGGCCGCGAGGTTGCCCTTGCGCTCGGTCATTTGGATGGTGTAGACGCCCTGGCCGCCGCGATTCTGCTCTGGGTAGTCCGCGACCGGCGTGCGCTTGCCGTAGCCGCGCTCGGTGATGACGAACAGATCGCCGTTGCCGTTAGTGACTTCCATGCCCAGAACGCTCACGCCGTCCTTCATACCGATACCGCGAACGCCGCTGGTATCGCGGCCGGTGGCGCGCACCTGCTCCTCGGAGAACATGATCGCCTTGCCCGCGGTGGTGGCTAGGATAATCTTGTCACCCTCGCGCACGCGGCGCACGTTCAGCAGTGCGTCGTCGTCGCGCAGGTTGATAGCGATCAGGCCATCACGGCGGCTACGATCGTAAGCGCTCATCACGGTCTTCTTGACCATGCCGCTCTTGGTGGCAAACATCAGGTACTCGTCGGCCGGGAACTCGCGGCAGCTGATGACGCTCGCGATCTTCTCGCCCTCCTCGAAGGGCAGCAGGTTGACGATCGCGGTACCGCGCGCCTGGCGCGTACCCACCGGCAGCTCGTGCACCTTCAGGCGATAGACCTTGCCCTTGCTCGAGAAGAACAGCACATACTCGTGCGTGGACGCGATGAACATCTCGTCGATAACATCGTCCTCTTTGAGGTTGACGCCCGACACGCCCTTGCCACCGCGCTTCTGGGCACGGTAGGCAGCCACCGGGATACGCTTAACGTAGCCGGTGTGGGTGATGGTCACGACCATATCCTCGTCGGCAATGAGGTCCTCGACGTCCAAGTCCTTCTCAACCTGGCTGATCTCGGTGCGGCGCTTGTCGCCAAACTTCTTGGAGATCTCGCGCATCTCTTCCTTGATGACGCCCAGAATCTTCTCCTCGTGCGCCAGCAGGTCCTCGTAGTAGGCGATGGCGCGGCGCAGGCCGTCCAACTCTTCTTGGATCTTGTCGCGCTCCAGGCCGGTCAGGCGGCGCAGCTTCATCTCGAGGATGGCCGTGGTCTGCTCGGGCGTAAAGCCAAAGCGTTCGATCAGTCGGCTGCTGGCCTCGGAGTCGGTCTGCGAGGAGCGGATGATGCTGATGACCTCGTCGATATGGTCAAGGGCCATCAGGTAGCCCTCAAGGATATGCGCGCGGGCCTGGGCCTTCTTAAGGTCGAAGCGGGTGCGGCGGGTGACGACGTCGACCTGGTGGTCGATGTAGTGCTGCAGCATCTCGCGCAGGCTCAGGCATTTGGGAACGCCGTTGACGAGTGCCAGGTTGTTGGCGCCAAAGGTCGTCTGCAGCGAGGTGTACTTATACAGATTGTTGAGCACGACCTGCGGAATGACGCCCTTCTTGAGCTCGATGACCAGACGGATGCCCTTCTGGTTGGACTCATCGCGCATATCCGAGATGCCCTCGATGCGCTTGTCGTTGACGAGCTGGGCGATCTTCTCCTGCAGGGTGCCCTTGTTGACCATGTAGGGAATCTCGGTAAAGACCAGGCGGCTGCGGCCGGTCTTGGTGGACTCCACGTGTGCCTTGGCACGCACGGTAATGGAGCCGCGGCCGGTCTCGTAGCTCTGCTTAATGCCGGCGCTGCCCATGATGATGGCGCCGGTGGGGAAGTCCGGACCGGGCATGATCTGCATGAGCTCGTCGACGGTGGCGTCGGGGTTGTCGATCAGGTAGCAGGTGGCCTCGATCGCCTCGGTGAGGTTATGCGGAGCGATGTTGGTGGCCATGCCGACGGCGATGCCCTGGCTGCCGTTGACCAGCAGGTTGGGGAAGCGCGCAGGCAGCGCCACGGGCTCGGCGAGCGATTCGTCGTAGTTGGGCTGCCAGTCGACGGTATCCTTCTGCAAGTCACGCAGCAGTTCCATGGCGGGCTTTGCCAAGCGGCTCTCGGTGTAACGCATGGCCGCCGCGCCGTCGCCGTCGATGTTACCGAAGTTACCGTGACCGTCGATGAGCGGCGTGCGCATGGAGAACCACTGCGCCAGGCGGACCATGGCCTCGTAGACCGCGGAATCGCCATGCGGGTGGTACTTACCGATAACTTCGCCGACCGTCCAAGCTGACTTCTTGTGCGGGCGGTTGGGGTAGATGCCGCTCTCGTTCATCGCGTACAGGATGCGGCGGTGCACCGGCTTTAAGCCGTCGCGCACGTCCGGCAGGGCGCGCGCCGTGATGACCGACATCGAATACTCGATGAACGACTGCTTCATCTCGCGGCCAAACTCCGAAATCTGGAGCTGGCCGCCGTTGATATCCTCGCCGGCCGAGGCGCCACGGTCGACTTCGCCAAAGCTCTCCTCGAGCTCGGCGTCGTCTTCTTCCTCATCATCATCGGCATCGGGGTTATAGGCGTCCGGGTCGCCGTCCTCGCCCTGCTCAGCACGGGCAAGCAGGCGCTTCAGATCGTCGGGCATACCGGCATCGCCGGCCTCGTCCATACCCTCGTTATTGTTGATATCGTCTGCCACGTTACCTCCTCATGGTTTGCGTGGTCTAATTAGTTCCCTACCACGGAGACGGCTTTTCCAGGTGCCGCAGATTCGCCCGAAAGAGGAGGGAAACGTACTTGGGTACGCGACCGACGATTGAGGGCGAAGGTGCGGTGGCTGGGAAAGCCGAACAGGTTAGGCATCTAAGAATCGTGCATCATGTGCATGCTTCTCGATGTACTCGCGGCGATAGCCGACCTCGGAACCCATCAGCTCGCGCACGGCGCGGTCCGCCACCACGGCGTCCTCGATCGACACACGCTGCAGGATGCGGGTCTTGGGGTCCATCGTCGTCGAGGCAAGCTGCTTGGGGTCCATCTCGCCCAGGCCCTTGTAGCGCTGGACGGTATAGCCCTTGCGCTTTTTGGTGATCTTGCCGTCCTTGGCCTTGCCGTCCTCGTCGTTATCGTCGGGGTTCAGGCCCAGACTCTGGATGGTGTCGCGCAGGATCTCGTCTTCGGGCTGGCGGCCGTTGGGATACACGTAGTGGATCTTGTTGCGCACCTTAATGCCAAAGATGGGCGGGCAGGCAACATAGACGTAGCCGGCATCGATCAGCGGACGCATGTACTTGTAGAAGAACGTCAGCAGCAGGATGCGGATATGCGCACCGTCGACGTCTGCATCGGTCATGATGATGATCTTGTGGTAGCGCGCCTTGGTGATATCGAAGTCGCCGCCGTCGCCGGCACTCGTCGTGACGCCGCAGCCGATCGCGGTAATCAGCGACTGGATGGTGTCACTCGAGAACGCTCGATGGTCACCAACGCGTTCGACGTTCAAAATCTTGCCGCGCAGGGGCAGAATCGCCTGGATGTCTCGGCGACGGCCGTCCTTGGCCGAACCGCCTGCCGAGTCGCCCTCTACGATGAAGAGCTCGGTCAGCTCGGCATCGCGCACCGAGCAGTCAGCGAGCTTACCGGGCAGGGACGCCGTCTCGAGCAGGCTCTTGCGGCGGGTCGCCTCGCGCGCCTTGCGGGCGGCATTGCGCGCCTTGCAGGCCTGCTGCGCCTTCTTGACGATCTCGCGAGCGGGCTTGGGATGCTCCTCCAAGTAATCGGCGAGGCCGTCGGTCACAATCTTGAGCGTGAGCGCTCGCATATAGGAGCTGCCGAGCTTTGCCTTGGTCTGGCCCTCAAACTGCGGATCGGGCAGCTTGACCGAGATAACGGCCGAAAGGCCCTCGCGCACATCGTCGCCGGTCAGGTTGGCGTCTTTTTCCTTGAGCAGGTTCTGCTTGCGCGCGTAATCGTTGATCACGCGGGTGAGCGCGGTACGGAAGCCCTCAAGGTGCATGCCGCCTTCGGGGGTGTAGATGTCGTTGGCAAACGACATGACGTTCTCGCCGTAGCCGCTATTCCACTGCAGGGAAACCTCGACCTCGCCCATCTTGGCCACGGGAGCATCCGGGTCCGATTTGCCCTCGATGTAGATGGGCTCCTTAAAGGCCTCGGGGACGTCCTTGCCCTCGTTGAGGAACTTGACGAAGTCGATGATGCCGCCCTCGTAGCAAAACTCCTCCACGTGGGGAGTCGCTTCGCGCTCGTCGGTCAGCACGATTTTGAGGTTCTTATTGAGGAACGCCGTCTCCTGCAGACGGTTATGCAGCGTATCGAAATCGTAGATGCAGGTCTCGAAGATCTCGTCGTCGGGCCAGAAGGTGACGGTGGTGCCCGTCGAATCCGAGGTGCCCACGACCTCCATCTTCTTGACGGTCTTGCCGCGCGAGAACTCCATCTCGTAGGTGTTGCCATCGCGACGAACCTGAACGACCACACGCTTGGACAGTGCGTTGACGACGGAGATGCCCACGCCGTGCAGGCCGCCCGAGACCTTATAGGCCGAGTTATCGAACTTACCGCCGGCGTGCAAGATCGTCATGACGACCTCGAGCGTCGGGATCTTTTTAACAGGGTGCTCGTCGACGGGGATGCCGCGCCCGTTGTCGACGACCGTGATGGAGTTGTCGGCGTGGACCGTCACCTGGATCTCGGTGCAGAAACCGGCCATGGCCTCGTCGACAGAGTTGTCAACGATCTCCCACACCAGGTGATGCAGACCGCTGGCGCTCGTCGAGCCGATATACATGCCCGGGCGCTTACGAACGGCCTCGAGACCTTCGAGAATCTTAATCTCGCCGCCATCGTAATCGTTTTCGTTTGCCACACGTCCTCCTTCAGTCAAGAAAATGTGTACAGCCTTACTAGTTTATCGTAAAAAAATACCCTCGGGAACGAGGGTATTTGGCTCTACAAGGCCACCAGATGCGATTTAAGGCTCTTTTTTGCTTTGCACGCCCTTGGCCCACTCGGCACTGGCTCTCATGGCGTTCTCGAGGGCCTCGCGCAGTTTTTGGTCTTCGATGGGCGCCACTTGGCGCTCAATCTCGGTGCGCTCGGCATCGCTGAGGTCGGCGTGTGGGGCCGGCGGGCGCTCGGTCGTCGCTGGGCGAAGGCGCTCCTTGGCGGCGGGCGGCATGTGACCGGGCGCGGTGGTTTTGAACACCAGGCCGTCCACATGCGCACCGGCGCGCTCCATGCGCGCGCGGATGATCTCGCGCAACAACGTCATTTCCTGCGTCCACGAGGGCGAGTCGAGATATACCAGCAGCTCATTGGACTCGGGCAGGTAGCGCAGGCCCGTCACATGCCGCCCCTCGCGCGTGCCCGAGCACACCGCGTTCCACGCGCGATAGACCGCGCGCGACTCCTCGGCGGCCTCCATCTGCGCACGGCGCTCAGGGGTCGCAGCCGCCAGGATGCGCTGGCGCTCTGCGTTCAAAAAGCCACTGAAGGCGACCGTTTCGCTCTCGCGCTCGTAATTAGCACGTCTCACCCATGCTCACCACCTTGGCTCGATCAAGCAGGTCATCGGTAAAGTACCCCAGGTTGGTCGTGGTTATGACCGTCTGGATATCATCGCCGATCAGCCGCAGGAAAGCGCCGCGACGCTCGCCGTCGAGCTCGCTCATCACGTCGTCCAGAAGCAACAGCGGAGCAGTACCCAGAACATCGCGAGCCACGGCCACCTCGGCCACCTTCCAGGACAGTACCAACGTTCGCTGCTGTCCTTGGCTGGCAAATGAACGGGCGGAGCGACCCGCCACGGTAAATTCAATCTCGTCGCGATGCGGCCCCACCAACGTCACGCCGCGGCGAATTTCCTCGCCGGCGTGCTCATCAAGGGCGGCCAGCATGCGCTCGTACGCCCAGCCCTTCAGCTCTTCGCGATCCTCGACCTGGGGCAAATCCCCCAGCGTGGACGCATAGGACACGTTGGCGGCTTCACCGGACGCCACTTGCCCGTAGGCAGTACGCACATGGCCCGCCAGCCGGTCGAGCAGGGCCAACCGGTGCACGAGCAGAGCCGCGCCCGCGCGGGCAATCGAATCGTTCCACGCGCCGAGCATCTCACGGCAGCACCAGGTCTCCTTGAGCAAGGCGTTGCGCTGGGTCACGCAGCGCCCATAGGCGCTCGCAAGATCGGCATAGCGTGCGCTCAGTTGCATGCCAAAGTCATCGAGGGCGGCGCGGCGCACACTGGCGCCCCGCTTAACCATGTCCAGATGGTCGGGGCAAAACAGCACGCTCGGCAGAACCCCGCGCACACCGGCGGCAGAGCATCTCTTGCCGTTGCGGCTAAACGAGCGCTTACCGTCCTCCGCGCTCAATCCCATATCAAGCACGCGGCCGTCGCCCTCGAGCCTCAGCTCGACCCTGCACGAGCCCACGCCGTCATGAACGAGCTCGGCTGCGGTCGGATGCCTAAACGAGGCGCCGCTCGTCAGCAGCTGCAGCGCCTCTATGAGATTGGTCTTTCCCGCCGCGTTGGGTCCTGCAAGTATCGTCACGCCCTCGTCCAGGGCAAGGCGATAGCTATCGAAGCTGCGGTAGTGCGCGACGGAAAGATCGCGGGCGAACATGGTCATGGCGCAACGCTAGATGCGGACCGGCATGACCAGGTACAGGTAGTTGATCTTGTCGTAGGACTTGAAGATGCCCGCCTGCGAGTAGCTCTTGAGCTCCAGCGTGATCTCCTTCTCCTTGGATAGGGCATTGAGGCAGCCGAAGATGTAGTGGTAGTTGAAGGCGATGGTGCCCGACTCGCCCTCGGCCTCGACATCGATCGTCTCCTGCGCAAGGTCCTGGTCATTGGAGATGGAGGACAGGCCCATCTGCCCGTTCTCGACATCGATCTCGAACTTGACGGCGGGGTTGGCGCTCGCGATAACAGCCACGCGCTTGAGGGCGGCGTTAAGGGCGGCGACGTCGATCTTGACGCTCGTCACGCACGAATCGGGGATGAGCTGCTTGTAGTTGGGGTACACGCCCTCGATACGACGCGACACGTAGGTGGTGTTGCCGGCCTCGAAGACGACTTGGGTGTCGGTAGCCCCGATCATGATGGTCGCCTGGCTGGCCATGATGTTCAGCGCGTCGTTAAAGGCGTCAGCCGGAACGTTGAGTTCAAAGGAACCCTCGAGGGTCGAGGTCTCGACCTGCGTATCGCACACGGCCAAACGGAAGGAATCGGTCGCCACCAGGCGAACGGTGTTGTTCTCGACCTTCATGTGCACGCCGCCCAGGATGGGACGGGCCTTGTCGGTCGAGGTGACGCGCCACACGCGGCCGACCATCTCGGACAAGATATCGGTCGGCAGCTCCACGGCACTCTCGATGGCATAGGCCGGAAACTCGGGGAAGTCATTAGCATCAAGCGTGTTCAGGCGGAACGAGCTCTTCTCGCAACCAATCAGCACCTGGCGCTCGGACAGCTCAAAGGTGACCGGGGCATCGGGGAGGGTCTTGGTGATATTGGAGAGCATCTTACAGGGGATAACCATCTCGCCCTCTTCTTCGACATGCGCCGCGATGCGATGACGGATCGAGATGGTGTAGTTAGAGGTCTGGAATTCCAAGATGCCGTCTTGCGCCTTGACGAGCACGCCCGACAGGATGGGAAGGGTGGATGCCGAAGCGACACCCTTCATAACGACGCCGATGGCTTGTGTGAGCGAGCTCTGGCTGACGGTGAACTTCATCTTTTAATACCTTTCTATAGATATAAATATCTTAATAATAGTAATAGCACTGACGAAACTGTTGATTATTCCCAAAGACGCAGGTCAGACCCAGAAAGAGAATCGACAGCAACCTGTGTGCAACAGGGGTGGTTTTCCACGTTCAAAATCTGCGCAAAACTTTTCATCACCGCGGGTTGGGTTTTAGACACCTTATGCCCGTGGTTTCGACAAGTTTTCAACAGGTGTCTCTATTTCCCTACGAGCGCAGTGTAATTTTATCGCGCAGCGACTTGAGGTCTTCGGTGACGGTGCGGTCTTCCTGGATCATCTTCTGGACCTTTTTGTAGCTCGTGCTGACGGTCGAGTGGTTGCGGTTGCCAAATTCGGCGCCCACCGCCGTGGTCGTCATTTCGCACATCTCGATGGCCAGGTAGATAGCGATATGGCGTGCTTTGGCGATATTGGCGTTGCGACGCGGGCCGATGAGCTCCTCGTGTGTCACGCCGTACTGCTCTTCGATGACGGACTGAACCGTCTGGACGTTGATCTTTTTGGCCGATGTGTCGAAGTACTGGCTGGCGATGGCGTCGATATCGTCAAAGGTGAGCTCTCCGCCCTCGCGCTCGCGGTCGCCCGCCTCGCCGGCGCAGCGCTCGCAAAAGCTCTCGAGTTCGCGGATGTTGGTGCCCGAGACCTCGGCCATGTGTTTAAAGTGCTCGTCGGTCAGGTGCCCGCCGTCGCCCCCATAGGCCGCCAGCAGTGAGTCGTCGCCCGCCTCGGGAGCGGCGACGATGGTGTTCTCGTAATAGCGCTGCAAGATCTTGTATTTCATCTCGTAGCTGGGCTCTGCGACCAGGCAGAGCATTCCGGCGTTGAAGCGGCTGGTCAGACGCTCGTCCATGCTCAGGTCCTTGGGGGCGCGGTCTGCCGCGATGACGACCTTCTTGTTGTTGCGGATGAACTCGTCCATGAGCTGGAAAAAGTAGTCCACACTCGCGCGCTTGCCGATGATGTTTTGGATGTCATCGATGATGAGCACGTCCACGCCGTGGTACGCCTGCATGATGGGGGCGTTGCTCTTCTTTTGACGGTCGAACTCGGTCATCAGGTCGTCCAGATATGCCTGGGAGTTGGCATACTTGACCTTGATCTCGGGCGACTTCTCGGCGAGCTCGTTTTTGATGGCGAGCAGCAGATGGGTCTTGCCCAGCCCCGATTTGCCATAGATGAACAGGGATGTGCATGTGCCGCGCTCGTCCGCGAGGGCGGCAAACTTGAGTGCCGAGCGATAGGCATGGCTGTTCTCGGGGCCGTAGACAAAGTTCTCAAAGGTAAATTTTGAGTTCGCGGCGAGCGGGGCTCCATCCGTATTCTGCTCGGCCGGCACGGTCGGTGCTGGCATGGGTGAAGCGGGGGCCGCAGCTTGCGTGGATTTAGTCGGCGCTCCGCCCTTCATCTGGTTCATCATGCGACGAAAATCGTCGGCCGAGAGCGTGTTCTTGATTGCAATGCCCGAATCCGCGCCCGCCGCTGCGTCGTGAGCGATGGGCATGTGCGTGACGGGTGCGTTCGTTGACGTCGCCGCCGCGCTCGTCAACGGTGCCATTGTTTCACGGGAAACATCGCTGTGCTGGTGCTCGATTGTCGGCACATCGCCTGCGGAGGCCGGCACCGCCGGGGAAGCAGCGGGAGCCGTGGCGGGCGCCGTGGCGGCAGCGGATTCCGTCGCGGCGCCTTGCGGTGCCACGATGTCGAGAGCAATCGGTGCAAAGGCGATTTCTTCCAGATAGGCCTCAATAGTCGGCTGATGCTTTTTGAGCTGCGCGATGGCAAAGCGCGAGGGGGCCTCGATCGTGAGCGTATCTTCGGTCAGGCTTATGGCGCGCGATTGCCCCAGCATGTTGATGAGGCGTGCATCTTGGCCGTCGCGCTGGCAAAAGGCGATGGCATCCCCCAGGATGATGCTTGCTTCCTCGTCCACTGTCTCTCCCGTTCTTTAGCTCTGAGCTCGTACGCGAGCGGCGCCGAGTTCGGTCAGATGGTATTTCTGGCCATGCTTGATGACCAAGCCGGCCTGCGCCAAGTCATTGAGCGTGCGTGACCAAGTGGGGGCCGAGTTTCCAAACGCCCTCGCAAGATCGGTTGCGCCGCACGCTTGATTTTGCGCCAGATAGCCCAGCGCGGCGTTGCCGCGATCGCTTACGAACACGTCCGGTTGTGGCTGTGCATACTGATTTACTGCATTAGGATACATCATTTGAGCTGCTGGTTGTTGAGAACTCTGCGTCGGCGGCATTTGCTGTTGAAAACTTTGAGGCCACTGTTGGTAAGGCTGCGGAGGCGTCTGCTGGGCCCAGGGGTTGTACTGCTGCTGCGGCATCTGCTGGTACGGCTGCTGATATCCCTGCTGGTACTGCTGCGGGAACTGCTGGCCATACCCCAGTGGCGGCATCTGCTGATATGGATATCCCTGTTGGTACGGCTGATAGCCCATTTGCTGGCCACCCGGCGCCCCCGTCGCCTGCTGCATTGCTGCTGCATCCTGATCAGCCAGCGGCATGGCCTCTGGCATGTTTGGCGGCATCGACATAGATGCCGCCTGGGGTTCTTGTGTGGGAAGCATTCCGGGCTGCTGCATCTGTCCCACGGGGGGCTGCATCTGCTGCGTTGCCACGGGCTGCTGCGCAAAAGCTCCCGGCAGGGGATATGTGGGCTGCTCCGTCTCGGGCCGCACGGCAGCGCCGCGTCCGCCGGCACGCTCGATTTCCTGCACGCGTTTAGGGTTCAGGCTTACCGTAACCACGGTGCCGTTGCCCATGTTGTCCTCGATGGATACGGCACCGCCGGCGTTTTCCAAATACTCCTGCACCATGGGAAACCCTGCTCCGGTTCCACGGATATAGCGCTTCATCTTGCTGTTTGCGCTGGTAACGCCAAAGTCGAAAGCACGTTCCTTGTCGTCGATGCCGGGTCCTTGGTCAGCAAAGCGGATGGTGTCTCCGCCGTCCAGAATCGAGATGATGGGCTCGGCAAAGTGTGCGTGGATAAAGTTTTCGACAATCTCGCGGATGACCATGAGCGAGATATGGCCACCTTGTTCTTTCATGCACTGGTAGACGGTGTTGGTCGTCTCTTCCAAATACGTGCGGACATCTTGCGGATCAATGACGATCACCCGCGGTGTCGACAGCATGTCGTCATAGACGGCGATGCGCGCGGCGTACATGGCTTTTGGCGCCTGCGTGGTCGTCTGCTCGCCTTCCGCACGCTCTTCGCGCACGCCGGTGATGTGCTCGTTGTCGGGTGCCGGGTCTCCGGAATCGACCATGGTGTAAAAGTCGTCAGACATGCCGCTCGCAATCTTTCAAAAGGTTTCGAACAAATAGTAGCTCACCGTGCAACGTTTCTCATCTTTCGACAACTTTTCAAAACTTGTTGAAAACTTTGGAAAACGGGTGAAAAGTTCTCAACATTGCCAACATGACCTGTTGAAAACTCGATGAAATATCGTGAAAAGTTGCCATGCACCGCTAAATCGAGCTCGGCTTATGGGGGAACCGTGTGAACTGCGCAACCTTTTACCTTTGATTTCTTGACATTTGAACATTGATTTCCCTACAATCTTCAAGCTCACGTGTCTATATCTGCGTCCGCGCCCCCGCGGACACTCGAAATGCAGCAGGAGGAACTTAAGATGAAGCGTACGTATCAGCCTAATAAGCGTAAGCGTGCCAAGACCCATGGCTTCCGTGCCCGTATGGCCACTAAGGGTGGTCGTGCCGTGCTCGCCCGTCGTCGCGCCAAGGGCCGCAAGCGTCTCACTGTCTAGCAGCGATACACACATCTCGCATGAAGACTATTAAGTCTCGGCAAGATTTCGAGCATGTGTTCAGTCAGGGGCGTCGTTTCAATCACCCTCTGATTCGAATGACCATATGTGAATCGGTTGGCGAAGGCGACTCCGGAAGGGTCGCCTTCGTTGGTGCTAAACGGCTCGGTTGTGCTGTCGTGCGCAACCGTTCTAAGCGTGTGATGCGCGAGGCCGCCCGCAGCTGTGGATTTCCCGTTGCGGGTTATGACATCATCTTGTTCGCAACTCCCAAGACGAGGGTTTCTTCGCCTCAGGAGATGGACAATGCATTGCGTTCGCTTATGAAACGCGCCGGCGTTGCCGGGGAGGAGCGATGAGCAATCACGTTTTGCGACGTGTTGCCATCGCTCCTATTCGCATATATCAACAGGTTATTTCGCCCTTATTGCCTGACGCCTGCATTTATTACCCAACGTGCTCGCAATACGCCGTCCAGGCGATTGAGAAGTACGGTGTTTTGAGAGGCTGCTGGCTTGCCGTGAGGCGCATCGCTCGCTGCAATCCCCTGCACGTCGGCGGTTATGACCCTGTGCCCTAGCGGGCACTCGCTATCGGAGGAAAACTTACATGTGGGATTGGATCGTTAACATCCTTTTCGAGCTGCTCAAGCTCATCCAGACCTTTGCGGTCGACTGGGGCCTGTCCATCATCATCCTGGTGGTCATCATCCGTCTGCTACTGACGCCGCTTATGCTCAAGTCGACTAAGTCGACGGCACGCATGCAGGTGCTGCAGCCCAAGATGCTCGAGATCCAGGAGCGCTATGCCGACGATCCCCAGCGTCAGGCCGAGGAAATGCAGAAGTTCTACAGCGAGAACAAGTTCAACCCGATGGCTGGTTGTCTGCCGCTGTTGATTCAGATGCCTGTCCTGTTCGCCCTATATACGCTGCTGCGTAACCTGCCGGACTACTTTAACGACGGCGCGTTCTCGTTCTTTAATATTCTGCCCGACCTGACCACCACGCCGAGTGCCTCCTTTGCCGATGGCTTTATGGTCGCGCTGCCTGCGCTGGTCTGCCTGATCCTGTTCGCTGTCCTGACCCTGATTCCGCAGCTCTATATGTCGCGCAACCAGACCGGCCAGCAGGCTCAGAGCATGCGTATGATGGCCGTTGTCATGACGGTCATGATGCTTTGGATGGGCTGGAGCGTTCCCGTTGGTGTTCTGCTGTACTACGACGTCTCGTCTGCTTGGCAGGTTATCCAGCAGATTTTTGTGACGCAGAAGGTCATCGACAAGGCGAAGGCCGATGAGGAGGAGCGCCTTAAGAACGCGCCGCTGCAGGTTGAGGTCACTCGTCGCGAGAAGAAGCCGCGCCCGCACAAGAAGAAGTAGCGGGATATCAATCTTATTTAGGTACCTAACTTTTGGAGTACGTTATGTCTGAAGAGATCATCGAGGATATGCTTGAGGAGGTTGCCCCGCAGGTCGCGGGCGATTATCCCGAGATTGCACAGCGCTACAAGGCCGGTGAAGAGCTGACCGACGAGGAGCTCGACACCATTGCCGATGTCGCGATTTCCATCCTGCGTTCCATCCTTTCGCACTTCGATGCCGCCAACTCTCCTATCGATGAGTATGAGGGCGACGAGGGTGAGCTGATTCTGGATGTAACGGCTCCCGACCTTGCTGTTCTCATTGGCCGTCATGGTCGCACCCTTGATGCCCTTCAGGTTATGTTCTCTTTGCTAGTGAGCCGCAAGCTTGGCTTTAGGTATCCGGTTGTAGTGGACGTCGAGGGATACAAGAGCCGCCGTCAGGACAAGGTTGCCTCCATGGCTCAGTCTGCAGCCGAGCGTGCCATCCGCACTCATAAGAGTGTTTCGCTTCCGCCCATGAATGCCTACGAGCGCCGACTGGTTCACATTGCACTTCGTGGCAATGACGCCGTCGATACTCATTCTGAGGGTTCTGACCCTGATCGCCATGTGGTGATTGTTGCTCGATAATCTGCTCGAGCTTATGCTAAGGGGACGTGGTTTCCACGTCCCCTTTTTTTGTCAAAAGTTCTCGATACACTGATTTTTGTCAGAAAGGAGCTTTCGTTGTTAGTACTTACTGATCAGCAAGCTGACGAGATGTTGACTCGTCTAACTTCCTATTGCAAAGAGTATTCCTTGAGCGTATCTGATGTTGAGCTGAGGAAATGTATTCAGCATTTGGATTTGGTTCTGGAAACAAATAAGACAACTAATCTCACCCGTATTCTTAACGTAGAAGATGCTGCGGTACTTCATATCCTCGACTCACTTGTTTTGCTCCCCTATATCAATAAGGCTCCTGAGGGAGCTTTGCTCGATATGGGGACAGGTGCGGGCTTCCCTGGTATTCCGTTAACCATAACCACGCATCGTAAAGCTACTTATATTGACTCTGTTGGTAAGAAGGTTGATGCCGTCAATTCTTTTGTTCATGCTCTTGGGTTGAAACATGCTCATGCGATTCATGATCGCCTTGAAGAATATGCTCGAAGCCATAAGAAGCAGTTTTCTGTCGTAACCGCCCGCGCACTTGCCCCTCTACCGATTCTTGTTGAGTATGCGGCTCCGTTCCTCAAGGATGGAGGTCTATTTGTTATCACCAAGGGTAATCCTTCGGATGAGGAGCTAGTTTCCGGCATGTCGGCAGCTAAGATTTGCGGCTTCACTTTGCTTCTTAATGACGCAATCGATTTGCCTGAGGGCTTGGGCCACAGGGAGTTCATTGTTCTCAAGAAGAGTCATCCAGCATCCGTTTCATTGCCTCGTGCAAATGGCATGGCTAAGAAGAATCCGCTTGCCTAGATGTTTCACGTGAAACATAATGGATACTAACAACTTGCAGTGTTTCACGTGAAACATGGCGGTTGATATCGAATCGGAATGTTTCACGTGAAACATCCTCCGTTTGACAGCTTTAATACACACCAGGAGGGACCGTGGGATTTCGCGACGTTAAGCGTTCTAAGAACGCAAAAGACACGCGTATCATTGCAATCATCAATCAAAAAGGCGGCGTCGGTAAGTCAACGACGGCTGTAAACCTTGCAGCAGCACTGGGTGAGCAGGGTCGTAAGACACTGATTGTCGATTTTGATCCGCAGGGAAACAGTACCAGTGGATTTGGAATTGAAAAAGAAGACCTTGATCACTGCATCTATGATGCATTGTTGAATGATGTGCCGGCAGAATCGCTTGTTCTTGATACAAATTGCAAAAAGGTATTCGTAATTCCAGCTACGATTCAGCTTGCAGGTGCCGAAATTGAGCTCGTAAGCGCAATTGCTCGTGAAACCCGCCTCAAAGATTTGCTTGAGCCGATTCAGGACGAGTTCGATTTTATTTTCATTGACTGTCCTCCTTCGCTCGGCCTGCTTACTATCAATGCCTTGACCGCAGCAGATAGCGTTTTGATTCCAATCCAGTGTGAGTATTACGCACTCGAGGGCGTTACGAAGCTGCTTGAGTCAATGAAGATGGTCAAATCACGTCTGAACAAGGGCTTAGACACCTATGGCGTGCTTATGACCATGTATGACTCACGTACTTCTTTGTCGAATCAGGTTGTTGAGGAAGTTCAATCGTACTTTGGTGATAAGGCGTTTAAGACGCTGATTCCCCGTACGGTTAAAATCTCTGAAGCTCCGTCTTTTGGAGAACCGGTAATTACCTATGCACCTCAAAACAAGGGTGCAAAAGCGTATATGAACCTTGCAAAAGAGGTGATCAAGCGTGCCTAGTGCAAAGAAACGTGGTGGATTGGGACGCGGACTCAATGCTTTGGTCTCAGAGGCTGAGTATGAGACCGGTGGTTCTGCTGCATCTGCTTCAAATGCCTCATCTGAAACAAAACTACCTATTGAGGATATCGTTCCCAACCCTAATCAACCGCGAATTCAGTTTAATGAAACTGAACTTCGCGAGTTGAGCGAGTCAATCCAAGAGCATGGCGTTTTGCAGCCGCTCTTGGTTCGCAAGCATGGAAACGGCTATGAGATTATCGCTGGTGAGCGTCGTTACCAGGCGTCAAAGCTTGCTGGTCTTGAGGAGCTACCTGTCATCATTAAAGATGTTAATGATGAAGAGATGCTGGCTCTTGCTCTTATCGAAAACCTTCAGCGTTCTGATCTGAATCCCGTCGAAGAGGCTAAGGGCTATCGCCAGCTCATTGATGCCAGCGGTATGACCCAGGAGGCATTGTCGAAGGCAGTAAGCAAGTCACGCTCTGCAATTACAAATTCGTTGCGCCTTCTCGATCTCCCCGAAGTAGTTCAGCAGATGATTTTTGAGGGTAAACTTACTGCTGGTCATGCACGTGCGATTCTTGCAGTTCCCTATGAGGATGCTCGAATTCGACTTGCAGAAAAGGTTGTTGCAGAGGGCCTTTCCGTAAGAGCGACAGAAAATCTTGCTTCATTGTTTTCTGCCGGAGAGACGCCTAAGACGCCGAGGCCTGCAACGCCTCAGTCTTTTAAAAAGGCTGCCCGTGTGCTTCGCCAGGTATTTAATACCAACGTGCGTGTGAAGAGCTCGCGTGGAAAGAATAAGATTGAAATTGAGTTTAAAGACGAAGAAGAGCTTTCTCGTATTCTTGGTGAAATGATTCAGTTTGATCAAGGGGGCCAAGATGAGGAATAAGATTATAACTGCGATTGCATTGGCGACGACTGTCGCGGCTGGTGCCTTTGCTGGCTATAAGATCGCGACAGACGATGAACTTCGGGGTCGTTTGCTTCGTAGCGCGCAAGATATCGTCGATACTTCAAAGAAGAAAATGGATGTTATGACAGAAGATGTTGCCATGCGTACTGCTCAGGTAACGAAGAATCCCAAGATTAATCAAGGTTGGGTTAGCAACCAATGGGAAAATGTAGGCTATTAGGTACCTAACAATTACCCTGCATATTTTGAGGGGCCCTTGTCTGATTCATGAGACAAGGGCCCTTTATTTTGTCCGTAAAAAATGGGAAAGGTAGCAGTTGGTCCAAAATTGAGGTCGATAAATGAAACGGCCCCGGTTGCATATCCTGCAACCGGGGCCGTTCGATGTTTCACATGAAACGTATTGGGGTGCGACTCCCCTATGCGTTCTTCTGAACTTTGAAGCGCTGCTTCAGCTGTCCGCAAGCGGCGTCAATATCGTTACCACGGGAGTTACGAATCGTGGTCTCGATGCCACGGGACTCAAGACGACGCTGAAGATCCTCAACCTTATGAATCGGCGACGGCTTGAGCGGGCTGCCCTCGATGTCGTTAAGCTGAATCAGGTTAACGTGGCACAGCGTTCCCTCGCAGAAGTCGCAGAGCGCCTGCATCTCGGGATTCGTATCGTTGACGCCTTCGATCATGGCATACTCATAGGTCGGGCGGCGGCCAGTCTTCTCGGTGTAGAGCTGAAGCGCTTCGTGAAGGCGAAGCAGCGTGTATTTCTTAACACCGGGCATGAGCTTATTGCGCGTCGACTGGATGGCGGAATGCAGGGAAACGGCAAGAGTGAACTGCTCGGGGATATCGGCAAATTTGCGAATACCGGGAATAACGCCGCTGGTAGAGACGGTGAGGTGACGAGCGCCGATACCGATGCCATCGGGATCGTTGAGGATACGCAGTGCCTTGAGAACCTCGTCGTAGTTGGCAAACGGCTCGCCCTGGCCCATGAAGACAACGCTTGTGGCACGCTCGCCAAAGTCGTTGGATACATGAAGCACCTGGTCGACGATCTCTTGAGCGGTCAGAGAGCGCTTGAGGCCGTTGAGACCGGTAGCGCAAAAGGCGCAGCCCATGCCGCAGCCTGCCTGGGTGGAAACGCAGACGGAAAGCTTGTTACGACGGGGCATGCCGACAGTCTCGACGGAAATGCCATCGTGGTACTCGAGCAGATACTTGCGCGAGCCATCTTTGGAAACCTGCTTGGTGAGTTCAGTCGGCGTATCAAAGGCAAAAGCCTCTTTAAGTTGCTCACGGAAAGCCTTGGGGAGGTTGGTCATACCGTCAAACGAACAAACGTTCTTCTCGAAGACCCATTCGATGAGCTGCTTCGCGCGGAAGGCGGGCTGGCCAAGTTCGGTCACGAGCTCGCGAATATCGTTTTGGCTCAAGTCGCGAATGTCCTGAGATTTAGTCCTGGGATTCATGGAAGCCTTTCGATTTTGGGGAAACGTAGAGGGTATCGCTACAATATGGTATCAGCTGCAGAAATTATAGAGGAGGAGTCTGCCCATGCCGGGTAAAAGCCTAGAGAACATGCACGTAGCGGTCTTGGCGGGCGGTCATTCCGCTGAGCGCGAGATCTCGCTCAATTCGGGAAAGAACGTCGTGGCTGCCTTGAAGGAGGCCGGCTACACTTCGGTGGAGCTGATCGACACGGCTGCCGATGATTTTATGGTAACCATGGCGACCGGCGGTTTCGATGTGGCATTTATCGCCATGCACGGCGCCGGCGGTGAGGATGGCGCCATGCAGGGTGCCATGGAGACCCTGGGTATCCCCTACACGGCCTCGGGCGTACTTGCCAGCGCCTGCGGTGCCGACAAGGAGGTCTCTAAGCTCCTATACGCCAAGGCGGGCATTCCCATTGCCCCCGGCCTTGCGCTCGAGGTGGGCGATGAAGTCGATATCGATCATATCGTCGAGGTTTGTGGCGAGCGCTGCTTTGTGAAGCCGGCCGTCAACGGTTCCAGCTATGGCATTTCCCTGGTCCATGAGCCCTCCGAGCTGCCCGCGGCAATCGCCAAGGCGTTTGAGTACGGCGACAAAGTGCTGGTCGAGAAGTGCATCGAGGGTACCGAGGTCACCGTCGGCGTATACGGCGAAGATGACGTGCGCGCCCTGCCGATTGTCGAGATTCGTAAGCCCGAGGACTGCGAGTTCTACGATCTGGACGTGAAGTATGTCGACCCTACGGATATCCATCGCATTCCGGCGCAGATTTCACCCGAGAATTACGCTCGCGCTCAGGAACTTGCCTGTGCCGCTCACAAGGCCCTCGGTTGCCTGGGTATCTCGCGCAGCGACTTTATTGTGAGCGAGGACGGCCCCGTTATCCTCGAGACCAATACCATTCCCGGCATGACCGATACGTCGCTGTATCCGGATGAGATCCGCCACACCGACGACATGACGTTCCCGCAGGTCTGTGACAGCCTGATCCGTATGGGCCTTCGTCGAGCGGGCATTGCATGCTAATCGAGGACGCGGTTTCGTCAGGAACGCCGCAGTTTGTCATCGACTCCTATGCCACGCTTGCCGACCGCGCCAAAACGCAGTCCTTCGGCCTTATCGAGGAAGATGTGATTATCCTCGATACCGAGACCACGGGTCTTTCGGTGCAGGACAACGAGCTGATCGAGATCTCGGCGGCCCGTCTTTCAGGCCGCGAGGTCATCGACCGCTTCGATACCTTCGTGCATCCCAAACAGCTGATTCCCGCCGAGATTACCGAGCTCACGAGCATTACAAATGCCGATGTGGCAGATGCCCCGTCGGCGGTTGAGGCCGTCGCCGCTCTCGCCGATTTTGTCGGTGGCTGCCCGGTGATCGCACACAACGCCACGTTCGACCGCTCGTTTATCGAGTCGGTCAAAGGCGGCGTCAACGTGAGCGATATTTGGATCGATTCGCTGGCGCTGTCGCGCATCGCGCTTCCGCGCCTGGCCTCGCACAAGCTGTCTTTTATGGCCGATCTGTTTGGCTGCGACTCGGTATCACACCGTGCCAATGCCGACGTCGACGCCCTGTGTGGCGTATGGCGCGTGTTGCTCGTGGCGCTCACCGACTTGCCCCAGGGCCTCATGGCGCGCCTAGCCGACATGCATCCGGACGTGCCTTGGTCCTATCGTCCTATCTTCTCATTCTTGGCAGGGCAGAACCCTGGTTCCATCTTCTCTCTCAGCGCCGCTCGTGCTGACGTTCTCAAGGCCGATCGCGCCGACGATCGGGTGGACGCCGATGAGCTGCCGGTTCTCAAGATGCCGAGTCGTGAGGAGATCGAGGCAGACTATGCACCAGGTGGCCTGGTCAATCGCATGTATCCCACCTACGAGCCGCGTGATGAGCAGATCGCGATGGCGCTCGAGGTCCGCGATGCGCTGGTCACGGGCACTCATCGAGTAATTGAGGCAGGCACAGGCGTCGGCAAATCGATGGCCTATCTGGTGCCTTTTGCCGAGGCAGCACGCCGTAACAACATCACGGTTGGTATTGCGACCAAATCGAACAATCTTGCCGACCAACTCATGTACCATGAGCTGCCAAAACTTGCGGAGCAACTGGACGGTGGTCTGTCATTTTGCGCTCTCAAGGGGTATGACCACTATCCGTGCCTGCGCAAGCTCGAGCGCATGAGCCGCGGCCAGGTCGAGATTACCACCAAGCGCGATCCGGCGGACACGCTCACGGCGGTCGCGGTCATTATGGCGTACGTCTGCCAATCAGCCGATGGCGACCTTGACTCGCTCGGCATTCGGTGGCGCAGCGTCAACCGTCCCGACTTTACGACGGCCTCGCGCGAGTGTGCTCGTCGCCTCTGCCCGTTTTTCCCTGATAAATGTTTGGTCCACGGCGCTCGCCGTCGTGCGGCGCATGCCGATGTGGTGGTCACCAACCATTCCCTGCTGTTCCGCAACGTCGCGGCCGAGGGCAGGATTTTGCCGCCGATTCGTCATTGGGTAATCGACGAGGCCCATTCCATCGAGCGCGAGGCGCGCCGTCAGTGGGCGCGTGTGGTGTCGGCGGACGAATCACGCGTCCTGTTCGAGCGTCTGGGTGGCTCGAGCACCGGCGCGCTAAGCCAGGTTTCCCGTGATTTGGCAACCTCCGAGGGCTCTACGCTCTATCTGGGCCTTACCGCCAAGGCGACGTCGACGGTTGCGCGCGCGAGCATGGCGATCGCCGGCGTGTTCGATGGCGTTCGCGAGCTCGGTCGCCGTGCCCGTGGGGGCTATGACAATGCCAATCTATGGATTGGCCCCGAGCTGCGCGAATCTGACGACTGGCATGATTTCTTACAGTCGGCCTACACTGGCATCGACGCATTGGAACAAGCTGACAAGAGCGTCGACGCGCTGGTGCAAGCCGTCGCCGCCGACAAGCCAGAGGTTGTTGTCGACCTGGGTGATATCTCGCGCCGCCTGCATGAGCTGGCCGAGAACCTAAAACTCATCATTGATGGTACCGATGAACACTACGTGTATTCGCTGCAGGTCAATCGCAGGCTGCGTGCCGGCGGAGAGTCAATGACCGCAGAGCGCATCGACATTGGCGAGGCCTTGGCAACCGAGTGGCTGCCCGAGGTTCACACGGCTATCTTTGCCTCGGCGACCATGACGGTGTCCAAAAGCTTTGAACACTTTAACCATGCGGTCGGCCTCGATCGCATCGGTGCTTCAACATCCTCATCGCTGCACTTGGACTCGAGCTACGACTTCGATTCGAACATGGCTGTAGTCGTTGCGGGCGATATCCCCGATCCGCGCGATCGTGAGAGCTATCTTACGGCGCTCGAGCGCGTGCTGGTCGACGCCCATCTTGCCATGGGCGGATCGGTGCTCACGTTGTTCACCAATCGGCGCGACATGGAGGACCTATACGCCCGCGTTGAGCCCAAGATGGCCCGTGCGGGTCTGGAGCTCAACTGCCAGCAGCGCAACTCATCTCCTCGTCGCCTGCGCGACCGGTTTATCAACGAACCGACCTCGTCGCTTTTTGCGCTCAAGGCCTTCTGGGAGGGGTTTGATGCCAGCGGCGAGACGCTGCGCTGCGTCATCATTCCCAAGTTGCCGTTCTCAAGCCCCACGGACCCGCTCTCGTGCGAGCGCAACCTGCGCGAAGACCGCGCATGGGCGCGCTATTCGCTGCCCGAGGCGGTGCTCGAGGTTAAGCAGGCCGCGGGGCGTTTGATTCGCTCGTCGACCGATAGCGGTGTGCTGATCTTGGCGGATCCTCGCCTGGTGACGAAGGGCTATGGCAAGAAGTTCTTAACGTCGCTGCCCACGAGCTCCTACCAGCGCATCGAATCGGCGCAGATCGGGCACTATCTACAGCTGTGGCGTGCACGCCACGAGCGGCGGCGCTAAAGCGGACAGACGAGGGTTTTTGCCATATCGCACAGACGCTTTGACAGGGCGGGGTCATCCAAGATGCGGATGGCTCCGCCCGCTGCGATTATCTGGCTCAGCAGCCAACGCTCGGAGCCGTAATGTACGGTTACCGTTGCCATGTCTGTCCCGCTGCGCTCGATGAGGGTGATGCCGGCCCAGTCCAGATGCTCCGCCATATCGAATGGTATCAAGAGCTTTGCGCTACGCTGCGTCCGGGCAAGGGAATCGTGGAGGGATACAACGTCCGG
Organism: Collinsella sp.; assembly: GCA_019425045.1. Lineage (GTDB taxonomy): Bacteria > Actinomycetota > Coriobacteriia > Coriobacteriales > Coriobacteriaceae > Collinsella. The sequence goes on from JAHYYI010000002.1 coordinate 138,600, forward strand.
TACGTGAGGCACGACGGAGTCTTCCGTCAAGGCGAGTCCCTCGATTTTATCCATGCGATAGGTGCGCTGCTCATCGACCGCGATGTCCCAGGCAATCAGATATGTTTGGTCGCCGTTTGCTGTAATGCGCAAGGGGTCGACCAGACGCACGCGTGGCCGCGCATCGTCCATCGAGCGATACGAGATACGACAGCGAACGCCGTCCTGAATGGCGCAGCTCAGCTGCTGCCAGTGCGACCCGTGGTTGACGGTGTCAGAGACGTGCTGGTTATAGCCGAGCTCTTCGGGTAGAAGAGCATGTCGAATTCGAGCCGCCGCCTGGGGCTCGATCCCCAACGATTCAAGTTCGTGGTTGAGCACAGCGCCCTCGGCGTCACTCAGGCGCAGCGGTAGTACACGCCCGGCGTCACCGGTGAGGACCACGCGCTCGCCGTGGCATTCGCAGATGATACGCGCACCCGATTCTCGGTCCGCGAGCGTCGAGACGATCTCGAGAATCTCGTCGAGCGACGCCCCCGTGATGTCAAAGCGACTGCAAAGCTCGTCTCGTGTCATGCCGCTCTCGCCGGCGGCGTAGAGGGCCTCCATGATGTCGATGGCGCGCGAGAGCCTCTGCTCGCTGGTGAGTTTACGCACGGGCATGCTCGTGCACCGTCCTTTCAATGAGGTGGTTCCACGCCTGCTTGAGCGATTTGGGGGCCATGGGCCTCATGCCGTCCATGGCGTGGGCCATGCAAAATGAGGCGGCGGCTTCAAGATCGCGCACGTCAACGGTCCAAGTCCATCCCGAATCGGTGTGTGCGAGCTCACCTCGCCCGCGCGTGAGGCCGTTGATCATATCGATCTGCGTCTGCGGGGCGAACGAGAACGTAGCCGCAACGGGCGGGCGGTCGGCAAAATCGAATTCAAAGAACAGGTAGTCGCTGAGGTTGAAGTCCGCAGGGATAGCGTAGGCCTTTGAGGGGCGCCAAGCGCGAACGATACGGTCGCAGCGGAATGTCCTGATGTCGTCGGTGGCATTGTCGAGGCCGCAGAAGTACGCAACGCCCTCGCGCTCGAACATGCCGTAGACGCAGACGGTACGCTCTTTCTGCTCACCGCGTCCGTTCTGATATAAAAATCGCAGCGCGCATCGCTCGGCAAAGGCGCTCCATACCGCATCGACGGTGGGAGAGCGGCGGATCGGTGCTTCGTCCGCCGTCGTCCTGCCGGTGAGGTAGGCAATCTTGGAACGAATATCGGCAAGCGGCGCGGCAAAAGTGGATGAGCCGGCCGCTATTGTCTGGTCGATAGCGTTGAGCAGGATATCGGCGTCGTCTGCGGTGATGAGGCCGCCTGCCGCAAACGTGTGCTCGCGGTCGATTGTCCACGAGCTTTCCTCGGTCTCCTGCGCACCGGCGGGGCGAACCTCCTTGATTAAGATGCCACGCTCGAGCAGTTTGTCACGATCGCGCCGAAACTTGCGCTTATCCGAGTCGATGTTGCCCGAGCCATATCCCAGGTCAGAATCCAAGACGATCTGCTCGGTCGTCAGCGGTTCGGGGGAGCTGTTGAGCACAAAGAAAAGATTGAGGATGCGCTGGGCCGTTTTATCGAAACTGGGCTCCGAATTCCCCTTTTTAATTGTCGCGGTCGCGTCGCTTGCCGTCATAGAGTCCTCGCATGAGAAGGTGGTTTGCTGCCATGATTTTAGTCCGATATGGAGATTAGGCTATATCCTTGTCCGCTCGGGGCGTTAAGATGGCCCGAATTCGGTCGTTTGCGCTCGCTCGGGGTATACTTTCGACTATATACGGTTCTAATGTGCATGCATTGGGCCTATTTGTCGGATTATGGATGTGGAGCGCACATGGCGAACACCCAGAACTATATTAACCACCTGCTGCAGAACACCGGCATCACGCCGGCATGCAGCGAAGAAGAGCGCTTGGCTGCCGAGGATATCGCTCAGATCTTCCGCAACCACGGCTTTGATCCCGAAGTTCAGGAGTTCAATGCCCCGGCGCCCAGCAGGTTGGCATTTGCCGTTACCGGTATTCTTGCGTTTGCCGGCGCCCTGCTGATGGGCATCGGCGGCGGCATCGGCTTGGTCGGCACCTTGCTGGCCATTGTCGGCGCCGTTCTTTACGTGCTCGAGCGCACGGGCCACCCCGTGGTTTCACGCCTGGGCAAGACGGGCGTGAGCCAAAATGTCATCGCCTACCACAAGGCCTCGGGCCCGCTCGCGTCTCCGCGCAACCGCCCGGTGGTCGTTGTCGCACACTACGACTCTCCCCGTGCTGAGCTGCTCGCCCGCGAGCCCTATGCTTCGTATCGTGCGCTCATCGCCAAGCTGTTGCCCGTTGCCACGGTTGCCCCTGCTGCCGTTGCCATCTTGCGTATCCTGCCGCTCCCCGGCGCGCTCAAGGTTTTGCTGTGGATTGTCGCGATCCTCGCTTCCCTCGTTGCGCTCGCCAACGCGGCAAACATCATTTCTAACCGCTACATTCTTCCCTATACGTCCGGCGCGGTGTGCAACAAGTCTTCTGTCGCCGCTATGCTCGGCGTTATGGACAACGTTGCTCCCTTCCAGGGCGAAAACGAGTTTCCCGACGATGTTCCGTTCGATACCTATTTTGGGGAGCAGAAACGTCGTGCCGAGGAAATGGCGCGCGCGGCGGCGGAGTATGCCGCGGCCCAGCAGCAAAACGACTACGGCAACACCATCGAGTACGAAGAGCCTACCTACGCCGAGGACGAGTTCGGTCAGCCGATTGCTCCCGACGCTCAAACCGAGCCCGAACAGGGCGAGGCTTTTGACGAGCAGATTGAGGGCTTTGAGGGTGCGTCTGCCGACGAGACGCTGATTGGCGCCATCGTGCCCGAGGATCAGAATCAGGCTGTCCAGGCCGAAGAGTTCAATGACGAGGTTCCCGCTGCCGAGCCGGCGGAGGAGCCTGTCGCGGCCGAGCCCGAGCCCAAGCTCTATCGCAATGCCGCCGGCAACATCCGCTTTGGTTCGGATGCCATCCGTGCGCTCGGGATGCTTCCCGAGTCCTGCACGCTCGATTACGAGGAGGGCGAGGAGCCGACGTTTGAGCCCGAGCCTGCCCCCGTCGTGACTGCATCTGCGCCCGTTGTCGCCGTGGATGATGAGTCTGCCGCGGTTGCCGCTGCCGAGCCCGAGGCGGTGTCCGCGATCGATCCCGCGGCAGGACTGGACATTTTGGCCCCCGCCGCGCCGGCGCAAGACGTTGCGGACGAGTCTGACGACGATTACGTTGAACAGCCGAGGCGCGTGTCTTACGAGAGCGATACTGATTTCTCGGCCGAGATTCCCGCGGCAACGCCCCATGCCGATATTGCATCCGCGTTCTCTTCGATTGGCGCCAGTGCTTCCAGCTTCTTTAAGGGTGCGCTTGCAAAGGGCAAGAAATTTGTCGACGATTTCGAGGAGAAGCGCGCTGCCGCACGCGTGACTGCCGAGCAGGAGGCTATCGCTCAGCAGCAGGCAGCCGAGGCGGCACGTGAGCGCGCGGCGCAAGAGTTCGAGCAGAACGAGGCTGTGCAGTCCGTGCCCGTCGACGCTGCCGAAGCTACGACGTCCTTTGAGGCTCAGCAGCACGTCGATAGCACCATGTCGTTTGATGCCGCGCAGTTCGATTCCACGATAACGTTTGAAAAGCAAGGCACCGCGATTGCCGAGCCCCTTCCTGTTTCCGATGAGCAGGGCGACGCGGCAGACGATGGCGAGCCCATTGATGCTGCCGCAATCCAAGATGCCGCCGAGGACGAGTCCGTCGAGGCCAACTCTGACGAAGAGCAATACGCGGCAGCCGATCAAGGTGATTCAACCGAGGTCGAGCAGGAGGAAGTGCCTGCGGTTTCCGAGGCTCCCGAGACAGATGAGTCGAGGCCTTACTCCACGCAGATTTTCACCATGCCGACCCCGAGTGGTTCCGGTGCCACGGTTGCCGATGTCGCTCCCACCCAGGACGAAACGGTCGATTCCCTTATGGCCCAGATTTCCTCCCAGGCATCACCGCGTCCGCAGGTGAATGTTCCCGATCCGGCGTCGGCTCCGTCGCCTGCACCTTCCTCGTCTCCGCTGGCTTCGGTCCCCGATCCGTCGCTGCCGTCGATGAAGCAGGCAAACGTTGCGTCTCGCACGTCGCTGTTCGACCTTCCCGACCCCTCCGCACAGGTCAACGACCCCTTTGCTACCGCTCAGGGCCCCGAACCAACATCGGCACCCGTTGCGCCTCCTAGGCCCGTTGCGTCGGGCGCTCAGCCGATCGAGACCATTTCGGCTCCCGCCCCGGCGGCGCCCAAGTCTCGCAAGCGCGGCCTGGGCGGCCTGTTCGGTCGTAAAAAGAAAAACGAACAGGACAGCATGAGTGATTGGCTGGGCGTCGAAGACGATTACGATGCCAAGAAGTCCGGTCGCGGCATCGGTTCGTGGGATAATTTCGAGGACGATAACGATGGCTGGAAGGGCGGCGCTACGTCTTCCGACGGCGCTTCTTCCGAAGATATGCTCTCGGCTGTCGCCTCTATGGGTGACGATGAGCTGCTCGGTCACGATATCTGGTTTGTGGCAACGGGCGCCTCGGATTGTGATGGCGCCGGTATGAAGGCCTTCTTGGCTTCGCATCGCGATAAGCTCCGCGGCGTCTTCTTCATCAATCTTGAATCCGTCGGCGCCGGTAGGCTTTCGGTGGTGACGGTTGAGGGCGAACAGCAGCTGCTCAAGGGCGATCGCCGCATCATGAACCTGGTCAGCAAGGTGTGCAAGTCGTTCCATGTCGATTGTGGCGCGCTCGAGATGCCCTATGCCAAGACCGATGCCTACGCCGCGCTCGAGGCGAGCCGCCGAGCCCTCACCATCGCCGGCGTGGACGGCACGCGTCTGGCTTGCGCTCGTACCGAGGACGACCTGCCCCACAATGTCAACCCGACGAACATTGCCACGGTATCCGAGGTCGTGACCGAGGTTATCCGCCGTTCGTAGACGGAGCTCTAAGGAGTCAACGTGTTTTCGTATATTAAGCGCCATTGGCCTGTCTACGTGATTTTGACCTTGATTGCCATTGCGTTAGGGTTTGGAGCTGCCTACATCGTGGGCGCGAAGGGCTCGACCCCCGCCTCCGCAATCAGCGAAGAGGTGGAGCAAGAACAGAGCACGGGTGCCGATGGGATTCCTGAGTCCGAGCAAGCAATCGTTGATGGTGGGTCTTCGTCTGCAGAGTAGATGCGGCGATTTAAATGATTGAAAGCGGGCGAGCCGGGGGACTGGCTCGCCTGCTTTTTCATCGCGCTAGCGCTTCTTTGGGATTGACCTAAGGCGAGCGAACCATAGGGCTGCGGCACCCGAGGTCAGGAGCGCGGTGATGCAAGCGGCGATGGGAGCTGATCCTGTTGCCGGTAGGTCCTGCGGTAGGGTACAGCGTTGAATGACACTGTCCTCGTCATGTGACTCAAGTTTATCGCCGCCGCCGTTGCGGCAAAGATCGACGCGTGCGCTGTTGGTGAGTGCAGTTTGGGGTGTGTAAGCCGACGTTGCCTGCATGTGCACGACTGCGCCCCGAGCATCTGTGCCAAGGATTGCTTTAGCATCGTCAAGGTCGTCGTGCTCATCTTTGAGATCATCGCGGGTCCAAGAATCCGTATCGCTTCGAGTCGTAAAGTCGGCGGCTACCGCACCGTATTCAATGCGAATGCCCGTCACGACGGTATTGGATGCAAGGTCGAGTTCTTTCGCCTCGAGTGTGGCGGATTCCGTGGTCGAGACATCCGCCTTCCAGAGGTGCCAGCCGTCGTAATCGACGAGGCGGCAATCTTCACCCAGACTCTCTTTTACTTCGTCGGACTCAAGCCAAGGATTTTCGTGCTCATCGTCAAGCGTCGCGTTTGCCGGCTCATCGACGTCTGTCGAGTCCAACGGCGTCGTGCGATACCACACGTTGCACAGACCGTTGAGGTCGCCGATGGCGACGGGGGTTTCGATTGAGACGAATCTCGCCGTGCCGTCTTTGGCGCACTCAAGATCATCGGTAATCGTAAGCTCATCAACCCAAGTAGCGGAATCGTTTCGAGCATCGATGGTATAGGAGAAAAGTCCGTCCGTATTGGTTTGCATCGCGGCGCGGTTTTTTCCATCGCCGTTAGCCAACAGACCCTTCCCGATAGGTTGGACAAGTTCCTGACGCTTGTCGACCTGTCCTTTGATCTCGATGGGCGCATCCTTCATCGCGACGGATTGGACTTCTCCCGTATCCTTTATTTCAAACGTTATCTCCTCGGCAAGGTCATGGGTCCGCGGAGACATCGTTTCGCGCAACGAGTAGGTGCCGGGTGCAAGATGTTCGATGCGGTGCGGCTTGTCGGATGAGGTCCAGGAGTCTATTTCGGTTTTATCGGGACCATATAAGGTGAGCTGTGCGCCTTTCACTTCCTGCTCTCCGCTTGCATCGACCTTGGAGATATCAACCTTGGTGTAATCGTCGGATACGTTAAGCCGTGCTTCCACAACGGGTGTTTTCTGGTCGGTATAGGTAAGGTCGACGATATGATGCGTCCGGTCGAGCAAGAAGCCGGTCGGCGCTTGAGTCTCGACAACCTCGTAGCGTGCGGTGCCAGATCCCAGCGGGAGGTCGTCCGCGCGTGCTTCTCCAGTTTCATCCGTCGTGACGGTAGCGACAGCCTCGCCGTCGAGCGCGGCAATGCTACCGTCGGGGCGCACGATATCACCTGAGGCACGGATCTCAAAGATGGCGCCCGCGAGGCTGCTGCCGTCTACGGCATCGGTTTTAACGATCCTGATGTTTCCGGTCGCGGCGTGGTCATAATACGAGACGATTGCAACGGGCGTTAGGTTTATATCGGCGGGTATGTTTACCTCGATCTCTCCGCCGACAAGATAGGGCTCTTTGGCCGAGGTTTCGCGTACATAATAGGTGCCCGGCACGAGCGATTCGGGCAGTGTGACGGTGCCGGTCGCGTCAGTCGTAAAGGTGTCCATTACGTTATGTGCTGGATACCAGCATGTTTGTGAGACGGGTTTGTGATTGCTGTCGAGGAGTTGGAAGGTGAATCCGGCTAGGGGAACAGAGGCGCCTGTTTGGGCATCGCGTTTTACAATCTGGAGATGCGTCGACAGAGCGTGGTTGTCCACGATATATTGAAGCTCGGCGCCGTCGGAAATCTGATTGGCCTCGACGGTCCATTCCCCCGCACGTTTAAAACCCTCGGGGACGGTTTCCGGAACCTCACGAACCGTGTAGCCGGCGCGGTCGTATGGGACGGCTCCGTGGACACCGGCTGGTCGCTTGCCTGTGCCGAACCATGCTTCGGGCTGGTCTTTGGTGGAGGCAAAGCCATAGATGTTTGTAGTCAGTGTGCCAACAACCTGCTGAGAGCTGTTACTGACAACCTCAAAGACAACATCTCCTGCCGGCTGCTCCAGGCCGGATTGATCGCTATTGCCGTAGTCCTTGAATTTGGAAATCTCAAGGTCAAACGCAATGGGGATATTGGAAACGCGAGATTCGATCTCGACCACGCCTGAATCGCCGAGTTGGTCGGCTCCAACGGTGTAAGACCAACTGTCACCGGAGGGCAAATAGCCCTCGGGCGCCTTCGATTCATAGATGGTAAAGGTTCCCAGGGGGACATCGGTGAGGGTAGCTCGACCGCTTTCATCGGTCCTGAGAGTTTGTGTCCATCCAGGGGTTGATTGCGATACGCACACGAATTCTGCTCCTGCGAGCGAAGCTCCAACTTGGGGGCCTGCATTCGTTGCGGCGTCGAGCTTTACAATGCGCAAGGTAATGGTGCCGGGTTGTTCATCAATGGTGACGTATCCGCCGTTATTCGTCGTGGTAAAGGCAATGCGATCGTGCAGGGGGATATAACCAGCTGGCGCTGTTGTCTCAACTAGGTAGTATGCCGTGTTGGGTAGGAGTGTTGCCTGCGCTCGACCGTTGCTGTCCATCTGGACGGTGCCGACACGCGCGCCGCTGGCGCTCTCAAAAACATCGAATGTTGCCCCGTCAAACTGATAAGTATTGTTTCCGCTGGTAATGGCAGCGTTTGCAGACTGCTTTTGGAAGGAAACAGAGACCGCCGGCAGTACATAGAGCATGTCTTGACGTTTGCTGCCGCCCGATACAGTTCCTATATAGCGCCGCGCGCGGTGCGGAGCGGCTTTGATGCTTCCTGATTTTGCGCTGTCGTGGAGCCACCGCGCAGCCGCCACGACTTCATTGTCGGCGGTAAAGTGCCCGCTCTTGGTTTTGCCCTGAGCGGTCGTGTAGGAGTAGGTGCCGTCGACATGGGTAGTGCCGTTGAGCATCCATACGGCAAGCTGGGTGGCGGCGCGGGCGCGATCGGGTGAAAGATGGTAACCGCCAAACGACGTGGCGGTAGGATATCCGTGACAAACGATTGCCGCGAACTCGTCGTCGAGCCACACCCAGCCTTGATCAAAGTTGAGCCATGGACCGCCCGGCTTGGTGGGCCCGGGGCGTTCCTGGTTCATGCAGTAGGCGATCGAGGCGTCTTGAGCTTCATACTTGCCGATGAAGAAGGGCCCACAATCATCGCTAATAGTGCGGAAGCCGAGCTGGTCGTAGCCATCGACGGCAAATGCGGCTCCCGGTGCCAGACAGCCGAAAAGCAGGAAGAGGAGCAGGAGCAGCGGACCTGTTGCGATTGCGCTGTGGACAGAGTGCGTGGGTGCGTTGGACATGGCTGCTCCTTATCCCTCGTGCGCCGCATGGGGAGGTTGCGACGCGTAGGATGAGGCTACCCCCGAGGTTCATGCGGGTAAGTACCGGAGCCTGACCAAAAGCTTGCCCAATTCCTGACAAATTGAGCTCAAATACAACAATCAGGCAAAAGCGCAGGTAGAAGATAAGGAGAACAGGAGGCCAAAGGTCCTCGTCTCCACAATTGATGCGATTTTCAAACGAATCTCCACAGCTAAAACAAGCATCGCCACCCTTGTATCGAACAAGACAACCGCGTTATACTATCCCCCACATATGCGGGCATCGCCAAGTGGTAAGGCATCAGCTTCCCAAGCTGACACTCGCGGGTTCGAGTCCCGTTGCCCGCTCCATTCGAATTTCAGGCACGGTAACGTTTCGTTACTGTGCCTTTTTCAATAAAGTGCCGGGACTCGAACCCGACAGGGTGCGAGCGTTAAATAAACGCGAAGCGTTTATAGCGAGCAGGCAAGGTCGCCGATAGGCGACCGCAGCCGGTGCGGATTTGCGAAGCAAATACGCGGACGTCCCGTTGCCCGCTCCATCGAGCGCGGGAGACCTTGGGACGGCCAATTCAACAAAGTCTTCCCCATCGTCTCCGTGAATCCGAGGAGATCGACCGCAGCCGATGCGGATTTGCGAAGCAAATGCGCAGACGTCCCGTTGCCCGCTCCATCAGCCGAGGTCGATTTCGGGAACGACAGATTCGACCGGTTTCGCCCCCGCGTCTCCCCGGACCCAGGTTTGTCGACCGCAGCCGGTGCGGATTTGCGAAGCAAATGCGCGGACGTCCCGTTGCCCGCTCCAATTCCAAAATGTTAGGTTAATGCCTGCTGCCCATACTCGCACCCGCGCACGGTACAATGGTTGAGTTACGACCAACGTGCCAATAACCAAAAAGGAGCCGCTATGATCGATCGCTATACCCGCCCGGAGATGGGACACATCTTCTCCCTCGAGAACAAGTACACCATTTGGCAGGAGATCGAGGTCCTGGCCTGCGAGGCCCAGGCGGAGCTCGGCAAGATCGGCATTTCTAAAGACGAAGCCCAGTGGATCCGCGACCACGCCAACTTTGAGAAGGCAAAGGTCGACGAGATCGAGGAAGTCACGCGCCACGACGTTATTGCCTTCCTTACCAACATGAAGGAGTACATCGACGCCGATGTGCCCGAGGGCGACCCCAAGCCCAGCCGCTGGGTTCACTATGGCATGACCAGCTCCGATCTGGGCGACACGGCTCTGTGCTACCAGCTCACCCAGGCCTGCGACTTGATCATCGAGGACGTCAAGAAGCTCGGCGAGATTTGCAAGCGTCGCGCCTTTGAGGAGCGCAATACGCTCTGTGCCGGCCGCACTCATGGCATCCACGCCGAGCCGATGACCTTCGGCATGAAGTTTGGCTCTTGGGCCTGGGAGCTCAAGCGCGATCTGGATCGTCTTGAGGACGCCCGCAAGAATGTTGCCTTCGGCGCCATCTCGGGCGCTGTCGGCACCTACAGCTCCATCGAGCCGTTTGTCGAGGAGTATGTCTGCGAGCACCTGGGCCTGGTTCACGACCCGCTGTCCACGCAGGTTATTAGCCGCGACCATCACGCCTATCTCGCCGGTGTCCTTGCCACCACGGCGGCCACCTGCGAGCGCATCGCTACCGAGGTTCGCAATCTGCAGAAGACCGATACCCTCGAGGCCGAGGAGCCGTTCCGCAAGGGTCAAAAGGGCAGCTCCGCCATGCCGCACAAGCGCAACCCCATCACCATGGAGAAGGTCTGCGGCCTGTCGCGCGTCGTAAAGTCCAACGCCCAGGTCGCCTTCGACAACGTCGCCCTGTGGCACGAGCGTGACATTTCGCACTCCTCTGCCGAGCGCGTCGCCCAGGCCGATAGTTTCATCGCGCTCGACCACATGTTCCAGTGCCTCATCCGCGTTATCGACGGCCTGCAGTTGTATCCCGCTCGCATGATGGCCAACCTCAACAAGACACGCGGCCTCATTTTTTCCTCCAAGGTCCTGCTGGCCCTCGTCGACACGGGCATCACCCGCGAGGACGCGTACGCCATTGTGCAGGAGAACGCCATGGCAACCTGGCACGAGGTACAGGATTGCGTCTCCGGCCCCACCTTTAAGGAGCGTCTCGAGGCCGACCCGCGCTGCACCGTCAGCCAGGAGAAGCTCGACGAGATCTTTGATCCGTGGGACTTCCTCACCCGTATCGACACGGTCTTCGATCGCCTGGAGCAGTTGAGCTTCGAGTAGGGTTAAACTAATTCGACCGCTTGCGGTTGCATTTGGACCATTGGCGCCTTGCCCGTCTTGGGCGAGGCGCTTTTTTTATTGCCGCATCAGCCTCGGGTATAAAATGAAATCCGACTGCTGTTTCGATGAAGGGAGGCGCGTGCCCGGACGTATCAAGCGAGTCGCCATTGTCTCGTTTACGCTCATGCTCCTTGTTGCTGCCTGTGTGGCCGCCCTGACGTATACCGTCCGAAGCAGTTCTTCCTCCTCGAATGAAGCCGACAAAGATCTCCCAGTACTCAAAATCGGCGTTACGGATAACGACCCCTATGTGTATATCGATACCACGGGCGATTACGTCGGTATCGATATCGACATCGCCCGCGAGGCCTGCAAGCGTGCGGGGCTCAAGCCACAGTTTGTCGATATTGACTGGAACGATCGCGACCGGCTGCTCAAAAACGGTGATATCGATTGCCTGTGGTGTGATTATTCTCCCTGTTATCGCGAGGATAAGTATTACTGGACCGAGCCGTATCTAACCGTGACGGTCTCGGTTGCCGCCAAGAAAACGAGTGGCATCAAGTCCTTGGCGCATCTCGATGGAAGCAAGACCATCGCGGTGATTGCGGGCTCGGTGAGCGAACGCCGATTGCTCGCAGGGGATCTGGAAATCTCGCCGGACGTGCAAATCAAATCGTATGGTTCTGCCGAGCTCTGCAAAGCCGCCCTCGCCAAAGGGTATGTCGACTGTTGGATGGCGGACGTTCAGCCGCTTGATCGACTTGTCGCCCAGTATCCCGGCCTTTACCGCGTGTTCGCTGACAACGTTATGACGGTTGACCTTGGCGTCGCGTTTAAGGACGGCTATGAGGGGGAGTACGTCAAAAACCTCAATACCGTGCTGTTCGAGATGGATCGAGATGGCACGATTGAGCGCATTGTGGGCAAGTACAAGGCGGGGGCGACGACGGACGGGCAAGGAGCGGAATCATGACAAATGATGAGCGCCGCTTACGCCGAAAGGCATTAGTCACCGTGGCTATCTGCGTTGTGGCCAGCGCTGCTTTGTTGGGTCTGCTGTATGTGGTCGGCACGCATCGCTGTCTCGATAAAACGCTTGGGTTTGGCCAGGAAACCATGGTGTTTTTAAAAAACGCCTGCGAAAAATATGACCGATATGAACAGGGAAGAAAAACCGAGGCGACGCACAATTTGGATGCCGCGCTCGAGTCGTTTGCGACGTTCTTGCCACCTGATCACGTTGAAGTCAACGATGACCTCGTCGAGGAGTACGTCCATACCGAGCACCTTTCGGGAATGTTGGTCATGGACGCCGACGGTCATATGGCCGCTCATTACGATATCGACGGTCGCGATCCGCTGATGCTATGGCGAGAGGAGCTTGCCTGTTCGTCGGTCGCATCGATGTACCGAGGCTCCAAGGCGTCCTACTCGACGGTCGTTGAGCGTCGAGATGTCGACTTTGCCGTGAGTGTTGTTCCGTACGGTGATGGCGTAGCGCTGGGGTATCGATCGCTTGCGCCCGAGCCCGCCGATGATTATTCGTATACGATCGCCGACGTGCTCGTGAACAACACATTCCATCAGAGCCCAACGGTGTTCGTGATGCGCGATGCACAAATCGTTTCTTCAAACGATTCGACCGTCGATATAACTCTCGCCCGGCTTCTTGCCGATAGCGGAATTGATTGGAAAGACGAAGGCTTATCACGTGTCGAATATCGGGGAAGTACCTGGTATGCCGTGCGTGCGGCGTATAAGGACTATCGCCTGTTTGCGCTCTATTCCAAATCTGAGGTCATGTCGGGCAGGATTTCATTTATCACTGCCGGCGTACTGGCGTTCCTGGTGTTTTTGGTTGTAGTGCTGTTGGTGCGTATCGTCGCCGATCGTCGCAATTTGGCCGAAAAGGACAAGCAGCTCGGCATCATCAATGCCATCAGTTCCACGTATGAGTCGACCCTCCTGTTGCATCTCGACACGCTTGAGATCGAGGGGATTAACATGTCGCCATCGGTGGCGAAGATATTTGCCGAGCACTCCGAGGCATATGACTTTTTTGCAACGGTTTGCCGAGACATTGTGAGTCCCGAAAGTCGCGAGGCGGTCATGGAGCTCTTAGATATAAAGACGCTTCGGGATCGTATGGAGGGCGTGCCGTACTTGGATGCCGAGGTACGAGACTGCCGAGGTACGTGGTATTCGCTGCAGGTTGTTCCACAGCGCCGCGATGAGCGGGGTCGACTGGAATCGGTCGTCGTGGCAACGCATAACATCTCGATGACAAAGCGCGCCGAGAAGCTTTCTTTCCAGGACAAGCTGACGGGACTTCGCAATAGAAATTACCTTGAGTCCCTTGGCGACGACCTGGTGAACGAGTCCCTGCCCGTGAGTGTGATCATGATGGACTGCAATTTCCTCAAGCGTACCAACGATCTCTACGGTCACGAAATGGGCGATGAGCTGCTACGGCGTACGGCGTCTGTATTGAGGCGGGCGGCAGGCGAGAAATATGTGCCTATGCGCATTGGTGGCGACGAGTTCTTGCTGATTTGCCCTCACACCGATCACGAATCCGCATGTGAAGTAGTGCAAGATCTTCGCCTCAGCCTTGCTGCTGCGAGCGATGAGGTGCTGACAGTCAGTGCGTCGTTTGGCGTCGCGACGGCAGAGGCACCCGGTTATACACTGACCGAGATTTACCACATCGCTGACCACAACATGTATCAAGAGAAACGAAAAGTCCACGCTCGGGAAGCAGATTGCTAGTATTGCTGTTGCCGGTTTGCGCATTGGGGAATGTTGAATCGGTGCCCGCGATACTTTATCGGTTCGGACGGGGATAATAGACGTCTGAAATTGCTTTACGAGAGGGGAACGCAATGATTAGTTTTGATTACAAGCCTCAGGGCGTATGCGCTCGCAATATCCACCTTGACCTGTCCGATGACGGCAACAAGGTGGTGGGCGTCGAGTTTACCGGTGGCTGCAACGGCAATCTCAAGGCTATCTCTAAGCTGGTCGAGGGTGCTCCTGCCGATCGTGTAATCGAGGTTCTCGCTGGTAATACCTGCGGTATGAAAAAGACCTCCTGCGCCGACCAGCTTACACGCGCTATCGAGGCCGCTCGCGCCGAGATCGCCTAATGGGTATCGCCGACCACGTCAAGAACGGAATATCGCGCCGCGGCTTTGTGCTCGGAGGGGCTGCCGCGGGCGCTGCCACAGTGCTTGCCGGATGCTCGAAAAAAACGGGCACCAGCGATGATGCCGCCGGCGAGCCGCAGGTTATCAAGGACGATTCGAAGATTGTCTCGATCACTGATGAGTACGAAGCTGTTGATATCGATCTTGAGCCGGCGGCGTCGTGGACGCTGCCTCTGGGTACGCTGCTGTACTACTGCGACGGCGATTACGCCGCGGCGATGATGGCGCCTGCTTCTGCCCTGCATGCCAATACGCTTGGTATGCTCAACCTGGGCGATGGTTCGCTTACCACATTAATCGAGGATCCTATCGAGGGCACGGGATATGCATTTTACGATGTCCGTGCCGGCGATGGCGTGTTTGCGTGGGTCGAGATGAACTTTGCCAATTCATCGTGGAAGCTCTACGCTCAAAATCTGTCGGGCGCTTCGCTCTCTGGCGACGTGGTTGAGCTCGATCGGGGTGGCAAGGACTATGATCCGCCACTGTTTACGGCGTTCGGGTCATCAGTCATCTGGTATAAAATGCCTTCGGCAGGCGGCAATAAAACGAGTAGTGATTCGTTTTGCTATCGTCGCTCGCTTGATGAATCCAAGGCCGAGACAATTTGGAAATCGACGGGCCGCTTTGCATCGGCCCCGCGTGCGAGCGACGGCATTTTGACCATCTCGCCGCGTGTCCGCAACGACGAAGGCGTCTACTACGGCATAACGGCAATCGATCTGACCGACGGCAACAACACCAAACGTGCCCAGCTAGTTCTTCCCTCGTCAGTCTCGCCTTTCGAGGCCGTATATATGGGCGATACCTTCGTGTTTTCTATCGAGGCGACCTATAGTGGCGTGGGCAGCTTGGGCAACATGGGCACGTATATCGGTAATGAGGGAGGGCCATACCTCTTCCTGTCACGCGAACCGCTCGCATGTGCGGCTGGCAAGAAGAATAAATACCTTGTTAAGGTGCAGGCATCGCATTTCCTGATCGACACCTCTGCCAAGACCTATGGCTCGCTGCTGTCGCCCGACCGCGCTTTGGAGTATGGCGATTATCCAGCTACGGCGGGAAAATCGGACTCATTCCTTACGTACGCCACGGTGCGCAACAGCCAGGGTATACCCGAGACGGTCACCGCACGCCTATTCTCTCTTTAAGCTTAGAGGGGTTAAAAAGGCGCCAACAGGGGAATAAACGCGTTGTAATTGTGAGTACCGCCCGCCGAGCTGCCGCGTCATAGTGGCATCCGGCGGGCTCAGGTGCGTTAAAATGGGCTTGTTCTTAGCTGATTGAGACAGGGGGGGCCGTGTTATGGCTTCAGATGCAAAAAAGATTCTGCTGGTCGAGGATGAGAAGGCAATCCGTGACGCCGTCGCTGCCTATCTCGAGCGCGAAGGCTACTGGGTTGTGGGTGTCGGCGACGGCCAGTCCGCGATCGAGGAGTTCGAGAAGCATCAGTTTGACCTGGTCGTGCTCGACCTTATGCTCCCCAAGATCCCCGGCGAGCGCGTTTGCCGCACCATTCGCGATACCTCGGATGTCCCCATCATCATGCTGACTGCCAAGGGCGAGATCGAGGACCGTATTATCGGTCTTGAGCTCGGCGCCGACGACTATCTGATTAAGCCGTTCTCGCCGCGCGAGCTTGTCGCGCGCGTTCGCGCTCTGTTCCGCCGTGCCCATCAGGCCGACGAGCCAGCCGTCGAGGTACTCGACTTCGGCGATCTGGTCATCGATATCTCGGGCCACAAGATTTTGGTCGAGGGCAAGGAAGTCGACCTGACGGCTTCCGAGTTTAAGCTGCTCACCACGCTTGCCCGTCACCCCGGTCGCGTCTACAACCGCATGGAGCTGGTCGAGAAGGTGCTCGGCTACGACTTTGAGGGCTATGAGCGCACCATCGATAGCCACGTGAAGAACCTTCGCGCCAAGCTGGGCGATGATCCCAAGAAGCCCAAGTGGCTCTACACCGTCCACGGTGTCGGCTATCGCTTCGAGGCTCCGGCCAAGACCGATAAGTCGGACGAGAAATAGGGAAATCACATATGACACCTGCGCGCTTTGAAATCGGGCAAAAGCATAAGCAGGAGAACGAGGCGGGTTCCAAGGCTAGTTGGAACACGCCTCGTTCCGATTCACGGCCAACGATGAGCTATCCCTCACGCATGGCCCTGGCTTTTGCCCTGACATCGCTCATGACGGTACTGGTGCTGGTGGGCGTTGTCTCCGTTGTGTGGGGCACGGTTTTTACGGATTACACGCGCTCCAATATTGTCGAAATCGCCAATTCCGCAGCCGAAAAGTTGGCAACGTCATATAAGGAAAACGGTTCTTGGACCGCGGGGGAGTTGCGTGCGGTCGCGACATCGAGCTTGGTGTCCGACGATCTTGGCATGCAGGTTGTCAATAAAAAGGGCGTCATCGTCTACGACGACTCGTGGCCCTCGGCAAGCGCTACTGCCGATGTGCGCGAAAATCAGGCGACGACCGACGGTACGAGCGGAAAGAAGGCATCGCACAGCCCAGTCTCGTCTGCTCCCACCGATTCCAATAGTGTTGCCAACGTTGAGATCGTGACGTCCTCCGGCGAGCACGTGGGTCAGGTCAAATTGTGGGCGATTGGCTCCGATGCCCTGCTCACCAAGGCAGACTCAGCATTCAGAGAGAAGACCTTTAACGCCATGGCCCTTGCCGCGGTTGTGGCCGTCTGCATCTCGGTCGTTATCGGAGCGCTCATGTCGCGCATGCTCACCAAGCCGATTCATCGTATTACCAGCACGGCCAAACAAATTCGCGATGGCGATTTGTCCGCTCGCACGGGCTTGCGCGGCGATGACGAAATCGATCAGCTGGGTGAGACCTTTGACGAGATGGCCACTTCGCTCGAGAAGGACATGAAACACGAAAAGCGCCTGACCTCTGATGTTGCTCACGAGCTGCGCACGCCGCTCATGGCCATGCTTGCAACGGTCGAGGCCATGCAAGACGGTGTGTATCCCACCGACGACGAACACCTGGAGACAGTCGCATCCGAGACTCGTCGTCTGGCCCGTCTGGTGCAGCAGATGCTCGACCTGTCGCGCATGGAAAACAGTACCGCGCCGCTCAACCTGGAGCCGGTGGATATGGTGCCGTTTGTGCGTTCGATTGTGAATGGCCAGGAGCGCCTGTTTGCCGACCGTGACCTGCGTTTGCGCTTTGCGGATGAGACGCAGGGCCACGATGACGTTGTCGAGGCAGATCCCGACATGATCACGCAATGCGTTATTAACCTCATGAGCAACGCCATGCGTTACACCCCCGAGGGGGGTTGGGTCGTGGTGTCGGTGCTCAGCGACCGCAAGCACGTCGATATCGCGGTTTCGGATACGGGCATCGGTATCGCCAAGGACGATCTGTCGCGCATCTTCGGTCGTTTTTGGCGCGCCGATGCCAGCCGCGCCCGCGAAGCTGGCGGCCTGGGCGTTGGCCTCGCCGTGACCAAGCAGATCGTCGAGCGTCACCATGGATACATATCCGTGGAGTCGGAGCTTGGAAAGGGTACGACTTTTACAATTCATCTGCCCCGCGAGCACACGGCGGACGCGGCATCTACTACAATGGAGCACTAGCTTTTCGCTATTCGGTGAAGGAGGGGCCGCGTCCCTGCCGCTCCGAGTTTGCGAAAACATGCGGGAGAGAGCCCGCATTTCTGTCGTATTTAGGTAAGGAGTGACTCACGTGACAACGATGGAGCGTCGTCCGGATTCCCGTGGCAAGGTTCGTGATATTTACGATGCCGGTGAAAACCTGCTGATGGTCGCCACCGACCGCATTTCTGCGTTCGACTTTATTCTCCCCGACGAGATTCCGTTTAAGGGAGAGGTGCTCAACCGCATCTCGGCATTCTGGTTTGATAAGTTTGCCGACATCGTCCCCAACCATCTCGTTTCCATCGACCCGGCGGATTTCCCCGAGGAGTTTGCCGAGTATCGTGACTACCTCGCAGGCCGCGCCATGCTGGTCAAGAAGGCCCAGACGATTCCTATCGAGTGCATCGTCCGCGGCTATCTGACCGGTTCGGGCAAGAAGACCTATGACGAGAACGGCACCGTCTGCGGCATCCAGCTGCCTGAGGGTCTAACCGAGGCCTCCAAGCTCCCCGAGCCGCTGTTCACGCCGTCCACGAAGGCCGAGATCGGTGACCACGACGAGAACATCTCGTTCGAGCGTTGCTGCGAGATCGTGGGCGAGGACATCGCCACGCAGATTCGCGACCTTTCCCTCAAGATCTACAAGGCTGCCGCCGAGTATGCAGCGACCCGTGGCATCATCATCGCCGACACTAAGTTTGAGTTTGGTGTCATCGATGGCAAGGTCACGCTGATCGACGAGTGTCTCACGCCCGACTCCAGCCGTTTCTGGCCTGCCGCCAGCTACGAGGAGGGCAAGATTCAGCCCAGCTACGACAAACAATTCGTCCGCAATTGGCTCAAAGCTAACTGGGATATGACGGGGGAGACCCCGCACCTGCCCGCCGAGGTCATCGATGGCACGTCCGAGCGCTATCGCGAGGCCTTCCAGATCATCACGGGCTCCCAGTTCACAAGTATGAAGGAGAACGCATAAGTGAGTACCCGTAGCGCCACGAACAAGCGCACGCAATCCCACGAAGTTACCGGGGTTGCGCGCAAGTCCGCCGCATCTGCTAAGCCCGCCCGTCAGGCAGCGAGCTCTGTCCGCGTCGTGCCAGCTTCGTCTAAAGCTCGCCGCAAAGAGCTCGAGAAGGGCGAGAACCTCGAGGGCCTCTCTAAAGAGGAGAAGCGCGCCCGCAAGGCCAAACAGCGTGCTCGCGAGGATCGTATCTACACGGTGTCGAATATCCTTCTCAAGCAGGATGAGGACTACACCAAGCGCCGTCGTATCTGGTGGGCCGTGCTCGCCATCGGCATGGTACTCGTCGTGGCCATTTGGGCTTCGCTGTACTTCGCTCCCGCTGGCATGGTGTCCAGCCCTGTCCAGATGGTCGGCATCGTTTTGTCCTATGTCATCATTCTGGGTGACTTTATCTACGACTTCGTTCGTATTCGTCCCCTGCGCAACATGTACCGCACGCAGGCCGAGGGCATGTCCGAGAACAAGCTCAACGCTCTTATTGAGCGCGCGGCTGCCGAGGAGGACAAGAAGGACTCCAAGAAGAAGTAGCGTTTGTATCCATACATATCGCTAAGATATAAGGCGCGTCGTTTTTGCGGCGCGCCTTTTTACTGTTCTATAGATAGATGGAGTGGCACATGATTCGAGCTGCCCTGACGGTCGAAGAGGCTCTGGAGGGCATGAAGGCCCTGGAGCCCAAGATTAAAAACTATGCGCGACTGGTCGTCCGCAAGGGCGTAAACGTCAAACCCGGCCAGGAGGTTGTCGTTCAGTCTCCGGTCGAGTGCGCGCCTTTTGCCCGCGTGGTGGTCGCGGAGGCTTATGACGCCGGCGCTGGCCACGTGACGGTCATTTGGGCCGATGATGCCGTGACGAGGCTCACGTACGAGCATGTCGATAAAAGCTATTTTGAGCAGACGCCCGAGTGGAAGCGCCTGCAGTTGGATTCCCTGGCCCAGGACGGTGCCTGCTTTATCTTTATCGAGGGTGCGGACCCTGCGGCTCTCAAGGGTATCGATCCCGCCAAGCCCGCCGCGGCTTCCAAGGCAAGGAATACGCAGTGCAAGGTCTTCCGCCGTGGGCTGGACTACAACATCAACCCGTGGTGCATCGCCGGCGCGCCGGTCGTTGCCTGGGCTCGCGAGGTGTTCCCGGGAGACGCCGATGAGGTTGCAATCTATAAGCTGTGGAATGCGATTCTGCACACCGCTCGTGCCGATGGCCAGGACCCGGAGAGCGACTGGGAGCTTCATGACGCGGCGTTCGAAAAGAACCTGCGTTTCCTGAACGACAATCGTTTTGACCGCCTGCATTACATCGCGGCAAATGGAACCGATCTGACGATTGGCATGACGAAGGGTCACGAGTGGGCCGGCGGCAAGGGCAAGACGCCCGATGGGCACCCCTTCTTCCCCAACATTCCCACCGAGGAAGTCTTCACCTCGCCTGATCGTATGCGCGCCGACGGTATCGTGCACTCGGCCATGCCGCTCATTCACCACGGGAACAAGGTTGACGATTTTTGGATTAAGTTCGAGGCCGGCCGCGTAGTGGACTACGATGCCCGCGTGGGTAAGGCGACGCTTGCGAGCATTATTGACACCGACGAAGGTGCCGCTCATCTGGGCGAGGTCGCGCTCATTTCCAAGAACACGCCGATCCGCGAAAGTGGCGTTCTGTTCTACGATACGCTCTATGACGAGAACGCCAGCTGCCACCTTGCGCTGGGTGTCGGCTTCCCCGAGTGCATCGAGGGCGGGTATGACATGTCCAAGGAGGAGCTCCTGGAGCATGGTGTTAACGTCTCGAGCACGCACGTCGATTTTATGATCGGCACGGACGACATCGATATTACGGGCATTACGCCTGATGGACGTGAAGTTGTGATTTTCCAGAACGGCCAATGGAGTTGGGAATAGTCCCAGACCGTGGTACAATGCCACCCGCGGGCCGTTAGCTCAGCTGGCAGAGCAGGGGACTTTTAATCCCAAGGTCCAGGGTTCGAACCCCTGACGGCCCACCATGGAATAGAAAAGCGACTGGCGGATGCCGGCCGCTTTTTTTGTTGCCGCGCCACGGGTTCGAACCCGTCGGGGCGCGGAACTGAGTAAACGCGTGAGCGTTTGCCAGCGCAGCGCGCAAGGCACGAAGCGCCGCAGCGGCCGCCTGCGGAGCAGGCTGAACCCCTGACGGCCCACCCAAAGAAAGGAAAACAAAATGAAAACAGATAGATACGGAATTAGCGGCAGCACATTAAAGATAATAGCAACCATTTCGATGGTTCTCGATCATGTAAGCAGGATCGTCCTGACCAATGGAATCATGACTCACGCATCGTACAGTCAGATATCGGACGAACAGTGGGCGATTCTAAGCGAGGCTTCGGATGTGCTTCATGTTCTTGGCAGAATTGCATTTCCCTTATTTTGCTTTTTGATAGTTGAGGGATTTTTGCATACTCATGACATAAAGAAGTACCTGCGAAATATGCTTGTCTTCGCAATCATTGCGGAGCCCATATACGATTTCGTTCAAACCGGGCAACTATTTGACCTTCGGCAACAAAATGTTATGTGTGAGCTCCTGCTTTGCTTGGTCTTTTTGATTATTCTGGAAAAGATACAAAGTCTTTCAAAATGGAAAAGGTACATCGCAGAAACTGCTCTGATTGTTTTGACAGCACTGGCAGCTGAATACACCAAGCTAGATGGCGGTGTGTATGGCATTCTGCTTGTGGCTGCATTCTATTTATTCCACGACAGCAAGGCCAAGATGTTCTTTGCTGCAGTATGCGCAGTGCTCCTTTCGTCATGCCATATAGTTGGCGGCGGATTCGAGTTTGCTACAGCTAATGTATTTAATCCTGATGTTGCTGCCGCGGTCGTTTCGTTGCTGCTTATCAATCTTTATAATGGCAAGCGAGGGCTGAAGCTCAAATATTTCTTCTACATTTTCTATCCGGCACATCTTGCTCTGCTTTATGGCGTCTCACTTATTGTTTTGAACTGTCTTTAAAAACTCTCAAACAAGTCTCTGAAAGCAGAAACAAATTGACCCTAAGACTGCTTGTGAATTTCCGGAAGACCTGTGAGATACGAGGATAGACAACGAGGGCTGCAGAAAGATGCTTCGAAAGCATGAATGGCAGCGAGAAAATGAGTTCGGAAGCACCCTCTGGATGCTCCAGCAAAGAACAGAAGGCGATCGGCTCCGGCTGGTCGCATTTTTGTTGCCGGTGCACGGGCTCGAACCCGAACTTGTCTATATATAAGAACGCTTGGCGAACAAAACCTGCCTTTTACCGACGGGAAACAAATAGCTGATGCTTTTGGAGTAAAGTGGCGCTCCAGAGATGACCGATGTCTCAATATTCATAAAACAGCTGGTCATCGCAAATATCAGAAGCCAATGCTTCAGTTTTAACCTCAGTGATGCGACTGAGGGACCTATTCATTTGTGAACAAAATATGGAGTGCGCGATTCCCGCCCACGGGGGCCCTCCGGTCTGGCAATATATCTCCTTGCCGCGCGGC
>JAHYYI010000020.1:0-14771 GCA_019425045.1 Collinsella sp.
ATCGTAGCCCGAGACGGTCCCGGGCTGACAATTTCGACTGTAATGGACGTTCTTATATGACTACCCGTCGAGAGGAGGTTGGCATGCTCAATGCGATGATTTGGGCGCTTGCCTGTTGTGGCGTCGTCGCTGCCGATATTGCCCTGAGCGTCGTTTTGTTCTCCGCTCTTGGCGTCGCATCGGTGTTCATGGGTTTTTCGATCGATGATCTCGACATTCAATTGCTTCAGGCCGTCGTGCAGACGGCATCGTTTTTAATGGCGCTGCTGTGGTGGCGTTATCTGTGGCCGCGCTCGTTTATGGCGCGCTGGCAGGGCGAGCGTCCGCTTGGCGGGGGAGCGCGTGGGGCGTGGAAGCGCATCGCCTGCGTTATCGTGATCGGCCTTGCCCTGCAGGTGGTCGTTGGCTACGTGACCGACGCTGTGCTGTCGCTGTTGCCCGATGCCGCGGCCGACTACAGCGAGCTTGTCGAGGAAACAGGCATGGGCGACACCAGCTATCTGGCCGTACTGACTACGGTGCTCGGCGCCCCATTTTGTGAAGAGCTGCTGGTGCGCGGCATTATTTTTGAGTTTTCGCTCCGAGCGTTTAATCCGCAGTGCCGCCCACTTTGGAAGTGCCGGCGTCGTGTGAGCGCGCAGGGCGGCGCCATGGTGCCCTGGGCGGCCCCAAGCACGTGGGGTAGCGCCGCGGCGATTGTGCTGCAGGCGGCGATCTTCGGTTTTATGCACATGAATTGGGTACAGGGTTGCTACGCGGGCGCCGCCGGCCTCATCTTTGGTTGGGTGCTCGTGACGACCGGAAAGCTCCGCTACACGATCCTACTGCACTTTGCCTTTAATGCCGGGTCGTATTTCATGACGTTGCTCTGGTTTGTGAACACACCGCTCGACGTGATAATCACGGTCGCTATCGCCGGCGTCATCCTCGTTGAGGCAATGCGCTCGCTGCGCCACGCGTGTGGGATGGACGCAGCGAGCGCACCGCTGCCCTAGTTGCGACGCCCGCCTCCGTTGGCGCCCTGACGCCCTTGGGCCGCGCGATTGCGACCGGCAGTGTTCTGTGCGCGCGACATGCCGCCGTGCCCCTTGCTGCCTTTGGGTCCCTTGCCGGCGCCGCCAGCACCGCCGTGGGCCTTGCCGCCCTTCTTGCCGGTGCCATGCCCACCGCCAGCAGACGTCTCGCCTGGGCGTGGTGGCACGGGGCGAATCAGGCAATGCTTGGTGTAGCCGATCAGATCGCGGCGGCCGGCCTTTTCCAGCGCCTCGCGCACGAGCTTGTAGTTCTCGGGCTTGCGATACTGGATGAGCGCGCGTTGCATGGCCTTCTCGTGCGGGTCGCGTGCCACGTAGATCGGCTGCATAGTACGCGGATCCACGCCGGTGTAGTACATGCAGGTCGACATGGTGGACGGCGTAGGGTAGAAGTCCTGCACCTGCTCGGGCATGTAGCCCATGTCTCGCACGGCTTCGGCAAGGTCCACGGCTTCCTTCATCGTTGAACCGGGGTGGCTCGAGATCAGGTACGGCACCACGTACTGCTTGAGTCCGTATTCGCGATTCAAACGTTCAAATTTACGACAGAACGCATCGTAGACGGCGCGGCTCGGCTTGCCCATCACGGACAGCACCGCGTCGCTCACGTGCTCGGGCGCCACGCGCAGCTGGCCCGAGACATGGTGCTCCAGCAGCTCGCGCAAAAACTCGTCTGAGGCATCGGCCATGGTGTAGTCGAAGCGAATGCCGCTCCTCACAAAGACCTTCTTGACGCCCGGCAGCTGGCGTAGGTCGCGCAGCAACTGCGTGTAGCCGCTCTCGTCGACCACCATGTTCTTGCATACGCTCGGCCACAGGCAGCGCTTGTTCTTGCACACGCCGTGCTTGAGCTGCTTGTCGCAGGCAGGGCGGCTAAAGTTGGCCGTCGGTCCGCCCACGTCGTTGATGTAGCCCTTAAACTCGGGATCGCGCGTGAGCAGCTCGGCCTCGCGCATGATCGAGTCGTGGCTGCGCATCTGCAGCACGCGGCCCTGGTGGAAGGTGAGGGCGCAAAACGAGCACTCGCCAAAACAGCCGCGGTTGGAGCTAATGGAAAACTTGATCTCGGCAAAGGCCGGCACGCCGCCCGCCGCGTCGTAATCGGGATGCCAATCGCGGGCGTAGGGGAGTTCGGCTACCTCGTCCATCTCGTCGGTGGTGAGCGTCGCCGACGGCGGGTTCTGCACCACATAGACGCTGTTGGGGTAGGGCTCTACCAGGCGGTGTCCGGTGATGGGGTCCATGTTCTGCTGCTGCACGTTAAAGCTGCGCGCGTAGTTGAGCTTGTCGGCGGTAAGGTCGTCCCAGCTGGGCAGCAGGTCGTAGTCGTAGACCTCGTCGAGCGAGCTGGTGCGGTAGACGGTACCGTTGATGTAGGTGATCTGATCGACGGGCAGCCCCGCGTCGAGCGCGTCGGCGATCTCGACGATCGCGTGCTCGCCCATGCCGTAGATGAGGATGTCAGCGCCCGAGTCGAGCAGTACCGAGCGCTTGAGCTTGTCCTGCCAGTAGTCGTAGTGGGCTAGGCGGCGCAGGCTCGCCTCGATGCCGCCGATGATGATGGGGGCGTCCTTGAACGTCTGACGGATGAGGTTGCCGTAGACCGTGACGGCTCGGTTGGGACGGCGCCCCTCTTCGCCACCGGGAGTATAGGCGTCGGTGTGGCGGCGGTGCTTGGTCACCGAATAGTGGTTGACCATGGAGTCCATGTTGCCGGCGCTGACGAGAAAGCCCAGGCGCGGCTCGCCGAGCACCGTGATGCTGGCGGGGTCGGTCCAGTCGGGCTGGCAGATGATGCCCACTTTGTAGCCGTGCGCGTCGAGGACGCGGCTGATGATGGCCATACCAAAGCTAGGGTGGTCCACGTAAGCGTCGCCGCAGATATAGACAAAGTCGCACTGGTCCCAGCCGCGCGCATCCATGTCGGCGCGACTGACGGGGAGGAACTTATCGCGGCTCGGACGCCAGGGGCGTGAGGGCGCTGCCTGGGTGTGCGCGGCCCGGGTGGCAGGGGCGGCCGTGACCTGCGCCTTACCGCCGCGCTTTTGCTGCTGACCCTGTTTGCCCTGCTGACTGCGCTGGTTGTTCTGAGCGTGCTGAGGCTTTTTTGCCACGATCCCTCCCGGTGTTTGTATGCTGCACGTAATTGTAACCAGTCTTTTTAGGACGGGGCTAAAAAGACTGGTGGAGTACACGAGCTGGCGGATCGGCGCGTCGATGCGGGTGTCGGTGCCACGTCCGCCGTTTGTTTCCAGACTGTGTATCTGCGCGTTGGGGAAGCCGTCTCGCGCGCACGCCATGTTGTCAATGGGTTACAGTATGAACGGCGGCTATGTCTCCGCCAACGCACGAGAGGGTCGTCAACAAGGAGGATGCACGACGATGCAGCGTGCCAAACAGATATCGGAGTCCATTGAGCTGGGCATCATCTTGGCGCTCGCCGGTGGCTTTATGGATGTGTATTCGTACATTGGGCGCGACCATGTTTTCGCCAACGCGCAGACGGGCAACATCCTGCTGGTGGGTGTGAGCATCTCGGAGGGCAATTGGGCACTTGCGGGGCGCTATTTCTTCCCTGTGGTTTCGTTTGCTGTGGGCATTATGCTTGCCGACCTGGTACACGAGCGTTTTGGCAGCGTGATTCACTGGCGCCAGGTGACGGTGTTCTTTGAAGCCGTCATCTTGCTGGGCGTGAGTTTTATTCCCGGTGGCGATTTCAACCTGCTCGCCAACTGCCTTACCTCGTTTGCCTGCGGTATGCAGGTCGAGAGTTTCCGCAAGATACATGGACACGGCATCGCCACGACCATGTGTATCGGCAACCTGCGCAATGCCCTGCAAAACGTGGACGATTACATCATTACCCACAAGCGCGGCTTTTTGGAAAACGGCCTGCTGTACTTTGGTGTGATCTTTACCTTTGTGTTTGGTGCCGTGCTGGGCAATTGGTGCATTGAGCGCATGGGCCTGCACGCCATTGCGGTGGCGAGCGTGCTGCTGTTTATCGCGTTTGCCATCATGTTTATCGACCGCGAACGCGACCTGCACAGGAAATGGGCCCGCATCATAGCTGACTGGCAGTCCACGAGTCTTAAGCGCTAAGGTGCATGTTTGTAATGACAAGATTTGACGTCAGCAAAGCGTGCGGCTTGAGGCTATAGAATAAAAATGCCATCTTTCTAGCTATAATTATTAGTTGAGGGGATGGACATATGCCAGAGCTTTTTATTCAAAATAAGACGACAGTAATCAAGTTGATGGTGCTCTGCATTTTATCTGCCCTGGTGGAGCTGTCTGTTGTTAAAGCTGAATCGTTGATTATAGACTATGGCCTGCTTCGCTCTAATTATCGTAACGTTTTATACATTGGGTTAGGCCTGCCAGTATTGCTCTCAGTTGAGCTGGTGACAAACCTGTTCAGATCAAAATATGCGGAGCAATTGGCTTCCGATGGCGCTAACTGCTTCTATAGATTGCTTGCCCGCCGTGCTTTAGAGCGGCCCTTAGTTTTAGCAAAAGACAGTGACTACCTGTTATCGCGCATTGAAGAGGCTGGGAACCTACAGCCGATGATTGGAATATTTACAACTGCGTTTCTTCCGTGCCTAGTGACGGGTTTGGCATCGTTTGTGGCGCTATCTAATATCTCTTTGTTGCTTTTGATCCCTGTTTGTGTTTCGGCATTGTTTATTTCGCTTCTATATCCGTTCGCTCTTAGTAAGCTATCGACTAAGAGCGAAAAGGCATTGGAGGCCCAGGCGAGGGGTTCTGCTTATTTAGCCCAGCTAATAAATTGTCGACTTTACATTCGAATTTCTCGTTCAATTAACTTGGAATTACTTCGCTATAAAAAGATGCTTAAAGCCTGCAGGAACTCTCGAGTTGAGGAGAGTGTCTTTGCGAGATTGGCAACTGAAATAGTTAACGCTGGCAACATCATTACTGGCTTGCTTTCAGTTCTGCTGCTTATTTTCCTTGTGTTAAAGCGCGGGCTGACGGTCGGGATTGCGGTGCAGAGTTATCAACTTGTGCTTCTATGCTATTCTCCTTTTCCTCTTGTTCTGAATTGTTGGGCTCAGCTTCAGCCGTCGTTTAGGTCGTTGCGCCGTGTCTTGGAATTACGTCGTCTTTTGGAAGCTGGAAAACCTAATTTGATATGCTTCGATCACGCTGATCGAATTAGTTGGAAAGGAATCAGTCTCTCGTTTTCGTCGAGCGAAACTAATGAGAGGATAACAATTCCAGATTGCACGATACAGGCACCTTGTCTGGTTTTAGTAAGCGGCCCTAATGCATGTGGCAAATCTTCATTTCTGGAAGTATTGAATGGATTATTGTCGCCAGTTGCCGGCAGACTGTGTGTTAATGAGTCTACTGTCATTTTCGATGGCTTGACTTTAATCCAGCTACCCTGCGCAACTATGCCGCAAAGACATTTGATAATGGGGGGAACTTTCAGGAAGGCTCTTTACTATGGTCTTGTAGATATTGACTCTGAAAAACTCATCTATCTTTTGAAGGGTTTTAGCCTCGATAAATTATTTGAAGCCAATCCCATCATTGGAACTAGGGGACACAATTTGTCTGGCGGAGAACTGGCTTCTCTATTACTTTGTAGGGCCTTTCTGAGCAGCTATTCTATTATTATTTTGGATGAGCCTTGCAACAATTTAGATAATGCTTCGATATCCTTTTTGAAGGCGGTGGTTGCACAGGAGATGAAAGAGCGTATCGTCATCATTGCGGATCATGGACATGGTTTTGAACAATTTGCAGACTATGTAATACAGTTTCAGGAGCCAGAAAAAACTATCTAGCTCCTGAACGTTGCTACCAACTGCTATTTGCGAGTTATTCGAGATGCTCTTCAATGCGAGCTCTAAGAAGGGCAATGGCTGTGGGTATGCCAATTGCGGCAGCTAATTCGGCTTTATCCAAAACCTGTATGCTAAAGCACGATTGTTTATCACATTGAAGAACGGTAACTGAAGATACCCTCACTTCCCGTTGGCTGAATATATCGTAATCTCCAAAAAGGAAGTTACCTTTTATTGAGTAATTCGGTATGTTCGTTATGCACTTCATCTCAAGTCTGTTTAGGCCATAATCGAACACCGCAACTTCCTTATGTTCGATGACGAGCGCAACCCTGGGCATGTTACTAAAGCCACCGTCGACGACAGTAAAGAGCTTTTCATTTGTATCGTCATAAACGGTGTATTTAAGACTCAATAGTTGTCCTAGTGGACCCGTGAACCCATGTCTTTTGATGTTGAGGCTGTCTCCCGCTGGGTTGATGAGAGCCAGGGTATGCGGATAAGGGTTACCTTCAATTGAGATTCGATATTCGTTTGTAGCCGTCTTGCTCGATTTAGGACCACTAGCCACCATGCGTCATCGCCTCGATCGAATTGGAACCGTCTTCTGCTTCGTGCGGAGAATTACGCTGTACGTTGCAGTAGATGCAGCTGCAATAACCGCATGGGCAATTTCTAACAAAATGAATGACGTTATTTGCTGCATGCATGTTATTCACTACAAAGTATCTTTTTATAAACGTATTGTCAAACATATATTGCTAAAACAGAAACAATTTATAGACTGAGTCGGTCGCATTCTTTGGGCGATTGCTCCTATAATCTAGCCTTCGCTGCTGTCGGGAGGGAAGAACTAGGGCTCCGTTATTCTGTTGAAACGCTTTAACACTTTTGATGTTTTCACGCGTTTTTTGTTTCAAAAGCGTTAGGATGGGACTTATAGCGCGGGGCGTAATGGATGCCCCGCACACGATGGGAGGCTATCAATGGCTAATCGTTTCGTTCTCAACACCATCTCTTATCATGGTTCCGGCGCCATCAAGGAGATCCCCGGCGAGCTCCAGCGTCGCGGCTACAAGAAGATCTTCGTCTGCTCCGACCCCGATCTGGTCAAGTTTGGCGTTACCGCTAAGGTGACCGACGAGCTCGGCGCCGCCGGCATCGCTTGGAGCCTCTACTCCGAGATCAAGCCCAACCCCACCATCCAGAACGTCAAGGACGGCGTCGAGGCCTTTAAGGCCGCCGAGGCTGACGCTATCGTGACCATCGGCGGCGGCTCCTCCATGGATACCGCCAAGGCTATCGGCATCATCATCAACAACCCCGAGTTCGCCGATGTCCGCAGCCTCGAGGGCGTTGCTCCCACTAAGAACCACGCCGTGTTCACCATCGCCGTGCCGACGACCGCCGGTACCGCTGCTGAGGTGACCATCAACTACGTCATCACCGACCCCGAGAAGGTCCGCAAGTTCGTGTGCGTCGACACCAACGACGCCCCCGAGGTCGCCGTCGTCGACCCCGATATGATGGCTTCCATGCCCGCCGGCCTGACCGCCTCTACTGGCATGGACGCTCTGACCCACGCCATCGAGGGCTACACCACCAAGGGCGCTTGGGAGCTTTCCGACATGTTCCACTTTGAGGCTATTAAGCTGATCAGCGAGAACCTGCGCGACTCCGTTGCCGAGGCCAAGTCCGGTCAGCCCGGCTCCGGCCGCGAGGGCATGGCTCTTGGCCAGTATGTCGCCGGCATGGGCTTCTCCAATGTCGGCCTGGGTATCGACCACGCCATGGCTCACACCCTGTCCGCTCACTACGATACCCCGCACGGTGTCGCCTGCGCCATGCTGCTGCCGATCGCCATGGAGTTCAACAAGCCGGTTTGTGCCGAGCGCCTGGCCAAGGTCGCCGTCGCCATGGGCGTTGACACCACGGGCATGAGCACCGACGAGGCCGCCGATGCCGCCATCGCCGCCGTTAAGCAGCTCTCCGCCGACGTGAACATCCCGCACGTCTGCGAGGCCATGAAGGCTGACGAGATCGAGGTCCTGGCCAAGGACGCCATGGCCGACGCCTGCTTCCCGGGTAACCCGCGCGAGGCGACGCTCGACGACGTTATCGAGCTCTTCAAGAAGATCTGCCCGGCTGCTTAACCTGGTTCGGCGGGCCCCGCCCGTTAGCCCCACAATCGTCCTCGGACATGTCGGAAGCCCCCGCTGCGCACTTCGTGCGGCGGGGGCTTCCTCCGTCCTGCGGAAAGATTGTGGGGCTAACGGGCAGGGGCCCGCCGGCTCGTTATCGTGGCGGGCGCAGTTCTGGGGAGCTCGATGGGTCATCTCGCTAGGTAAAAAGATGGTTCGCGGTGGTATTGTTGCTGTGGGTTTAATTCGATATGAAAGGGTGACTTTGGTGTCCAAGACGGATTCTACGCTCTCCTATATTACTGACCAGTTGAAGGCGCTGACTTCTATTGCTTCGCCTACCGGCTATACCCGTGCGGCGACTGATTATCTGATGGAGACCCTGCGCGATATGGGGTTTGGGCCTGAACGTTCTAATAAGGGCAACGTGCTCGTTGAGCTTGGTGGCGAGGGTGAGCCGCTTGTGTTGGCGAGCCATGTCGACACCCTGGGCGCTATGGTGCGCTCCATCAAGGACAATGGCCGCCTGCGTCCCACGACGCTCGGCGGGCATCAGTGGTCTACGGCCGATGGCGAGAACTGCACCGTTTACACGCGCGATGGCAAAGTCTTTACGGGTGTGGTCCTCAATACCGAGCCTTCGGCGCATGTGGCCGATGAGCCGGTCAAGACCATCGAGAAGAACATGGAAATCCTGCTCGACGAGAACGTTGACAGCAAGGACGATGTGCTCGAGCTGGGTATTCAGACCGGCGACATCATCGCTATGGATCCGCGTACCACGGTGACGGAGAGCGGCTACATCAAGAGCCGCTTCTTGGACGACAAGCTGTCGGCGTCGATTCTGCTGGGTTTGGCCCGCGCCGTTGCTGGCGGCGAGGTGACGCTTTCGCGCAAGGTATCGCTGCTCTTTACGGTGTACGAGGAGGTCGGCCACGGCGGTGCCTTTGTGCCGGACGACACGCGCGAGATGATCAGCGTGGACATGGGCTGCGTGGGCGACGACTTGGGCTGCACCGAGCGCATGGTGTCGATTTGCGCCAAGGATTCGGGCGGTCCGTACAACTACGACCTGGTGACCACGCTGTCCAACATCGCGCGCGAGCTGGAGCTCGATTACGCCATCGATGTGTACCCGCACTACGGTTCGGACGTCGAGGCCACGCTCTCGGCCGGCTACGACATTCGCCATGGTCTGATCGGCCCCGGCGTGTACGCGAGCCACAACTACGAGCGCAGCCACATCGACGGTGTGCGCAATACCTACGAGCTGGTTCGCGCCTACGTTCAGCGCTAAGGGGCAGTCCGTAACTCAGTCGAGCAATCACTAAGGCCCGATTGCTCGGGCCTTTTTTCAATTCAGTCCGTTTAGTATTATCCTGTATAAGATAAGTTATTTTAACGCGTGAAATACTTAACGAGGTGATGCGGCGCATGGATACATCGGAATACTTATCTATGGGTGATGCCGCCCGTCTACTAGGCGTCACAAAGGCTCGCATATCGCAACTGGCGGCATCCGGAACGCTCGCATGCAATACTGTGGGTGGACGGAAGATGGTTGAGTATAATTCCGCGATCGCCTATCAAAAGGTCCGCAAACGAGGGCGCCGTCCTGCAGCCGATGTGGGGCGCAAGTTTACGCTGATGTCGGCCGACCATGAGGTCGCGCATGTCTCATTTGATCCGACGCGCGAGTTTCCCTTCGAAATCGCCGAGGTCCTCGATACGCAACGAATGCCGTTTGACACGTGTTCGAGCTTTTCTCCAACGGTGAATAAGCGGGAGCTCAACGCGTGGTGGGGGCATCGGTCGGTGCCCGATGTTCGCCCTGGGCTTATCTCGCGCTACCGCGAGCTGGGGGTTGTCAGCGGCGTTGAGGTGCCGGTTCAGTGCCTGGGCCTCTCGCTTTCGGATTGCTATTGGCTGCGGCCGACCGATTGCGACGAACTCAAATGGCAAAACATCAATTACTTCGAGAATGATTTTGAGCGGTCTGCGCCCGAGGGGCGTTCGGGTTGGCTGGAGGGCATCGGCCTTAAAAACCCCGACAACACGTCCGAGGGCGAGCTCCCTAAATCATGGGTGATCCGCCGCGGCGTTCGCGTCTTGGCTAAAGGATGCGGCATGGATGACCAGCGACCCTTTAACGAGGCGGTTGCAACGGCCCTGCACCGTCGCTTGCTGTCGGAGGGCGAGTTTGTTCCTTATACGGTTGAGCGGATGTTCGATGGCCCTGTGTGTCTGTGCGATGACTTTCTTGATGGCCGCGAGGAATACGTTCCAGCCGTTTACGTTAAGAACGCCCTTGGCGGTCAGCGAGGAAGCTCGACGTACGACCGGTACTGCCGCTTCCTTGGTAAGCATGGAGCAGACGAGGCTGCCGTGAGAAGGTCTATGTCGCAGATGATCGTTTGCGATGCCCTTTTGGCCAACAGCGATCGCCATTGGCGAAACTTCGGCATCATCCGCAATGTCGATACCTTGGAGATAAGGCATGCACCGCTGTTCGATAGCGGCAACTGCCTGTGGTATAACGTGCCAACCGCTGTGCTCGTAGCTGGAGAGTTTGGGTTTGCCGCCAAGCCGTTTGGACCCGACCCTTCCGTCCAGCTGGCGCTTGCGGATTCGCTCGATTGGTTCGATTCATCGCGGCTCAACGGATTTGTTGATGAGGCGATCGAGATTCTTTCGCAGAGCGAATGGGCCACGGCGGAGGGTCGACTCGAGGCCATCCGCCGCGGCCTCGAGCGTCGCATAATCGAGGTTGGTGCCGCTGTTGAGGTACTTCGACACGTGCAGCGATAAACCCGCGGCTACTTAAGTGCGCCGGTCACGGTGCCCCCGCCCAGGACGACGTCGCCGCGGTAGACGACGACGGCCTGGCCGGGGGCGATGGCTCGCTGCGGCTCATCAAAAGTCAGCAGCATTTGTCCGTCGGCGCCACGTGTAAGGGTCGCCGCCTGGTCCTTTTGACGGTAGCGGTACTTGGCGCCCACGCGAATGCCGCCGGCATCGAGCTTTGCCTCCATGCGGTCGGCAGGGGCGCTCCAGATCCAGTCGTTGGCTGTGAGCGCTGTGGCCGTCAGGTCCTCGGCCTCGCCCAGATGCACGGTGTTGTTGGCGGCGTCGACGCCCGTCACATACACGGGATGCGCCATCGCGACACCCAGGCCCTTGCGCTGGCCGATGGTGTAGCGCAGCGCGCCGTTGTGGCGCCCGACCACGCTGCCGTCGCGCCATACGATATCGCCCGGTGTAGCGGGATGTCCGCACCGACGCTCGATATAGCCCGCATAGTCGCCATCCGCGATAAAGCAGATGTCCTCGCTTTCGGCCTTCTTGGCGTTGGCAAAGCCCTGCTCGGCGGCAATGCGGCGCACGTCGTGCTCCTTGTCCAGGCCTGCCAGCGGAAAGATCGTGTGCGCCAGGCGCTCCTGCGTAAGCGAATATAAAAAGTAGCTTTGGTCCTTTTTAGGGTCCTCGCCGCGATGCAGCTGCCGGGTGCCGTCTGCCGCTTGGCTTGTTTTGGCGTAATGGCCCGTGGCGATGTAATCGCAGCCCATATTGAGTGCCGCATCGAGCAGCGCGCCAAACTTAATATGGCGGTTGCAGATGATGCACGGGTTAGGCGTCAGCCCCTCCTGGTAGGCGTTCACAAAGCGTTCGATCACGTTGCGGTCGAAGGTTTGCTGCAAGTCGAGCACGTGATGGGGTATCCCCAGGCGCTCGGCGACGGCCTTTGCATCGGCGATGTCGCGGTCGACCTTACTCATGCCCGTGGTGGGGTCGGGTGCGGGGCAGGTGAGGCGCATGGTAGCGCCGACACATTCGTAGCCCTGACTTTTTAGCAGATACGCGGTCACGCTGGAATCGACGCCGCCGCTCATGGCGACGAGCACGCGCTTGTTGTGCATGGGGAGGTTCTCCTTGGTGGCATATGGCCAAAAAAGAAAAGCGGCGCGGGAGGCTGGTTCCGCGCCGCAGACATTGTAGCAAGTTCGGACGTCTCGTGGGACATCCGAACGAGATGGGCTCAGGCTGCCAGAAGAGAGGGGAGACCGGCGTGCCTTGGACTCGTTCTAAGAACGAGAAGCTCTAGTCCTGGAAGAGCGCCGTAGACAGGTAGCGCTCGCCGGTGTCGGCGAGCAGCGCCACGATGGTCTTGCCCTCGTTCTCGGGGCGCTTGGCCAGCTGCAGTGCGGCCCACACGGCGGCGCCGGACGAAATGCCCACGAGCACGCCCTCCTTGTGGCCCACGGCGCGGCCGGTGGCAAAGGCGTCGTCGTTCTCGACGGGGATGATCTCGTCATAGACCTGGGTATCGAGGACGTCGGGCACAAAGCCGGCGCCGATGCCCTGGATCTTGTGCGGGCCGGCCTGGCCCTTAGAGAGCACCGGGGAGGTGGCGGGCTCGACGGCGACGACCTGAATCTCGGGGTTCTGCTCCTTGAGGAACTCGCCCACGCCGGTCACGGTGCCGCCGGTGCCAACGCCGGCGACGAAGATGTCGACCTTGCCGTCGGTGTCGTCCCAGATCTCGGGGCCGGTCGTGGCCTTGTGGATGGCGGGGTTGGCGGGGTTCACAAACTGGCCGGCGATGATGCTGTTGGGGGTCTCCTTCTGCAGCTCCTCGGCCTTGGCGATGGCGCCCTTCATGCCTTTGGAGCCGTCGGTGAGCACGAGCTGTGCGCCGTATGCCTGCATGAGCTTGCGGCGCTCGACGGACATGGTCTCGGGCATAGTGATGATCACCTTGTAGCCGCGGGCCGCCGCCACCGAGGCGATGCCGACGCCGGTGTTGCCACTCGTGGGCTCGATGATGGTGTAGTCGCCACCGCGCACGAGCTTGCCGGCCTTCTCGGCCTCGTCAATCATGTTCTTGGCGACGCGGTCTTTGACGGACCCGGCGGGGTTGAAGTATTCCAATTTGACGAGCACACGGGCCTTGAGGTCCTCGTCGGCCTCGAAGTGGGTGAGCTCCAGAAGCGGGGTGTGGCCGATAAGCTGATCGATGGACGTGTAAACATTGCTCATGGTGAACCTCCAAAGTGTTCAAATGACTGGATACCGTGTGGTTTTACGGTGTGTGTGGCAGCGAAACCCACAAACCTTATAGGTTGTTCGTTTTGCTGTTGGCAAGCATAGTAGACACCAAAGCCTAGTAACGCAATAGGAAATAGAAGATTATTACGAGTCGATTAACCATCTTGACGGGAATAGGTATTTTCAAAACCAATTTTTCGGCTAGAATTTCTACGAATTAAAAGACCGAAAGGCAGCTATATATATGTTGGTTTCCACAAAGGGCAGATATGCCCTGCGCGTTATGGTCGACCTGGCCGAGCACCAGGCGACAGGCCGTATCCCGCTTAAAGAGATTGCGGCGCGTCAGGGTATTTCGGAGAAGTACCTCGAGAATATTCTGGCTACGCTCGTGCGCGCCAACATGCTCTCGGGCATGCGCGGCAAGGGCGGCGGCTATGTGCTCACGCGCCCGCCCGAGCAGTACACGGTGGGCGAGATCTTGCGCCTGACCGAGGGCAGCCTGGCGCCGGTCGCCTGCCTGGATGGCGACTGCAAGGGTTGTTCGCGCTCTGACGAGTGCCCCACGCTCGACGTGTGGAAGAACCTGGACAAGCTTATCAACGACTACCTCGACGGTGTGACGCTCGATCAACTTGTCGCTCCCAACGAAGGCTACGACTACGTGATCTAGCCCACCTGCCATTTGGGGACGGGGTGGAAATGGCAGATTCTCTCGCCCTTTGAGACTTGGCAAATAAGAAGGCCGCCCATTTTTGTGATGGGCGGCCTTCGTTTTGGGCTGTTGAGACGGGCGCGGCCGGAATGGCCGTTTTAGCCCTCGGCGATGCTGTCGAGGATGCTGCGCATGATGGACACCAGGATGCTGCCCATAAAGGCCGATCCAAAGCTGGCGATGGAGATGCCCGCGCCCAGCAGATTGACCGACAGATAGCTGGCCAGCTCGAGCATAAAGCTGTTGACTACGAGCTGAAAAATACCCAGCGTAATGATCGTGAGCGGCAGCGAGATAACCGTCAGGAACGGCTTGACGAGCGAATCGACGATGTTCAGGAACAGTCCCACGAAGGCGAAACAGACCCAGGCCTCGGCAAAACCGAAGGGCTGGATGCCGGGGACGAGGAACGTGGCAATCGCGATGGCGATCGAGGTAAAGAGCCAGTTAAGCATAAAGCGCATGGTGTGAATCCTTTCTTGCGCAGGGTGCGTCGGTGTCGCGTGAAGCGGTTTGCTGCGGCAGCTTGGACGGCCGCTCGGGTGTGCCGCCTTGTTCGGCCGCCCATTGTCTCAGATATTCGTGGAGCTTACGTGCGCATTCGGTTTCAAAACGGCGTTCGTCCTAGAAAACGCGCCGCTGGCAGAGAGTTTTGTCGCTTTAGTTTGGTGGTGTGCTAAACTGCTACGGGCAAAAGCCACAGGCGTTGCCCTATTGCATAGAACGGGCGAACGATGCCCGATGTCAGTATCAACTTCGATGCCTTTTGGCGGGTTTGGCGGTGATCGATGAATATCGAGAACATGTTTGACAAGCCTGATGTCAAGCAGCTGGTCCACGCATTTAGTCTTTTGGATGACGAGAAGGATATCCAAGCGTTTTTGACCGATATCTGCACGCCGCGCGAGATCTGCGATCTATCGCAGCGTCTGCAGGTTGCGCGTTATCTGGATGAGGGCGAGCCTTATGTTGAGGTTCAGGCCCGCACCGGCGCTTCGTCCACTACGGTGAGCCGCGT
>JAHYYI010000020.1:14871-36534 GCA_019425045.1 Collinsella sp.
CTTATGTTGAGGTTCAGGCCCGCACCGGCGCTTCGTCCACTACGGTGAGCCGCGTTTCAAAGGCACTCAACGGCGAGTACGGCGGCTATCGCAAGATCCTCATCAAACTGGAGGATGGCGAGTAGGCCAGCGGCAACAAACGAATTGCGCAGAACCGTCCCTTCGGGGGCGGTTTTTTGATCCTTTGGGGACGGAGGAAAACGGATCACTGGGTTAGACTGACCTCCTCGGTGATCCATTTTCCTCTGTCTCCAAGGGGTCAAATCTGTTGGCGTGGGGCAAATCTGTCCGCGCGGGCGGGTAGGATGGAAGCATTGAATATTGCGAACGGTTTGAGTGGAGGACCATGCCTGTTCGAATCTATACCACCAACGCCGGCGCGGATTTGAGCGATGCCGAGGCGGCGCTGCTTGCCGACCTTATTGCCCGCCACGGGCGTGCCGTGCTGCTGGCGCCAACGTTTGCCGAGCTCGACCTGTGCCGTCATGATGCGGCGGAAGCCGGCGTTTCGCTGGGTATTGACTACAAGACGCCTACATCGTGGCTTCGCTCGCTTTGGGAGCTTTTGGGCGACGGGCGCGGTTTCGTCGACAACCTGCAGCGCCAGATGCTGTTTTCGGACATGGTAGCGCGCCTCGACGACGCCGACCTGCAGCCGCTTTCGCGCAGCCAGGGCACGGTGCGTATGCTCGCGCGTATGGCTCGCGATGTGCTGCCGGGTGTGGCAGGGACAGGTGCCGAGCGTTGCTGCGACAACGTTTGCAAGCCCAAGCCCAGAAGCGACGCCGAGGCTCGCGTGTTTGAACTTTTGTGCGCCTATGCGCGCGGTTTGGACCGTCGAGATATGGTCGAGCCCTGCGAGGCGGCTGACATTATGGCCGGCGCTTTGGCCGACAACCTGCCGGGGTGCGCCCGCGCCGTTTGCGTGCGCGGCGTCACGTCATTTACGTATAGCCTGCTCGAGCTGCTGTCCGCCGTGGCAAACAACGGGGGAGAGGTTGTCGTGCTGCTTGCCCGCGAGCAAGCGGCGATGCGCGAGGAGCTTGCCGCGGCATTTGATGTCCGCGGTGTGCTGTTTGAGATCGCGCCGCTGGGGGAGGGCGCCGCCGCGCCCCAGACTGCCTCCAAGTCCGCTGCTCAGCCTACCTTTGTAGAGGTTGCCGGCCCTCACGCCCGCGCCCGCGCTTATGTGGATGCTCTTGAGAACCTGGTCACGGCATGTGATGAGTCCGTGTCGCGCGACGGCGCCGCGACAAACTCCGACCCCACGCGCGTGCTCGTGGTTTCCGCCCGGGCACCCCAGCTGTTCGGCGAACTCGCTGCCCGTTTGGCGGTGCGCCACGTTGCTGCCGAGACGGCCGAGTTCACGGCGTTTTCCCAATCCATTGCGGGCAGGCAGTTCACGGCGCTCGCCAATCTGATCGAGCGCATGAAGGCCGCCGACGAGGGCACCGCCTCCAAGACCGAGTGGTGGCCCGCCCCGGAGCTTACTGACTGGATCTACAGTCCGCTTTCGGGCGCCGATGCCGCCAGCGCGCGAACCTTCGATAAGAACATGCGACTGTCGCGCAGCAAGACCACTGCGGGCGTCAAGAGCCTGCTGCAGAGCGTGCAGGGCCAGGTGAGGGGCGCGCGTAAAGCGGCGAGCGACGAGAACTGGTTTAAGAACGTGCCGTGCGTGGTCTCGGACGTGTTCCAGGCGCTGTGGCGCGACAAGCCCGTGACGGCGCTCAAGGCCATGCTTGCCGTTGCCGAGGCACTGCCCGATCGCGCGCTTGGTGGTCTCGACGGTCAGGCCCGTCGCCAGGCGGAGGTGGCCCTGCTGCGCCACGGGATCGACATCCTTATGAACGATGCTCGCGCGCTCGACGTGTCGCAGGCCGCGACCGTGCCCGTGCTCGATGACATTCGCACCAAGGTGGACAAGCGTAGCGCCGCCTACGATTGCGAGACCTACGAGGTTGACCGTGCGCCACGCGCCCAGGTTCGCTTTGCTTCGCTTGCCGATGCGGCGGCCCTGCGCCCCGGCAGCTACGATGCCGTGCTGTTTGCCGACGTCGACCTGGACAGTTATCCGCTCTCACATGAGGAGGGCCCGCTGGCAACGCTGACGGCAGAGTTAGATCGCAGCGGTGTGACGCTTGAGCCTGCGGCCTTGCTGCGCGCACGCTTTGGCCGCGCGATACAAGCGTCGCGTGGTCCGGTTACGCTCGCCCGTGTGACCCACGATCGTCAGGCGCGCGAGTGCTATCCGGCGGCCGTGTGGACCGAGTTGCGGGCGCATGCCGAGGCCGCTAACGATGCTAAGGCCGCTGACGCCGACAAGGCCGCTGACGACGCTAAGGCCGTTGGCGCCGACAAGGCGAAGTGCGTGGGTGAGGGCGATATCGTAAGGGACTTCGATCCCGCGGCAGGCGAAGGTCTTAGGCGCGAGCGCGTGACCTGCGAAGCTCCTCAGCATCTGAGCGATGAAGCCATTCCGTATTTGGTCCTGCGTCGTCGCGATGGCGAGGGCGAGGATGCGCCGCTGGTGCCGCGCCTGACGTCTGCCTCGCAGATCGAGGCCTATTCGACCTGCCCGCTATGCTGGTTCGTCTCGTACCGCGTGAAGCCCCAGTCGATCGACGCTGGCTTTGGCAATATGGAGAAGGGCAACTTTGTCCACGACGTGCTGGAACACTTGCATGCCCGTCTGCCCCAGGAGGGCATGGAGCGCGTGACGCCCGAGAATCTGCCGCGCGCTCAGGAGCTGCTGCGCGAGATCTTTGACGAGACGTTGGCCGAGCACGCCGGCAAGCGAGGCACGGAGGGCCCGCTTGTGCCGCTCTCCCCGGTGGAGGAGCGGCAGGTGGCCGAGATTTTGCCGCAGCTGGAGGGCGTGCTTGCCTACGAGTCCGAGGCGCTTGCCCCCTTTGCTCCGCGCTATCTGGAGTTTGCCTTTAACGATCTTAAAGTTGAGTATGCCGGCTGGCCGCTCGGCGGGCGCATCGACCGCGTGGATGTGGATGCCGAGAATCGCGCCGTGGTAATCGACTACAAGCATCGTTCGGGTGTCGAGGAGTTTAAGCTCGCCGACCCCACGGTTCGCGACGAGGAGTCGGGTGAGGCCCCCATCGATGATCCGCGCTGGCTACCGCCCCATACCCAGACACTCATCTACGCGCAGGCCATGCGCCGGGCGCTGGATTTGGACACCCGCGCGGCGCTCTACTTTTCGACCAAGGGCGGCAAGCCGGCGTTGCGCGGTGCCGCGAGCGCCGAGCTGCTCGAGGAAGAGCGCGGTGACGGCCGCATTCCGGGCCTTAAGAAGGGCTTTCCGGGCGAGGGCGGCAACATGGACTTCGATGCGCTGCTCGACCGCGTGGAGGCCGGCATCGCCGAGCGCTTGCGCGAACTCGAGGCGGGCGACGTCGCCGCTGTCGATCCGACGTCGGCGCAGGCCGCGCATGCGCGCTGCTCGTATAACCACGAAGGAACGTTTGTAAGGAGGGACGTGTAGACCATGGATCTTTCGACTTTGATGCCGCAACAGCTGCAAGTCGTCAAAACGCTCGACCGCCCGCTGTTTGTCTCGGCGGGCGCCGGTTCGGGCAAGACCTTTACCCTTACGCGCCGCATCGTCTACGCGCTCTCGCCCGAATCCGGTCCGTTTGTCGAGCATCTGGACCAAGTGCTCGCCATTACCTTTACCAAAGACGCTGCGGCCGAGATTCGCGACCGCGTGCGCCGTGCGCTTATCGACGAGGGGATGGACGAGGAGGCCCTGACGGTCGACGACGCTTGGATTTCGACCATTCACGGCATGTGCTCGCGCATCCTGCGCGCGCATGCGCTGGAGCTGGGCATCGACCCCGAGTTCACGGTGCTTACCGATACCGATGAGCTTATGGATCAGGCTGTTGAGCATGTGCTGGGGCGCGCGACGGCGCCCGATGCCGCGTCCGAGCTCGCCGCTTCGCTCAAGGCCCTCTACGCTTGGTATCCCATGGCGGGCGAGGGCGGGCAGTTTGGCGCCGGTACCACCATCAAAGGCCTGGTGCGCGACCTGCTGGAGCTCTCGAGCCAGCTGCCGGGCGGGATGGACGATGTGTGCGTGGCGCGTGGCCAGGCCGACACCTCGGCGCTTGCCGATGCCTATCGTGCGGCGCTGGGCGCAAGCAAGGCCACGACCGAGAAAGCGCAGGTGGCGCTCGAGGCCATCGACGCGTTCGAGGCGAGCGGCAAGACCATGGCGGATGTGGCGCGGCTCATGATGTCATGCAGCATGCCTCGGGCGAGTAAGATGTTCCCAAAGGAGAATGTCGAGCTTCTCAAGGCAGAGGCTGCCGAC
This sequence comes from Collinsella sp., assembly GCA_019425045.1. Taxonomy (GTDB): domain Bacteria; phylum Actinomycetota; class Coriobacteriia; order Coriobacteriales; family Coriobacteriaceae; genus Collinsella. Next base: position 19,202 of record JAHYYI010000020.1, read on the forward strand.
ACGTTCGTCAATATTGTGCTGGCTTGCGGTGACCCGGCACTTGATGCGCTGACGGGGCTTGCCCGTGCCGTAGAGACGGAGTACCGTGCGCTCAAGGCTGACCAGTCCGCACTCGACAATAACGATCTGTTGCGCATGGCATACGAGGCGCTGCGCGATTATCCCGCCATCCGAGCCGCCTACGAGGGCCGCTTTAAGATGGTCATGATTGACGAGTTCCAAGATACCGACCAGATGCAGGTCGATCTGATTCGCTATCTGACGGGCGCGGGGGAGCGCGCGCTGTGCACCGTGGGCGATGCGCAGCAGTCGATCTACCGCTTCCGTGGCGCCGAGGTCGAGGTATTCCGTCGCCAGGAGCGCAAGGTGGGCTCCTCTGCTGCGCCCGAGACGGCTGCCGTCTCCGATGTCCCCGCCGGCGAGCTCGTCAAGCTCGTGCGCAACTTCCGCAGCCACGATGAGGTGCTGCGCTATGTGGCGCGCGTCTTTGACGGCGATACTGGTGGTTTGATGCAGGGGTTCTTGGATCTTGAGCCGAGTGACGATCGCGAGGACAAGCTCAAGGCAAAGGCTTCGCGCCGCCAGGCGGTCTTCGTTGCCGGTGGCAGCACGCAGGAGCGAACGCAGGCGAAAGCTCGTGCGATTGCCGAGCGTTTCCGCGCGCTTGCCGATAAAGAACAGCCCCAGGGCAGCATGGTCCTGCTGCTGGGTCGCATGACCAACGCCGATGTCTATGCGCAGGCCTTCCGCGACCAGGGGCTCGACTGCGTCATCGCGGGCGGCTCGGTCTTTGCCCAAGCAGCCGAGGTGCAGACGGTGCGCGCCCTGGTGTGCGCGCTTGCCAATCCGGCCGATACGGCGCAGGGCCTTATGCCGCTGCTGGCCTCGCCGATGTTTGCGCTCGGCGCCCAGGAGTTCCTGGCGCTGGCGACCAAGCTCGATAGCGAGACGGGTGAGACCTCGCGCCGGAATATCGACGCGGGCATCATGAGCGATTTCGACGTGCCGGGCTTGCAGGGCTTGCCGCTCGTGACGCGCGCCCGCGAGGTGCTACGCTACGCACTTCGTCGCGTGGGGCGCGATTCGTTCGCCGCCGTCGCGCGCGACGCGGTCAATGCCTCCGGCTGGTTCGTGCGCCTGGCGCAGCGCGGTCCCGAGGGCAAGGCCATTGCCGCCAACGTGCTCAAGGCTCTCGACGCCGTGGCCGAGGCGGAGGCCGAGTTCGGCAACTCGCCGCGCTCCATTGCGCTCGCCTTCGACCGCTTCTTGGCGGGCAAGGAGGCCCCGGGCGCGCTCAACGAGGAGGGTGACGGCGCGGTACGCATCATGACCGTGCATGCGTCCAAGGGTCTGGAGTATCCGGTCGTGGCGGTCGCCGAGTGCTTTGGCGTGCGTAAGTCCTCGGGTGCGGCGCAGATGGGTCGCGTCGACGGTGGGGCGCAAGTCGTGGCGCTGCCGGCTCGTTTCGATGGCGTTAAGCTTGCCGACGGGACCTTCGTGAAGGGCGATGACGTCAAAAAGCAGTTTGAACACGCGTTTAAGGGCAAGGGCACGTCGCTGTGGCTGCCGCCGGAGCTTATGGAGGACGTCTGCGCGACGGGCTCTCCCGCCGAGGCGTTTGCCCGCCTGCGCAACGCCGACCTGCAGCTTTCGCTCGAGGAGCGGGCTCGTCTGCTCTATGTCGCCATGACGCGAGCGCGCGAGTTGGTCATTTTGGCGATGGATGCCGGCGTGAGCCGCGGCAAGGTGTGCGCGCCGACCTTCGACGCCGAGACCGATCTGACCTACGACGTGCTGCGACGCATTTTGCCGACGGATGCCCTGGACATGCCGCAGCTCGATGCCGACCGCCTGGTGTTCGACAACTCCCAGCCGGGCGACTACGAGCTCATTTCGCTCGCGGACTTTTCCTTTGGCGAGCAGTCGTTTGAGGCCAATGCTTCTCTGGATGCCGAGGGCAGGCTTGTCCGCGGCGATGCCGATGCCGCCGATAATGCTGCGCACTCAACTGTGCCCGGTCCTGCCGACGCCGAGCCCGATGCGTTTGAGCTCGTGTATCCCCAGGCGGTGGGCGTGCGCATGGGCACCTACCCGTATCCGGCGCGCGATTCGTACAGCTACTCGTCAATTGCCGCGGCGCTGCATGCCGAGTCCGAGGACCGTGCCGCCGAGGCACACGTGCCCATGGACGAGGCCGGCGATGATGCGGAGTCGGATGGTTCCGAGATGACGGATGCAGACGTGGCCGCCGTTGAGCCCGCCGGCAACCCCATGGCGCTGGGCTCGGCGTTCCATGCTGCCTGCCAGTGGCTGATCGAGATGGGTGCCGACGTGTTGCCCGCTGCGCGCGCCGATGCGCTGGCACGCTTGTGGCGCCTGACGCCGGAGCAGCGCGAACGCTTCGACGTTGCCCTGGACCGCTGGCTCAAGTCGGCTGTTCGTGCCGACCTGCTCGCGTGGCCGTGCGTTCGCGCCGAGGTGCCGTTCTTTTCGCTGGGCTGTGAGGACAAGGACATTGCCCGCTACGGTGCATATGCCGAGGGCGCCATCGACGCTTTGGCAACCGACCCGGCCGATCCGTCGCGCGCGCTGGTCATCGACTACAAGACGGGCGGCACACCGGACGAGACGCCGGATCAGCTGCAGGAAAAGCACGCCCTGCAGGCGCGCGTCTACGCTGATGTTCTGCACAAGGCGGGCTTTGAGGCCGTGACCGTCAAGTTCGTCCGCGTGGAGCAGGCCGATCCCGCCAACCCCTGCGAGCCCCAGGTGGTCACCTACAACCTCTAACCCTCAACAACCTGCGGTGGAATACGGACTGTTTTGGCCAAAAAAGCCGCCAAACAGTCCGTATTTCATCGCAACTCAATAGGAGCCGTGTTGGTTTGGCTAGGTTCGGGTGCTGTCCGTGCCGTGCGGTAAAATCGTTCAGTCAGAACACGAACCCGCATCGGAGCTCATCACATGGCATTCGTCCATCTGCACAATCACACTGTTTTCTCCATGCTCGACGGCGCAACCCGTATCCAGGATATGGTCAATCGTGCCGTTGAACTTGGCATGCCCGCCGTGGCCATTACCGACCACGGCTACATGTATGGCGTGCCCGACCTGGCGCTGGCCTGCGACGCCGTCAATCACAACACGCCCGAGTACAAAACCTGGAGCCACGACAAGGCCTTCTTGGAAAAGGACCGCCGCGACGAGCTGGTGGAGCCCGACCCCGAGGCAAACCCGCGCGAGCATGCCCAGTACGTCAAAGACATGGCCATGTGGGACGAGAAGGGCAACATCGACGAGCTCAAACCGCCCCTGGTCATCAAGCCCATCTTTGGCTGCGAGGTCTACTTTACGCCGGACGAGACACTCGCCCGCGACCATAAGCCCGAGCTTTACCACATGATCCTTCTGGCCAAGGACCAGGAGGGCTACGTCAACCTGATGCAGACAGTTTCCGAGGCCGCCGTGCAGGGCTTTTACTACAAGCCGCGCGTGACGCTCGACAACCTGCGCCGCCACGCCAAGGGCATGATCTGCACCAGCGCCTGCATCGCGGGCATCATCCCCAAGTACATCGACCGCGGTGACATGGAGGGCGCCATCAAGTGGGCCGAGACCTTCCGCGATACCTTCGACCCCGGCGACTTTTATATCGAGATCCAGGAACACGGCATTACCACCGATAACGGCCTGACCGACGAGCAGATGGACCGCACGCTCATCGATATCGCCAAGCAGGTGGGCGTCAAGGTCATCGCCACCAACGACTTCCACTACCTGCGCCGCGAGGACGCGCCCGTGCAGGACGTCATCATGTGCATCGGCATGAACGCCAAGGTCGACGACCCCAACCGCATGCGCATGACCGGCTCGGAGTTTTACATGAAGACCGAGGAGGAGATGCGGGCGATGTTCCCGTATTGCCCCGAGGCCTGCGACAACACGCTCGAGATCGCCGACAAGTGCTACGTTGAGCTGGACTGGGACTCCATCATCCTGCCGCGCTTCCCGTTGCTCGACCCCGGCGAGACGCACGAGAGCCAGTTCCGCCGCGAGTGCGAGAAGGGCCTGCGCCAGCACTATGGCGACGATTGGGCCACGCGCGAGATCGGTGGCGTCAACATCAAAGAGCGCTTTGAGTACGAATACAAGGTCATCTGCGACAAGGGCTTTGCCGCCTACTTTTTGATCGTTGCCGAGTACGTGCAATGGGCCAAGGACAACGGCATCGGCGTCGGCCCCGGCCGTGGCTCGGCCGCCGGCGCTATCGTCGCCTACGCCATGAACATCACCGCGTTCGACCCGCTCGAGAACGGCCTGATGTTCGAGAGGTTCCTGTCCCCGCAGCGTACCGAGATGCCCGATATCGATATGGACTTCGACGATGAGCGGCGCCTCGAGGTCGTGGAGCACGTTCGCCAGCTTTACGGCCCCGAGAAGGTCACCCACGTTATCACCTACTCGACCATCAAGGCCAAGCAGGCCATCAACGATGCCGCGCGCGTTCTGGACTATCCGGTCTACATGGGCCAGCGCCTGTCCAAGATGGTCTCGAGCGACCCCAAGGTCAAGCTCAAGCAGGTACTCGAAAAACAACCCGGCAAAGAGGATCTGTTTAACCCCGACTTTGCCGAGGCCTATAAAAAGGATGACGACGCCCGCCGCATCATCGACACGGCGCTCTCGATTGAGGGTCTCACCCGTGGCGAGGGCGTGCACGCGTGCGCCGTTCTGATCTGCCGCGACCCCGTCAACGAGCACGTGCCCACCAAGCTCGACACCAAGGGCGGCGTCGAGATTACCCAGTACGAGGGCCATACCGTTGCCGACATGGGCCTGCTCAAGATGGACTTCCTGGGCCTGCGCACGCTGACGGTTATCTCCAAGGCCAAGGCAAATATCAAGAAGAACTTCGGCATCGACATCAAAGAGGAAGAGATTCCCTTTGACGACCCCGAGATCTTTAAGCTCATGGGCTCCGGTCACACCGCCGGCGTCTTCCAGGTCGAGTCCGCCGGCATGACGGCCACGATCAAGAACATGAAGCCTACCGAGTACAAGCACGTCGTGGCATTGATCGCTCTATACCGCCCGGGCCCGCTGGGCGCCGGCATGGTCTCGTCTTACATCAACCGTATGAACGGCAAGGAGCCGGCCGTCTCCTACGACGACCGTCTGGACGACATCCTGGGCGAAACCTACGGCACCATGGTCTACCAGGAGCAGGTTATGCTCATCTCCGTCGAGATGTGCGGCTTCTCCAAGGGCGAATCGGACTCGCGTATCCGTAAACCCGTGGCTAAGAAGAAGATCAAGCTGCTCACGTCGACGGTGCTCCACTGGGAGGATGGCTCGGACGAGACCACCTACGACCACTGGATGAACGGCGCTATCAAGAACAACTACACGCGCGAGGTCGCCCAGAAGATTTGGGACGATGTTCTCGAGTTCGCATCTTACGCTTTTAACAAGTCGCACTCCGCCGGCTACGCCATCCTGGTTATGCAGACGGCGTGGCTCAAGGCGCACTATCCGCACGAGTACATGGCGGCCGTTCTGACGTCCTATACGGGCAAGACCGACAAGATCGTGCACTACGTCTCGGCGTGCCGTCACGACGGCATCCCCGTGCTGTCGCCAGATGTCAACGAGTCCGGTACCGAGTTCACGGCTACCAAGGAGGGCGTGCGCTTTGGTTTGGCCGGCATCCGCGGCGTGGGCACCGGCGTGGCGCAGGCGATTATCGCCGAGCGCGAGGCGGGCGGCCCGTTTAAGACGCTGCACGACTTTGTCGAGCGCGTGGACTCGAGCCAGGCCAATCGTCGCGTGATTGAATCGCTCATCAAGGCAGGCGCCTTCGACTCCACGGGGTATCCGCGCCGCCAGATGATGCACTTTGTGGATAAGAACAACCCCGAGAACATCATCGATGCCGCCGTGAAGCGCCAAAAGGATCGTGCGAGCGGCCAGACGTCCTTCTTCGACATGTTCGGCGATGTCGAGGGCTCGGGCTTTGAGGTGAGCGTGCCCGATCCGGACGGCCAGGAGTGGGACCGCCACCTTAAGCTGAGCCAGGAGAAGGAGGTTCTGGGCATCTACGTCTCGGACCACCCGCTGCGCCCGTTTGAGTATGCGCTCAGCAAAGCGCGCGACTTCTCGTTCTCGCAGATCGACACCGGCTACGAGGTGCAAAACCCCACGGGCGGTACCATCAACCAGGAGATTCCCGAGGGCAAGGCGCTGTGGTGGGCCGGTATGGTCTCGAGCGTATCCAAGCGCGTGACCAAAAACGGCGACCCCATGGGTATTGTGCAGCTCGAGGACATGGAAGGCGAGGCCACGGTCGTGGTGTTCCCCAAGACCTACAAGGAGGCCGAGGGGTACCTGTACGGCGAGGTCGATCCCGAGACCGGCGCGCAGCTGTCCGATGCGTTTGTGCGCATTAAGGGCAAGCTCGAGCGCTCGGACCGCGGCGACCAGATCATCGCGCAGGAGATCGTGCCGCTGGAGCTTAACGAAGAGAACAACAAACCCAAGGTGTTTGAGGTCATGGTGCCCAACAGCCGCTTTAGCCAGGGCAATATGGCGCGTCTTGCCACGGTGCTTACCGCCAACCCGGGCGGCGACCGCGTGGAGATCTTTATCGAGCAGGTGGACGGGCGCGTGCTGCGTGCCGAGGTGCCGGCCAAGGTCAACGCACGCTCGATTCCGCTGCTGGCAGAGGCAAAGGCCATCGTCGGCAACCAAGGCCGTGTGACGGTTATCTAAGCTACCCCGGGTGAGATTGGAGGAAGTGATGGCGCAGGGGACGTTTGTGCAGGCGCTCCGGAAAGAGGCGGCGCTGAGCGGCACCTTTATGAAGGGGCGTTCGCTCATGCTCAACGGCGCCGTGCTGTCGATCGAGGACAGCGGCTCGCGCTTCTCCAAAAACGTGACGGTTGAGGGCTCGGTGCGCGGTTCGCGCGGCGACCTGTACAAGACGCACGTGGCGCTCGACATGGACGAGCACGAGGTGATCGACTACGACTGCGATTGCCCCGCTGCCTATCGCTACCCCGGCATGTGCAAGCACGCTATTGCCACGGCTCTGGCGTATTTGGATGCCAGCGGCGCCGAGCCCGTCGAAGGTTTGCGCACGCCGGTCCGCACGTTTACGGCGCAGCCGAAACAGCCCGCGCGCACCGCGCCCAAAGCGCCGGCCGTCAATCCCAACTTTCCCTTTCCGGCGCCCGTCCCCACGAGTCCCAGCCTCATGGCGGCGCTCTCCGATCTTTCGGACGCGCGCATGGATGAGCTGGCGAGCATGCGCCGCAAGCTCGCCGGCAGTGTGGATCCCGATGCCCCCAAGGCGGTGTTGGAGCCCTCGCTGGTGCCGTATTACAATCCACTGTTTGCCGACCGCTTTAGCTGGGCGCTCGAGCTTCGCATTCGCTGTGGATCGGTCTCCTACGTGGTCAAGGACATCGACGGCATGGCCGATGCCTACGTGCGCGGCGGCACCTTCTCGTACGGCAAGAAGCTCACGTTTGTCCATACGCCCGAAGCCTTCGAAGACGTGTCGACAAAGCTGCTCAACCTTGTCGTGACGACAGTTGCCTATCTCGATGACATCACAAGCTCGCGTTCGGCGTCGTACGACTTTGCCCGCAGTGGTTTTGTCGCCGAGCGTCAGTTGCCGCTGTCCGAGCATAGCATCGTATATGTGCTGGACCTGTTGCGCGGCCAGACCATCTCTTTTGAGCCCGCCTGGTCGCGGGGGACGACGACGCATCGCACCTATGACGTGGCGGTTGAGATGCCTCCGGAAGGGGAGGACGAGGCGCTGTCTGAGCGCCCACCGCTCCTTGCCGCCAAAATCGCGCCGGCGGCTGGTGGCAGCTACGATCTACGCCTGCCGGCCGATGCATACTGCTTTGCTTCGGGCGACGTTGCCTATCTGGTCGACACCCGCCGTGCGCGCCGCGCTGATGTAGCGTTTGCCCAGCATGCGGCGCCGTTCCTATCGCGCTTACTGCCCTGTCGCACGCCGATCCATATCGCTGTCGACCAGGTGGGGGAGTTCTGTCGTATGGCGCTGCCCATTTTGCGCGACTACACCGACCTTACCGCGCCCGCTGCGCTCGATACCGTGGCGCCCGAGCCGAGCTTTGCTATGGCGATCGGCGTTGACGATGGGCTTGTGACCTGCAAAATTACGGTTACCTACGGCGACTGGTCGACAGATCTCTTTAGCCTGGGTGCTCCGGGAAGCCCCTTCGAAGAACAGCGCCCGGGCGTGCCGCCGCGCGACGAGATAGCAGAGTTTCGCGTTATGGACACGGCGGCCCTGTATTTCGACTTTTACGAGGGCGGCCTGGCGTTTGAGGAGCGCGACGACGAGAGCCTGTTCTGCTTGCTGACCGAGGGCCTGTCTGCCCTGTCCGAGCTGGGCGAGGTCATGCTCAGCGACCACCTACGCCAGATCTCGGTGCGCCCTGCGCCCAAGCTTTCGGTGCGTGCCACCGTCAAGAGCAACCTGCTCGATGTTGAACTGGGCGCGAGCGGTCTTTCGGCGGCAGATCTTGCCATCTACCTCGACTCCTACAAGCGCCATCAAACGTTTGCGCGCCTTACGTCCGGCGACATCATTCGCCTGGACGAGGGCGCTCGAGCCGCGTTTGGCCTCGCCGAGGATCTGGGCGTCGATGCCGTCGACCTGCTCGACGGCGTGTCGCTTCCCGCGTCGAGTACCCTGTTCGTCGATAGCATGCTCGCACGCACGCCCGCGCTCGAGGCCGATCGTGACGCCGCGTTCCGCCGCACCGTCGAGCGCTTGGATACGCTCGGCAAGATGGACTTTACGGTGCCGGTTTCGCTCAAGGCCACACTGCGCGGCTACCAGGTCGACGGATACCAGTGGCTCGGCTCGCTCGAACACCTGGGCCTTGGCGGCATCCTGGCCGACGACATGGGCCTGGGCAAAACGCTGCAGATGATCGCACATATCCTGGCACGCGTGGAGGCGGGGGATATCAAGCCCACGCTCGTGGTATGCCCGGCCTCGCTCGTGTACAACTGGACTGCCGAGCTGGAGCGCTTTGCCCCGTCGCTCGATGTGTGCGCCATCGTGGGCGCCAAGGCGCAGCGTCGCGTGCAAATCGCCGGCGTGGCCGAGCATAACGTGGTCGTGACGTCGTATGACCTTATGCGGCGCGATATCGACGAGTACGTCGAGCAGGACTTTGCCCGTGTGGTGCTCGATGAGGCCCAGTACATTAAAAACCCGCTCACGCAGGTGGCGCGCGCCGCCAAGCGCCTGCCGGCCGGCGTGCGCTTTGCCCTGACGGGCACGCCCATCGAAAACCGCCTGTCCGAGCTCTGGAGCATCTTCGACTTTTTGATGCCGGGCTTACTTGGCGCGCGCGAGTCGTTTGCCAAGCGCTTCGAAAGCCCAGTCGAGCACGCCGAGGGCGACAGCGCCGCCCGCCTGCAGGCGCTCGTGTCGCCGTTTGTGCTGCGCCGCGTCAAGGAAGACGTGGTGGCAGACCTGCCCGAGAAGATCGAGGACACTGTCATGGCGCAGCTTGCCGGCGAGCAGCGCAAGCTTTACCTGGCAAACCAGGACCGCATCGCCCAGCAGGTGCAGCACCGCGAGGCATCCGAGTTTAAGAAAGACAAGCTCAAGGTGCTTGCCGAGCTCACCAAGTTGCGCCAGATCTGCTGCGACCCGCGTCTGCACTACGAGGATTACAAGGCGGGGAGCGCCAAACTCGATACGTGCATGGAGCTCGTGCACGGCGCACTCGACGGCGGACATCGCATCCTGTTGTTCAGCCAGTTTACGGGTATGCTCGATATTATCGGTAAGCGCCTGGCCAAGGAGGACATCGCCTTCCTTAAGCTCACGGGCGCTTCGTCTAAGGAGAGCCGCGCCAAGATGGTCGCGCAGTTCCAAGCGGGCGAGGTTCCGGTCTTTTTGATTTCACTCAAGGCGGGCGGCGTGGGCCTTAACCTGACGGCTGCCGACGTGGTCATCCACTACGACCCGTGGTGGAACGTGGCGGCGCAGGACCAAGCAACTGATCGTGCACACCGTATTGGTCAGCAACATACCGTGACCGTGTACAAGCTCATCGCCAAGGACACGATCGAGGAACGCATTATGCAGATGCAGGAGTCCAAACGCGACCTGGTCAACAGCGTGCTCGGCGGCGACGGCATCTCGTCGGCGCTGTTTACCCGCGAAGATGTTCTGGCGCTGCTGGGCGGCGACGGTCGCTAGCCGCGCGCGGGGTGGGACTGCTGGAGTGGGCAGGACGGTCGACGCATTTTGGCCCGACCGCTTGCCTGGTCCGTTATGTGTTCATTTGCAATGCCGTGGATGGTTTGTCTGCCTTTGGGCATAAGAACCATCAAGAACATTGGCACATCAGCAAAGGAGAACATCATGGCGAAATTCTTTAAGGACCCCGACGGCAAGCTCATCGCTGCCCTTGGCGACGACGTTGCGACCCCTGCCGGTTGCACGGAACTGACTGCAAACACTGAGGACGCGGCGCACGAGAAGCACGTGCCTGTTGTCGAGACCGAGCGTGACGGTCACGTGATTCGCGCACGCGTTGGCTCGGTCGAGCACCCCAGCCTGCCCGAGCACTACATTGAGTGGATCGCCCTTGAGGCCGAGGGCCGCTTAGAGGTCCATTACCTTGAGCCCGGCATGAAACCCGCGACGTTTTTCGCGGGCGGCTCCAAGACCGGTACCGTCTATGCCTACTGCAACCTGCACGGGCTGTGGTCCGCGACATTCTAGGAGCGCGCCCCCGCTCGGGGTATCATAGCTAGCATATGCACATGCAAGCGCCGACTGCATTATGCGGCCGGCGCTTTTACTACGATTTCGATGGTTTACGACGGAAAGGGCTGGGCCATGAAGCTCGCGCTTGCACAGATCGATATGCGCCTGGGTGATATTGAGGGCATTTGCGGCCGCATCGAGGACCAGGCTCGTCTGGCCCACGAGCGCGGGGCGCGCGTGCTGTGCGTTCCGGCTCCGCTCTTTATGGGCGCCATGCCCGGTGGCCTGGTGGGCGCTGCCGACTTTGAGCACGACATGCTTGCCGGCTTGACCGGTGTCGCCGAGCGTATCCAGGAGCTTGACATGATCTGCATCGTGCCCGCGGCGGTTTCGTTTGAGGGTCAGCCGCTGCTCGACTACATGATGCTCAAGGACGGTCATGTGGTGCCGGCGCGTTCGAGCATTGCCCTGCAGCGTGGCGAGAACAACGACACGCGTTGGGCGCCGCCGGTGTTCGACGTGGACGGCGTGCGCATCGCCGTGATTTTTGACTTGGACCGCGAACTCGAGATGTTGCCGACCGGTGTTGACCTCATTGCGTATTTCCAATTCAATGCGTTTGACATGACCGACCGCGAGACTGCCGCCATTGCCGCCGTTCGCAGCGGCGCCTACCGCAAGATCGCATCCAAGCGCAGCGTGTGGTTTGCCTGTATGGCGCCGGTCGGTGCCTATGACGAGTCGGTGTATACCGGCGGTTCGTTTGTGCTCGACGACTGCGGTCGCGTGGTGGCCCAAGCGCCGTGTTTTGAGGAGAGCCTGCTGGTTCAGGAGATTCAGCGCGGCGTGATGCTCGATGCCCTGGAAGATCACGAACTGCCCGAGTTCCGTTCCGAGGAGTGGCTGTGGCAGGCGCTGGTGCTCGCCGTGCGCGACAACGCCCGGGCCCACGGTGCGTCGCGCGCCGTGGTGGCACTCGAGGGCGACTTGCCGTCGTCCCTGCTGGCGGCGCTGGCCGTCGACGCTCTGGGCCCACGTAATGTGATTGGCCTGGTGCTGGGGCGCAACCGCATCTTTACGCCGGCGCAGGAGGAGGCCGAGGCTGCTCGCTGTGCCGCCGTTCGCGCCATTGCCGAGCGCCTGCATATTCGCACGGTTGAGCGCGATGCGCCGGATGCCGCGCGCGTGCTCGACCGCGATGTGTCGGCGGGCGACGCCGAGCGCCTGCGCTCTCGCACGCTGGGCCTCATGCTGGAGGATACGGCGCTCGAGCTGGGTGCGATGGCGTTGAGTTCGCTGTCCAAAACCGAGTACGCGCTGGCGGCGCCGGCGCTTTGCGGCGGCTACCAGGGCGATTACGCGCCCTTTGGCGATGTGTACCTGTCGACGCTTGAGTTTGTGGCGCGTGTGCGCAACCGCGCGTCTGCCGTGGTGCCCCAAGAGCTCGTGACGCTCAACGCGGTGGAAGATTGTATGGAGCGCGTGCTGGCGCAGGCGCTCTCGACGCTCGACGGTCCGGTCGATATGCTTGATCGCGCGGCACAGCTGCTCGGCGGGGTCGAGCCGGGTGAGATCGATGGCGCGCTTGAGGCGCACGTGGACCGCAATCGATCTTTCGGCGACATCCCGATGGCCGCTGGCAAGCCTGAGGCCTGCTCGCTGCTGCTGATGCTCGTTCGACAGGGTGAGGCTGCCCGCCGCATGTTGCCGACGGCGCCGATCGTTTCGTCCCGTTCGTTTGCCGAGCGCTCCTGGCCGTACATGCTCGCGTGGTCCGACCTGGGGCTTAACGGCAAGGAGCGTATGACGGTCGATTCGCTGGCGCGCGCCGAGGTGCGCCGTTTTGCTGACGAGGATACTAGTGAGCGCGTGCGAAACGAGATGATGGGCGTGCTGGGCGAGCTACTGGGTATTTCGCCCGAACAAATGGAGGAGTTGCGCTCTGAAGACGGTCAGCGTCGTTTACACGAGGGAATGAAAAAGTTCGAGGGCGAGGTTCAGGACGCCATCGATAAGATGATGGGCGGCCAGGGTGGCCCGCAGGGTGGGCCCCAGGGTGGCCCGATGCCGCATCCGCCGGTTGATCCCCGACAGTTCCGATTCTTCTCGCAGAACTAAACTGGGGATGGGATTCGCTCTCAACCCCGATACTTCAACTAAGCATCTTGACCCCGTTGTGTTATTCTAGAACAGACGTTCGTGAGTAGTGCGCGGGGCCTTGCCTTGCGCTTGGTAAAAGACGAGGGGGAGGTTGGCTTGGTTATTTTGGGCATCGACCCCGGTTTGGCTCATACGGGTTGGGGGATTATCGAGGAGCGGCGTGGCGAGGTTCGCTGCCGTGCCTATGGCTGCATCGAGACCAGCGCAGGCAGTCCGCTCGCGGTGCGCCTGTCGCATATCGCCCGCGACCTCAAGGGTGTCGTGGAGCGTTATCGACCCGATACCGCTGCCATCGAGAGCATCTACTTTGGCGCTAATGTCCGCTCGGCAATCCCCACGGCACATGCCCGCGGTGCCGCGCTCGTGGCGCTTTCGGAGTGCGCGCTCGAGATCGGCGAGTACACGCCTATGCAGATCAAGCAGGCTGTGGTGGGTACCGGTGCCGCAGATAAGCGGCAGGTCGCCTACATGGTGCGCACGCTCACGCAGCTCGATCACGACCCGCACCCCGACCATGCCGCCGATGCCCTGGCCTGCGCCATCTGCCACGTTAACCTCAGCCGTACCCGGGCGCTTACCGGCGGCGAGTTCTATCAACAGAGAGGAACCGGATACTGATGATCTCCCAGCTCCACGGAACGCTTGTCGAGGCCACGATGAGCTCTGCTGTCGTCGATGTGTCGGGCGTTGGCTTTGAGCTCGGCATCTCGGGCAGCACTGCGGCCACGTTGCCGACGCCCGGCGGCGAGGTCCGCCTCTACACGCGTATGCAGGTGCGCGAGGACGCCATGACACTTTTCGGTTTTTCCTCTAAGGATGAGCGCACGATGTTCGATCGGCTCGTGTCTGTCTCGGGCGTTGGCCCGCGCTTGGCGCTCGCCGTGCTTTCCACCTATACCGTGGGGCAATTGTATTCGCTGGTGATGGCCGAGGACGACAAGGGCATGGCCAAGGTGCCCGGTGTGGGCAAAAAGACAGCTCAGCGTCTGATCCTGGAGCTCAAGAGCACCTTTGCCAAGGACAAGGGCTTTGTGCCGGTCGACGTGATTCCCGGCCAGGTTGTGATGCCCGTGCCCGCTGCCGCTCCCTCGGCCATCGATGACGCCCGTGCGGCGCTCCTTTCCATGGGCTTTAGCCCGCAGGAGACCGATGTTGCCCTGAGCGGGTATGATGGGCAGAATATGCGTGTCGAGGATCTGCTCGGCGCGGCGCTTAAGCGACTCGGAATGGATGCGTGATGTGGGAAGCCGATGACTCTCAGGACCTGTGGGCGACGCCCGGCAACTCGCCGGCGGCATCCATGGCGCACGGCGAGCGCATGGTGGGCTCGGAGCTGACGGCCGAGGACCTCGATGTCGACCGCACTTTGCGCCCCCAGCGCCTGGACGATTACTGTGGCCAGGAGCACATCAAGCAGAGCCTGCGCGTGTTGATCGAAGCGGCGCAGAACCGTGGCGAGACGCTCGACCACGTGATTTTCTCGGGTCCTCCGGGCCTGGGCAAGACCACGCTGGCCACCGTTATCGCCAACGAGCTGGGCGCTCAGATCAAGACCACGAGTGGCCCCGCCATCGCGCGCACGGGCGACCTGGCGGCCATCCTTACTAACTTGCAGCCGGGTGATGTGCTGTTTATCGACGAGATCCACCGCCTCAACCGTTCGGTCGAGGAGGTCCTGTACCCCGCGATGGAGGACTTTGCCCTCGATATCGTGATTGGCAAGGGTCCGGCGGCGCGCTCGATTCGCCTGGATATTCCCAAGTTTACGTTGGTAGCGGCAACGACCCGCTCAGGCATGTTGACAGGCCCGTTGCGCGACCGCTTTGGCATTTCATATCGCCTGGATTACTACACGGTCGAGGAGCTCGCGCAGATTGTGACGCGCTCGGCGACTATCCTGGGCGTGACGATCGACCACCCCAGTGCACTCGAGATCGGCTCGCGTTCGCGCGGCACGCCACGTCTTGCCAACCGCCTGCTCAAGCGCGTGCGCGACTATGCGCAGGTGCGCGGCAACGGTCCCATTGAGCTCGATATCTGCCGTCAGGCACTCGAGTTCTTCGAGATCGACGAGCTCGGTCTGGACTGGATGGATATTCGCATTTTGGAGACGCTCGCCAAGACGTTCTCCGGTCGTGCCGTGGGACTTACGACCCTTGCCAGCGCGGTGGGCGAGGACCCGGGCACGCTCGAGGATGTCTATGAGCCCTATTTGCTGCAGTGCGGGTTGATGATTCGTACGCCGCAGGGCCGTCAGGCAACCCTTCGCACCTTTGAGCACCTGGGGATTGAACCGACCGTTTAGGGCGCTTTGTTTTGGCTAGTCTGTAGGCTATCGCTGAGCATTGGATAAACATATCGCCATTCATCGGTTACGGGTGTTTTACTATTGCGCGCCCGTGCTATGCTGAATTGGTCTTTTTCTCATTCGGTAACGAAAGGACCGCCCATGCCTACTGACATCGAAATCGCACGTTCCGTCACGCCGCTGCCCATTACCGAGGTGGCTAAGAACGCCGGCGTCGACGTAAAGCACCTGATTCCGTACGGCTTCGACAAGGCTAAGGTCGACTATTCACTGCTCAACGAGCCGACTGATCACCAGGCCAAGCTCGTCCTCGTGACCGCTATCAACCCAACGCCTGCGGGCGAGGGCAAGACCACCACGACCATCGGTCTGGCCGATGGCCTGCGTCGCCGCGGCGTCAAGAGCGCCGTGGCCCTGCGCGAGCCTTCGCTCGGCCCTGTCTTTGGCGTTAAGGGCGGTGCTGCCGGTGGCGGCTGGGCTCAGGTGATCCCCATGGAGGATATCAACCTGCACTTTACCGGCGACTTCCACGCTATCGGTGCTGCCAACAACCTGCTGGCCGCCATGCTTGATAACCACATCCAGCAGGGCAATCAGCTCGGTATTGACGTTAAGCGCATCACTTGGAAGCGCGTCGTCGATATGAACGACCGTCAGCTGCGCCACGTTATCGACGGCATTGGCGGTAAGGCCCAGGGCGTGCCGCGCGAGGACGGCTTCGATATCACCGTCGCCTCCGAGGTCATGGCAATCCTGTGCCTGTCTACGAGCATCAGCGACCTCAAGGAACGCTTGGGTGAGATCGTCGTCGGCTACAGCTTTGCCGGCGAGCCCGTCCGTGCCCGCGACCTTAAGGCCCAGGGTGCCATGGCCGCGTTGCTTAAGGACGCGCTCAAGCCCAACCTGGTGCAAACGCTCGAGGGCACGCCCGCGTTTGTCCACGGCGGTCCCTTCGCCAACATTGCCCACGGCTGCAACTCCATCATGGCTACGCGTATGGCGATGCGCTTTGGCGATGTCGCCATTACCGAGGCCGGCTTCGGTGCCGATCTGGGTGCCGAGAAGTTCCTCGACATTAAGTGCCGCATGACGGGCGTTCGCCCCAGCGCCGTCGTGATCGTCGCGACCGCTCGTGCGCTGAAGTACAACGGTGGCGTCGCCAAGGCCGACCTCAACGAGGAGAACCTCGAGGCACTCAAGGCTGGCATGCCCAACCTGCTGCGTCACGTCGACAACATCCAGAACGTCTATGGTCTGCCCTGCGTGGTCGCCATCAACCGTTTCCCGACGGACACCGAGGCCGAGCTTGCTCTCATCGAGTCCGAGTGCCAGAAGCTCGGCGTCAACGTTAAGCTTTCCGAGGTCTGGGCCAAGGGCGGCGAGGGCGCGCTCGAGCTTGCCGATGAGGTCATGCGTCTGATTGAGCAGCCGAGCGAGCTTAAGTTTGCCTATGAGGACGGCGCTGATGTCGCTGATGCCCTCGAGGCCGTTGCCACCAAGGTCTACCGCGCCGACGGCGTTGACTTTACGCCGGCCGCCAAGCGCCAGCTCGCCGAGCTGCGCGAGAACGGCTTTGGTAACCTGCCGGTGTGCGTCGCCAAGACGCAGTACAGCTTTAGCGACAACGCCAAGGTCCTGGGCGCTCCCGAGAACTTCCGCATCACGGTGCGCGAGCTCAAGGTTTCCGCCGGTGCCCACTTTGTGGTCGCACTGACTGGCAGTGTTCTGACCATGCCGGGCCTGCCCAAGGTCCCTGCGGCCGAGAACATCGACGTCGACAACGACGGCAACATCACCGGCCTGTTCTAAGCCTGCTGCCCATAGCTGCTTGTCCGCCCCGCCGTGCCCACAAGGCCCGGCGGGGCTTTTTTATCCTTAGGCCCGCGCATGTCTTGTAGATACCGACGGGCTCTGCCCATCATAGGCTTTTGCGCGGGTAGAATGCATGGATAACTTGATGCTCACGCGCGACGGAAAGGAATCGTTGCATGGATCAGGACAAGACAACCGTGATGGGCGGCTACGGCTCCGCGCAGGCTGGCGATAGCGCCGATGCGACCCGCGTTGTTCCCAACCCCGGTTATACCGACC
>JAHYYI010000021.1 GCA_019425045.1 Collinsella sp.
GATTCGATCGCACGGAGAGCATTTCCCAGTTGACAAAACTATAGGAACACCCCCCGGCGCACTCCGCAGGACGCAAGAAGCCCTCGCCGCACGAAGTGCGCAGCGGAGGTTCTTTCATGTCCGAGGACGCGCCGGAAAGGAAGGTTGCCCTCGGGCCGAACAGCTATGGCAGCTTACGCGACGGTATAGACCCAGTTGTGCTTATCTTCAACAGCACCAGACTGGATACCAGTCAGGGTCTCGCGGAGCTTCTTCATCACAGGGCCGATCTCGGTGTAGCCAGCCGGGAAGGTCACGGTCTCATCGGCACCATAAACCTTATTGTCGATCTCGCCCACCGGGGAGATGACGGCGGCGGTGCCGCACAGGCCGCACTCCACAAAGGTGCCGGCCTTGACCTCGGCCCACTCGACGGGGCGCTGATCGACGGTCATGCCCAAATCCTCGGCAACCTGAACGAGCGAGCGACGGGTGATGGAGGGCAGGATGGAGTCGGTGTGCGACTGAGGAACGACGAGGGTGCCGTCCTCCTTCACGAACAGAACGTTCGCGCCGCCGGTCTCCTCGACATAGGTGCGGGACTCAGAGTCGAGATACAGGTTCTCGGCATAGCCCTCGCGGTGAGCCTCCATCGTGGGCTTGAGGGACATGGCGTAGTTCAGGCCGGCCTTGATGTTGCCGGTGCCGTGCGGTGCGGCGCGGTCGTACTCGGAAACGCGCAGTTTGACGGGCTTGAGGCCACCCTTAAAGTACGGACCGACCGGGGTCACGAGAATACGGAACGTGTACTCAGGAGCGGGAGCCACGCCGATCACGTCACCGGAGCCGATCATAAACGGACGCACGTACAGGGTCGCGCCGGAGCCGAAGGGCGGAACCCAGGCGGCGTTGGCAGAAACGACCTGCTTGACGGCCTCAACAAACTTGTCCTTGGGGAACGGGGGCATCTCGAGGCGCTGCGCAGAGTTATACATACGCTCGGCGTTCATGTCGGGACGGAAGCAGACGATACTGCCGTCCTCGGCGGTGTAGGCCTTCAGGCCCTCAAAGACCTCCTGGCAGTAATGGAAGATGCCGCCGCACTCGGAGACATGCAAGGTGTGGTCGGTGGTCAGGCCACCCTCGTCCCACTCGCCGTCCTTCCAATGGGCCTCGTAGCTGTAATCGGTCTTCATGTAGCCAAAGCCGAGGCTACCCCAATCGATATCCTTCTTCTCGACAGTCATATGTCGCTCCTTACATACACAGTTGCATACTCGCGAACCCGCACGCAAGGACCGAGGCCGACCGCGTCGCAACGTCGCACGCCCGGAGCGTAGAGCCGGACGGGACACGCGAACAGCATCAAAGCCGATGGCACGTCGATTCGCATGCACGAGATTGTACTCCCCGTACGCGTCTGATAAAACGCTTTTCTTTAACTAAGTAAAGTATTTTCATTTGACCGAAACTAAAGAGGCCCGCCACCGTAAGCGGTGACGGGCCTCAACGGCACGGTTTGCGCGCTGGCTCGAGCTACGCGTTCTTTTTGCCCAGCTTAGCCTTAACCAGACCGACCACAGTCGGGATGATCGACACGGCGACGATGCCGATAATCAGCAGCTCAAAGTGCTCCTGCACAAAGGGAATGCCGCCAAAGAAGTAGCCCAGCAGCGTAAAGACCGTCGACCAGGTAATGCCGCCCAGCACGTTAAAGATGACAAAGTTGCGCCAGTGCATGCCGCCCATGCCGGCGATAAAGGGCACAAAGGTGCGGATAAACGGGAAGAAGCGGCCCAGGAAGATGGCTAGGTGACCCCACTTGTCCAAGAAATCCTCGGACTTTTTGATGCGCTCGGGCGTCATGGCCTTCACCTTGCCCGAAGCAATGATCTTTTTGCCAAAGAAATGACCGATCATAAAGTTGCACTGATCGCCCAAGATGGCAGCGGCCCATGCGGTGGCCAGAAGCGCCACGATGTTAAAGCCGCCGTTGTGGGCAAAGAAGCCCGAGGCGAACAGCAGCGAATCGCCGGGAAGGAACGGGAAGAACACTACGCCCGTCTCGATAAAGATGATCAGGAACACGCAGCCGTAGGCCATAAGCGGGCCGGCGGCAATCCAACTGGCGATCGCGGTGCGCGGGTCTTTGAGCAACTCGGCGATAAAATTAATGAAACCCATGAAGTAAAACCTCTCAGTTGTGGGCGCGGATACGTCCAAGTTGACCAGTATACGGTTGCGGCGCCCCCTCGTGCGCAACCCCACAAAAGCATGACTCCATTACCAGCAAGTATGCATAACTGACACCTGTCACGTAAGCCGTGAAAGATTGCTCTTCCTAATCCCTAGCGAATCGCTATACTTTATTGAATCGCATTGCCATGGCGCTAAGGGAGGGCGGTCAGTGAGCTTTATCAATACCATTCGCGAGGACATCAAGACCGTCCAAGCGCAGGACCCCGCCGCGCAAAACGGTCTGGTCATTTTCCTTTCGTACCCCGGTCTTCACGCCAAGTGGAACCACGTACCCGAGCATTGGCTCTGGGAGCACGGCCACCGATCGCTCGCCCGTGTGCTCTCGCAGCTCACCCGCCATATCACCGGCGTCGAGATTCACCCTGCCGCGCAGATTGGCAAGCACTTCTTTATCGACCACGCCATGGGCGTCGTTATTGGCGAGACCACCATTGTGGGCGACAACTGCGTACTCTATCAGGGCGTCACGCTCGGCGGTACCGGCAACGAGACCGGCAAACGCCACCCAACGCTCGGCAACAACGTCACCGTGGGCACCGGTGCCAAGGTACTCGGCAACATCCGCATCGGCAACAACGTCAAAATCGGCAGCAACTCGGTCGTCGTCAAAGACGTCCCCGACAACTGCACCGTCGTGGGCGTGCCCGGGCGCATCATCAAGCGCAACGGCTGCCGTGTGTTCGAGGAAAGCTTCGACGCCAAGCAGCACCGCGAATACATGCCCGACGATGCCGCCGAGCAGAGTGCCCTCAACCGTCAAGGCATCACCGAGAATGCCCGCCGCGTCAAGGAACTCGAGCGAGAGGTGGCCGAGCTCAAAGCCCTCGTCGCCAAGCTCGTGGACGAACGCTAGGGCTGCGGACGGTACAGACCCACATCAACGCAAGAAGGCGCGCCAGGGAATTCATCCCCGGCGCGCCTTCTTTTCGATGTGACATGTGGGGCTGTCCCTTTGTCACATTATGCGAACTGGCTCAGATAGAGGTCGGCGTAGGCCCCTTCGGCAGCCAACAGTTCTTGGTGCGTGCCTTGCTCGATGATGTTGCCGTGGTCCATGACCAAGATCAGGTCGGCGTCCACGATCGTTGACAGGCGATGCGCGATCACAAAACTGGTGCGCCCGCGCATGAGCGCGTCCATGGCGCGGCCGATGGCAAGCTCGGTGCGCGTGTCTACACTCGACGTCGCCTCGTCCAGGATGAGAATCGCCGGGTTGTTGAGCAGCACGCGTGCGATGGTCAGCAGCTGACGCTGGCCCTGGCTGATGCTTTCGGCATCGTTGGCCACCCGCGTGTCGTAGCCCTGCGGCATGGTGCGCACAAAGAAGTCGACCTGCGCGGCGCGTGCGGCCGCCACGATCTCATCGTGCGTCGCTTCGGGGTAGCCATAGGCAATATTCTCGGCAATCGTTCCGTCGAACAGCCAGGCGTCCTGCAACACCATGCCAAACTGCTGCCGCAGCTCGCCGCGATCCATGCGACTCGTATCCACGCCATCGAGCGTAATGCGCCCGCCGTCAATCTCATAGAAGCGCATGAGCAGGTTGATGAGCGTGGTCTTACCCGCGCCCGTGGTTCCCACCACGGCGATCTTCTGGCCCGGCTCGGCGGTAAACGACACGTCGTGCATAAGCGGCTTGTCGGGCGAATAGCCAAAGCGCACATGCTCAAAAGCGACGCGGCCCTCAACGCGACCCGGCAGTTTGGCGGCCTCGTCCGGCAGCGGATCGGCCTCCATCTCGGGCTCATCGAGCAGGTCGAACACGCGCTCTGCGCTCGCCAGCGCGCTCTGCAGCGAGTTAAAGGTAAACGACAACTGCGTCATGGGTTCGGACGCCTCGTAGATAAACTGGAAGAACGCCTGGAACACGCCGACGGTCATATGCCCGGCAACCAGCATGCTGCAGCCCACCAGCGCAATCACGATCTGCGCCAAACGGCCGATAAAGCGCACCGCAGGGCCGACGGCGTTAATCATAAAGTCGGCCTTGGCACTCACGCGCGCCAGCTCGCCCGAGGCCTCGTGTACCTCGGCAGAGCTCTGGCGCTCGCGGTTAAACGCACGGATCACCAGACGGCCCGAGTAACCCTCCTCAACCGCGCTCGTAATCTTGGAGACCCATTCCTGGCGCTCACCGGTTACGTCATGCGTGCGGCGCGAGACCACCTTGGTCACCAGCAGCGATACCGCCGCAAAACCCAAAAAGATCAACGTGAGCCTAACGCTATAGACGAACATCATGATGATGGCGCCCGTCACGGTGCCGATCGACACCAGCAGCTGCAACAAGCCGCGCTGCATGCTCTCGGAC
Source organism: Collinsella sp. (assembly GCA_019425045.1). GTDB lineage: Bacteria > Actinomycetota > Coriobacteriia > Coriobacteriales > Coriobacteriaceae > Collinsella. The sequence goes on from JAHYYI010000021.1 coordinate 4,550, forward strand.
ATCTTGTCCAGGTCGTTGGTCGCACGGCTGACCACCTCACCGGGACGATGCGCATCAAAGTAAGCGAGCGGCAGACGGCTGAGCTTTTGCGCAATGCGGTTGCGCAGACGCAGGTTGAGTCGCTCGGCCACACTCGACATCAAAAAGCTCTGCAGCGCATAGAAGGAAGCGGCTACCGTCCAGATTAAAAAGTAGACAAAGATGGTCTTACCGCATTGGTCCCAGGTGATGCTAAAGGTGGTTCCGCTGGCAAACGCCGCTTGTATGTGGCCCCACAGCTCGTCGATGACATGAGCGCTGTATGCCGGCGCGGCGGTGTTAAAGATGACATAGAACACGATGCTCACGAACACGATATAGAAGCGCCAATGGTCGCCGGCGGCCTCGCTCCACAAGCGGCGCACCGTCGCCCAGGTATCCCGAGGCGTCTCGTCCTCTTCTTCGTCGTCCACGTCGCGCATACGCTCTGCCTCGGCACGGGCGCGCTCGTCCTCGGCACGCTCGTTTTCCTCGTACAGCGCCTGGCGACGAGCCTCGCGCTCGGCCGCAGCCCTGGCGGCGTCATCCAGCTCGGGTACCGCGGCAGCCGTTTCCTCAACCAGTCCCGCGGCAGCGGCGTCATCAACGCCGCCCTGCTTCTTGAGCTCCTCGGTCATGCTACTCACCTCCCTTCATCTGCGATTCCGCGATAGCGCGGTACACCTCGCAGGTTTCCATAAGCTCGTCATGCGTGCCCAGGCCCACGACCTCGCCGTCCTTGAGCACCACGATCTGGTCGGCATGCAAGATCGTCGAGATGCGCTGCGCGATGATGAGCACCGCAGCGTCACGCGTCTCGTCTTGCAACGCATGACGCAGGGCGGCATCAGTCTTAAAGTCCAGGGCCGAAAAACTGTCGTCGAAGATATACAGGTCGGCGCGCTTCATGAGCGCACGGGCGATGGCCAGACGTTGGCGCTGGCCGCCTGAAAAGTTCGTGCCGCCCTGGGCAACCGGGGTATCGAGCCCCTGCGGCTGATCGAGCACAAAGGTGCTCTGGGCAACCTGGAGCGCATGAAGCATGTCGGCCTCGGTCGCGCCCTCGTTACCAAAGCGCAGATTACTTGCCACCGTGCCCGAGAACAGCCATGCCTTTTGCGGCACATAGGCAATGCGCCCGCGAATCTCACCTTGCGAAAGCTCGCGCAGATCGACGCCGTCCAGGCGAATGACGCCCTTGGTGGCATCGTGAAAGCGCAGTAGGAGCTTGGCCACCGTCGACTTGCCCGAGCCCGTCGAGCCCACAATCGCGGTCGTCCGACCGCGGCGACAAGTAAAGTTCAAATTGCACAGCGTGTCCTCGTCGGCGTCGTCAAAGCGAAACGACATATGATCGAACACGGCGACCGCATCGGCCCCGTCCTTTGAGTCGGACGCGGCCGCATCGAGCGTACGCTGGCCATCGACGATGCTCGGCTCAATCTCTAACACCTGCTGCGCACGATTCAGACATGCGGCGGCGCGCGGAAGCGTCAGCACCACCATCTGCGCCATCATCACAAAGAACAGGATCAGGATCGCGTACTCGAGCACCGCCGAGATGCTCGCGATCTGCATCGCATGGGCGCCCACGCGGTTACCGCCCACCCACAGCACCGCTACCTCGGCGATGTTCATCAAAAAGAAGCTGGAGCTGTCGAGCCCCACAAACAGGTGGTTGACCTTAATGGCGTTGTCCGCGTAATCGCTAAATACCTCGTCCAGGCGCTGCTCCTCGTGGCGCTCCTTGTTAAATGCGCGGATGACGCGCACGCCCACGATATTCTCGCGCAGCACCACGTTCATGCGGTCGATAAAGCTCTGCAGGCGCATAAAAATCGGCGCGGCGTTTGCCACCGTAAAGACCGCCGCCACTAGCACGATCGCAACCACCACACCCAGCAAGGTGCCCATGGCGGGATCGATGAGCCAAGCAAAAATGATGCCTGCGACGGCCAAGAACGGCACCGGCAGCACCAGCTGAATCGTCTGCAAAATAGCCTGCTGAATCACATTGATGTCGTTGAGCGAGCGCGTGATCATCGATCCGGTGCCAAAGCGCTCAAAGTCGCTGGCCGAGAGCTCGAGCGACTTGTCGTACACGGCATTGCGGATATCGCAGGCCACGTTGGCGGCCAGGCGCGCCGAAAGATAGCAGCCCAGCACCGCGCCGCCGCTGGCCATGCCGGTCGCAATAAGCATGTAGAGGCCGTTGCGCAAAATGTAGTCGACATCGCCCGTGGTGATACCGGTGTTGACCATGTTCGCCAGCATCGTGGGAACCAACAGCGTGCCGACGTTATCCACCAACAGCACCAGCAGCGTCACCGCGACAAGCCCTCGATAGGGCTTCAGAAACCTCATTAACAGTCGCACGACTCCCCCTCGCGTCGATCTTCCGCCTGGTTTGCAGCGGCAACCTGCTGCTTAAATGCCTCGCACTCGTCACTGAGCACCTGGGAGAATTTGCCGATCAAGCGCATAATCTCGCGCTGCTCCCACGACTCAAGCGCACCAAAGGCTCGCTGTTCGGCCTCGACCGCCGGCAGCGCATAACGCTCGGCAAATTGCCTGCCCTCTTCGGTCAGGCACACAACCTTGTTTTTGCGACTGCCCTCGGCAAACTCCAGCGTGGCGAGGCCACGCGCCGTCAAGGTTTTAATGGCCGAGTTGATGGTCTGCTTGCTATAGAACCATTCGCTTGTCAGACGACTTACGGCAACGCTACCGCCCGCCGTGCTGGTGTCGACGAGCATCCAATAGGCGCAGTCCGAAAGACCGCAGGCGCGCGAGAACTCCGAATAGATATGGTCGAGTCCGTTGAGCATCCGGTCGAAATCGACCAGCGTAACCGCACTATTCATTTATCCCACCATTCGATTGTCCGAATTTTGACCAATTTGTTTTTCTAGATTAGTCCGAGTTTTGACCATTGTCAATAAGCTCGTTATATATGGTCGGCTCCACATTGCATATCGATAGAAAAAGACCGCCGGCGCGGGGGCGGCGCCGGCGGTCACGCGAGAATAGCGATGTATTTGCCCGTTAGGCAGCGACGGCCTCGTAGACCGTTGCGCCCGCAAAGCTGTCGTGCAGGCTCTTGCCGCAGATCCAAGGCAGCTCGACGACCTCGCAGACCGTGTTGACCAGCTCGGAGCAGTCAGTAAAGTGGCCCTTATCGTTGAGGGCCTCGCAATCCTGAACACGCCAATAGCCATCGGTATGCGTGATGTAGTACTCGTGGTTGTCGATTGTCACAAAAGCACGCGTCTTGGAACGCAGCAGCTTCAGAAATCCTTCGAAATCGGTCTCGACGACATCTCCAGCCTGGAACATGATGGTTACCTCCTGGCCCGGCGCCACCACGGCGCGTTGATAAACGTTGGTGTTCCTTTAGTAAAACCTTTATCAGAGGTTATGCGGGCATCATTTAGGCAAGTGGTAAAAAACCGCAGGGTAGACGGGATAAAACGTTTAACCATCCCATTGGTTTGTCACATTCTGAAGGTACTTTTATGCAAACCTACTTTCCCAATTGGAATCTATCCTTTTGGCCGGGCAATTGGCCGTCTATCGTTTGAGCCCGACGGGTATGAACGTGGCATCTGCAACGCCACCACAAGGAGACACCATGGAGACCATCGAAGCGCTCATTCACCGCCGCAGCTGCCGCAAATACAGCGATCGTCCCGTCGAGGCCGAGAAGCTTGCACGTATTATCGAAGCCGGCCAATATGCACCGAGTGGCATGGGCCGCCAGCCGGTGACGTTTGTCGCCGTCACCGACCCCACGACCGTTGAGCGTCTCTCGAAGCTCAACGCGCAAGTCATGGGCAGCAACGGTGACCCCTTCTATGGCGCCAAGACCGTTGTGGTGGTACTGGTTGACCGCAGCGTGCCCACACATCTGGAAGACGGCTCGCTCGCCATGGGCAACCTGCTCAACGCCGCCTATGCGCTGGGTGTCGATTCGTGCTGGATTCATCGCGCCCACGAGGTATTCGATTCGCCCGAGGGCCTGGAGCTACTGGCCAGCTGGGGCCTGCCCGCCGACGGTAGCCTACGCGGCGTCGGTCACTGCATTCTGGGCTATGCCGAAGACGCGCTTCCCGAGGCAAAGCCGCGCCGCGACAACGTGGTGTATGTGAAGTAATTAGTTCCGCCGTTCTAACGAACGGCGGACCCGTTGACGCTGCGCGGGCCGCTCGCTGTTGGTGACTGACATCGGGTGCGCCACTGTTGACATTCGACACTTGGGCAGCTAAAAGGCCCAACCCAAATTTGCTGTCCCGCTCGCAACTTATCTTGCCGATGGAGTTGTCGTCGTTTCGTTCGTCTGGGCCGTTTCGGCGCCGTCGCCCCGTTCACCCTCGTCTTTTTGAGCATCGGCGATAGTGGAAGCTGCCGCGACGATACCGCGTTGGGGCGCAACGCCCGTCTGGACCTGAGCGCCCTCGACAACTTCTGTGCCTGCATGCGCGAGCTCGGGCGATTTAAACATTGCGTCCAAGTTGGCGCCGCCGCCGGCGTAGCCAAGCGCAGCGAGTGCGATGACGATCGCTGCAACGACAGCCACGATCGGCACGTAGCGATGCCAGCCGGCGGGATTGAGCCCGCTGCGGCGAGCCGCCCCGCGGCTGATGTAACCGAGCGTGCCGTCGTGCTTGAGCTTTGAGCCCACCACGCGCTTGCGGCCCCACAGCGACGACTCGGCCTGCATGGCCAAGCGAGCGCTTGCCGAAGGATAGCCATATTTAGTGCGCTTGAACGAGCCATCAAACCCCGAGGCGTGTTTGCCCCATGTCACCGATGTTGTGCGTCGGTTGACCGGCGCGGCACTCCGCCTTCTGCGGCTCGGTTTTGAAGTCTCAGCCATATGCCCTCGCACGCCGTAACCAAATCGAAACAATAACGCTTTGGACTGTAGCACACGCGTCGCGCGCGGTCACGGGCGCCTCGCTCAACGGTCATCGTCCTTCAGCAAGCGCCACAGCGTTGTACGGCTTATGCCCAGCACCTCCGCCGCACGGGTTCGGTTGCCGTGGAGATGGTCTACAACCAGATGCGCGACATCTCGCTCGGTATCGGCCAGCGGTCGCAGGATATACAGGTCACTTTCGAGCGTCGGGGCGCCAAAGGTTGCGGTCTTAATCACGTCCTCTTGGGCGAGCACTTCCTCCGCCACAGCGCGGTCCACCGCGCCCGCCCCCACCAATATATACAGTCGTTCCGAGACCTCGCGGAGCTGCAGATAATTGCGCGGCCAGCGGTAAGCATCGAGCGTCTTCGTCGCCGCGGCGGACAGCGTGGGTGCTGCCGTCCCAAATGCATCAGCGAGATATTCCAAATAGCGCGCAACCTTCGTCGACGCGGCTCCCTGCTCGGCAATCGCCGGCGCCACGCTCACCGCACAGGCGAAACGCTCGGTCACAAAGGCGGCTTGATCACTTTCGCTGCCGCCCGGCATGTCATTCGCCGTCAGCACCACATGGCAGCGCGTCGCCAACGCGGTGTCGGCCATCGTGGAAACGAGCTCGCGGAGGCGCTGGGGGCCAACCGCGTTCCAGCCCTCAATGCAAAGGGTCAGCCCCGTTTGGAACAGCGGCGATTCGGAGCTTTTGAGCACATGACGCCAACCGCGCTCGGTGAGCTCATCGAGCGCGACGGAAACAAAGGGTTGATCGGCAAAAGGGCCATCCAGATAGAGGCGCATGGCAATCTCGACCTGACCCGCGCCCAACTCGCCCTCGAGCATAAGGGGCACCCCGCGCGCATAGCTCTCGGCAACCGGTGCGGCTACCGCAGCGGCGCCTTCAACGATGCCGTACGCGCTCGATTCGTAGCGGGCCTCAACTTCGTCGGCGTTGAGCCACTCGATGCCCGCATGCGCCGCGGCGCCGCGCACCTCGCGGACCACGACAACCCAAAGGCCCCCGCCCTCTTTGTCGGTGGGGCGAACGGTCAGGCTCAGGCGCGTACCCGCACGCCCCATAACCAGACGCGCGCCGTCTCCTATACGGTCGAGGCGCTCAGCGACAAAAGCCGCCACATCCCGCTCAAGCGCCGCGTCATTCATGGTCGAAATCGCGACGTCCCCACGCGCATCGATTGCCAATGCCGAGGCCCCGGCAGCAGCCAGGGCCTCGGTCAAGATGTTCAGCTTGGCATCGCTATTCATGATTTGCCCCTGTCCGCGGCGACGTGCAACCGCCGACGGTCGCACGACCGAGTGTTTCAAAATTGAACGATATTGCTCACCAAACACTATAGGGCAGAAAGCGCCGTCCTGCGAGTATAGGTGTTGCCCCGCATCGCCATCCTGGCGGGGCGATAAGAGCTCTTCGGGACTTATAAACCTGCGGACAAGCCATACCCGCAAGAGCTCCTATCGCTCCACCGCAAGCTTGCGCCCACCAGCAACCAGCACGCAAATAAGCTACTCCTCTACCAGATTCCCAGCACGTGCTGCATTCCCAAACTCATGCACGCAATGCCAATCCAGCAGCAAAAGCCCAGCGCGATGGGCTTGCCGCCCTTTTTGACCAGCTCGACGATATCGGTATAAAAGCCAATAGCCGCCATGGCCATCACGATAAAGAACTTCGACAGCTCCTTGATGGGCGCCGTGATGGACACGGGAAGCTGAAGCACCGTGGTGATTACGCTCGCCAGCACAAAGAACAGCACAAACATGGGAAACGCGCGTTTAAGCGAGAACGTGCTTTTGGCGTCGTCGCCGGCCTTGCGCGCCAGATGCATCTGCCAGCATGCAAGCGCCAGCGTGATGGGAATGATGGCCAGCGTCCTGGTGAGCTTGACCACCGTGGCGCTCTCGAGCACATTAGCGCCGGGATGCATGCTGTCCCAAGCGCTCGCCGCAGCCGTTACGGACGAGGTGTCGTTGATGGCGGTGCCGGCAAACAGGCCAAAGCCCTCGTTGGTCAGCCCGAGCATACCGCCGAGCGTTGGAAACACGAGCGCCGCGATAACGTTAAACAGGAAGATGACCGAAATAGCCTGGGCAATCTCGCGATCGTCGGCATCGATGACGGGCGCGGTAGCGGCGATGGCAGAACCGCCGCAAATCGACGAACCCACACCCACAAGCGTCGCGATCTTACCCGGCACGTTCATAACGCGGCAGAGCACGAAGGCGATGACAAGCGAGGTCGAGATCGTCGCCACGATAATCGGCAGCGACTGGGCGCCCTTGGACAGAATCTGGGAGAGGTTCATGCCAAAGCCAAGCAGGATAACCGCGTACTGCAAGACTTTTTTAGACGTATAGGTGACACCGGCGGCGAGCTGTTCGCGATGATTCTTGGGAAAAACAAGCGCCAGGACCATGCCAAAGAGGATGGCAAATACCGGCCCGCCGACCACCTCAATCTGTTTGCCGAGCAACGTCGCGGGGATAGCGATGATCAGGCAGAACAAGACGCCCTTCCAGCGCTCGCGTACGATATTCGCCAGTTGCATATGGGATTCCTTCTTTCTATTTCACGTTTGCGACGGCTTATGATACGGCAACATCGAGCACAGTCTCGCGCAAACAAAGACTAAGATGCCGCAATAGTTCTCGGGCGACAGTCGAATTACCCTCCGCGGAGAGCTGATTCGCGGCATAATAAACAACTGACATATGAGTTTGATAGAACGGTTGCGAGGCACTATGGAAGAATCGATGCACGTCGGCGAGCAAGAAACAAGCCTACAAGACCAGTCCTACCACACCATTCGACGCAAGATCGTCTATCTGGACTACAAGCCGGGCGAAAAGCTGGGCGTCAAGCAACTTTGCGACGACCTGGACATGGGTCGCACGCCCGTGCGCGAGGCTTTGGTTCGCTTGGCGCAGGAAGGCCTGGTGCGCACCGTGCCCCAGAGCGGCACCTACGTTTCACCCATCAACCTCACCCTTGCCGAGAGTGCCTGTTACATCCGCGAGCATCTGGAAAAGCAGGTGATCGTGGAGTGCTGTGCGCGCGCCACGTCGGCCGGCATCGAGCAGCTCGACCGCGCCATCGCGCTGCAGGAAAAGGCCATGGCCGAAGAGGATCGCATCGGCTTCTTTTTGAGCGACAACCTCATGCATCACATGATTTTTAGCATCGCATGTCGCAGCACCGTTTGGTCGTGGCTCGAAGAGACCAATGCCGACCTGGAGCGCTTCCGCTGGCTGCGCGCCGCCACGCAGGTTCTCGACAATCGGGACATCGTGAACGAGCACAAGCAGATTCGCCGCGCTATCGCCGGTCGCGACCCCATCGAAGCGAGCTTTTTGGTCAGCAAGCACCTGCACATGATGTTCCGCAACCAAACCGAAGTTCTGGACCAATTCCCCGAGTACTTCGAGACCAGTAAGCTCCGCTAACCTGCCAAAAAGGGACAGGTTTATTTTGGCAGGTTTTATCTGGGCAAATGCAACAAGGCCCGGCTCCGCTACGGAGCCGGGCCTTGACCGTTAGGACGGCGGAATATTAGTTATTCCACGGTCACGCTCTTGGCGAGGTTTCGGGGCTGGTCAACATCACAGCCGCGCAGGATGGCCACCTCGCGGGCGAGCAGCTGCAGCGGGACGCTCGCCGTGATGGGGCTGAACACGTCGCGGACTGCTGGCACGCGGATGATGCAGTCGGCGATCTTGTTGATCTCCTCGTCGCCCTCGGTGGCAACGACGATGACCTTGGCGCCGCGCGCCTTGCACTCCATAAGGTTCGACACGGTCTTGTCGTAGGTGGCGCTCTTGGTGGCCACGGCGATGACGGGGAAGCCCGGATCGATCAGGGCGATGGGGCCGTGCTTCATCTCACCGGCGGCGTAGGCCTCGGCGTGCAGGTAGCTGACCTCCTTGAGCTTGAGCGCACCCTCGTAGGAAATAGCGGCACCCATGCCACGGCCCACGAACAGCGCCGACTGCGCGTCCTTGCACAGCAGGGCGGCCTCATGCACGGCCTCGGTCTGGGTATCCAAAATCCACTGGATCTGCTCGGCCGTATCGGAAAGCTCGCGGAACAGCATACGCGCCTGCTTGGTGGTCAGACGGTACTTAACCTGCGCCAACAGCAAAGCCAGCAGCGTCAGGCTCACGACCTGGCCGATGAAGCTCTTGGTCGAGGCGACCGCGATCTCCTTGTTGGCCTTGGTGTAGATGACGCCGTCGCTCTCACGCGCCACGGGGCTGCCCACCACGTTGGTGATGCCGAAGACCTTGGCGCCCTTGATGCGCGCGTCGCGAATGGCGGCAAGGGTATCGGCCGTCTCGCCCGACTGGGACACGGCAACGACAAGCGTCGTCGGCGTAATGATGGGGTTGCGATAACGGAACTCGCTGGCCGCCTCCACCTCGGTGGGGATGCGAGCCCAGCCCTCAATGAGATTCTTGGCTATGAGGCCAGCGTGATAGCTGGTTCCGCAAGCGATCACGTAGACGCGGTCGATGTCGTTGAGTTCCTCGAGCGAAAGGCCCAGCTCATCGATGTCGAGCTCGCCGGCCGGCGTCATACGACCGACCAGCGTGTCGCGCACGACGCGCGGCTGCTCGTGGATTTCCTTGAGCATAAAGTCGGGATAACCGCCCTTTTCTGCCATGTCCAGGTCCCAGTCGATGTGGGTGACCTTGGGCTCGATAACGTTGCCGGCCTCGTCGGTGTACTCGACGCCTGCGGGCGTGAGCTTGGCAAACTGACCGTCCTCGAGCACCACGACATCGCGGGTGGCGTCGATGAGCGCGATGACATCGGAGGCGACATAGGAGCCGGTTTCGCCCACGCCGACCACAATCGGGGAGTCCTTGCGCGCCACGGCGATCACGCCGGGCTCGTCAGCGCACACGGCGGCCAGACCATAGGCACCGACCACGTGGGTGCAAGCCTCGCGCACGGAGGCCATCAGGTCGTGCGTCTCGGCATAAGCCTCTTCGATCAGATGCGCGAAGACCTCGGTATCGGTCTCGCTCTTAAAGTGGTGGCCGCGGCCCTCCAGCTCTTCGCGCAGCTCGGCGAAGTTCTCGATGATGCCGTTGTGGACGATGGCGATACGACCGTCGCAGCTGGTGTGGGGATGGGCGTTAACGACGGAGGGCTTGCCGTGGGTGGCCCAACGGGTGTGGCCGATACCGCAGGTTGCGTCGCTGTCGATGTTGGAAAGCTCGCTCTCCAGGCCCGCGACCTTGCCCACGCGGCGGATGACGTCGAGGTGCGCCGCGGCGCCCTCACCCACCTCGAGCGCGACGCCCGAGGAGTCATAGCCGCGATACTCCATACGCTTAAGACCCGTGACCAGGATGTTCTTTGCAATATCAGAGCCGGTGTAGCCGACAATTCCGCACATAGGATAAATCCCTTCGTTCGCGTGACTGCAAGACGTCCACGCACAGGGGGCGCTGAGACGTATAACGTTCGAGTATTGTACTCACGCAAGCGCAAGCTGATATACCAGAAGTGGTATCTCAACTTAGATACCACCCGATGCACACATGCCCAGCCGGTCCAAACCGCCACAATGGGGACAGGAACCTTTGTGGTGGCCGCGCTGGCAACGGCGTTTCCCCAGATAAACCTGCCAAAATAAACCTGTCCCTTTTTGGTAGGTTTGGGATGCTACAATCTGGCTTGTACTTGAAACGCATCAAAGGGGCCGCTATGGCAAAGGTAAAAATCAGCGACGTCGCGCGCGAGGCCGGGGTTTCGTTGGGCACGGTTTCCAACGCGCTCAACCATCCCGAAAAGCTGCGCCCCGAGACCCTCAAGCTCATCAACGAGACCATCAATCGCCTTGGCTACCTGCCCAACCAAAGTGCCCGTCAGCTCGCAGGCGGCACCACCAAGTCCTTTGGCCTGGTCCTCCCCCGTCTCGATCACGGCTTCTCGCTCCAAATTGCCAGCGGCGCCCATAACGAGGCCCGCAAGCACGGTTACGATCTGCTCATCGCCAACGCCGATAACGACGGCATTCTCCAGGACCATTACCTGCGCTACTTTATGGGCACGCAGATGTCCGGCGTCATGGTTCAGCCCATGGCGTCCCCCGACTGGCACCCCGCTATGACCAAGATGCCCGTGCCGATCGTCCATCTGGACATCCACTGTTCCGAACCCGGTTACTACGTGGCCGCCGACAACGAGGCGCAGGGGCGCATTATCGCCGAGCTCGCCGTTGCCCGTGGCGCACGCCATATCACCGTTGTGGGCAGAGCGGCATTTATGCAGCTCACCCTGCGCGTACTTGGCATCCACAAGGCCCTTGCCCTGCACCCCGATATCAAGATCGAAGTCATCGACGCCGGCGAATGGAATACCGCTGCCGACGGCTACAGCATCGGCGCCCAGATTGCCGAGCGCTCCGGCGACGAGCGCCCCGATTTTGTCATCGGCCTGACCGACGTACTGGCGTCGGGCGTTATCTCGGCGCTGATAGACAAAGGCATCTCCGTCCCCGAGCAGGTCCGCGTGGCCGGCTGCGACGGCAATCCACTTGCCTGGAGCGGGTCGGTCCCCCTTACCACCGTGGCGCCGCCGGGCTACGAAATTGGCCGCAAGGGTGTTCAATTGCTCATGGAGCAAATCGAGAACAAGGCGCCGGCAAAGACCAAGCACGTCCGCATCGGCTCTGCAGCGCGCACCGTCACCGCGGTCACAGCCATCGAGGACATCAACCGCCAAGAACTCGTGCGGCCGTTCCTGCTGGAACGCGCCAGCACCCAGGCAAGCAACCACGCCGAAGCCACCGCCATCAACCTGGGCGCGTATCTATAGCACGCGCGCAAGTATGCCAAGTCGCCGCTTAAGCAAAAGGGGCCCGACCATTGCCGGGCCCCTTTTGCTTAAGCGCAAACGTGGGTAATTGCTCGTTTCAACACCGCAATTGTCTAGAGCACGGCCTTGACCGCCGCCGTCAGATCGAACAACGTATCGAGCACGGCCTCGCAGCCGTCCACGACGTCCTGCGGCAGCGGCACGATATCGGGGACGGCAAAGACGTGGCAGCCAGCCGTAATGCCCGAGACGCAGCCGTTGCGCGAATCCTCGACCACGGCACATTCCTCGGGAGCAAAGCCCGCGCGCTCGCAGGCAAGCAGATACATCTCGGGGTCGGGCTTGCCGTGCACGACGTCCTCGCCGCAGGTCACCGTTTCAAACTTGTCAAAGAGGCCAACCATCTTAAGGTTGCGCTCGGCCGTAACGAGGCGCGACGACGTCGCAAGGCCTACGTGATAGCCCGCAGCCAGCAGCTCGTCTATGCACTCGGCAGCGCCGGCCTTAAGCTCCAGATCGGTCTTGACCATCTCGTCGCGAATCTCCTTGTGGCGGGCATAGATCGCCTCAGCGGTTTCCCTACTGCCGCAATGTGCCTCAAGGATGTCCATGACATCGGGCAGCGTGCGACCGATAAACTGATGAATCAGCGTGTCATCAATCGCGACGCCCAGCTCAGCAGCGGGCGCTTTCCATGCCTTGATGCCCAGACGCTCGGTATCGACCAGTGTTCCGTCCATGTCAAAAATAACAGCCTTGATCATATCGGTCCCCCATCGACTCTCGCTGTCGCATTGCCGCAACTCTACCGCATTTGGCAACTTGTATATAACGTATATACCATATTGCACTTTCGTTACATAGATAGAAGTCTTATGGCAAGTAACGCATTAGGATTATAGTTTTCGATCGAGTACTCAACGATAAGGATCGTTTCATGATTTTAGACACCACGGCACCCGCAGAGGAGCTTCAAGACAAGCTATCGGCGCTCGAACAGCTGCTTTTGGCATACGGGCGCGTGGCTATCGGGTTTTCCGGCGGCGTTGACAGCAGCTTTTTGGCCGCCGTATGCGCCCGCATCATGCCTACCAATACCCTCCTCGTCCATCTCACCACGCCGCTCACCGGCACACCCGAGCAGGCTTCGTTTGAACGGTCCGTTGACGGGCAAACCAATGAGGGACCGCATTTTAAGCTCCCCGTGCTCAATCTTTCGGTCGATCAGCTGCAGCTCCCCCAGGTAGCCTGCAACGATGCCGACCGCTGCTACCACTGCAAGCGCGCCGGCTTTACCGCTATCGTCAACCACGCCAAGTCGCTAGGCTTTCCCACCGTCATCGATGGCAGCAATGCAGGCGATCGCGGTGACTACCGCCCCGGCATGCGTGCGGCAGAAGAGCTCGGCGTGCGCTCGCCGCTTATGGAGGTCGGCTTTACCAAGGACGAGGAGCGCGAGCTGCTGCGTGCATGGGGCTACCCCGTCTGGAACCTGCCGGCAGGCGCCTGCTTGGCCACGCGCATCCCCACGGGCGAGGAGCTTACGCGCGAGAAGGTTGATTTAATCCGCGCCTGCGAGGATTACCTGCACGATCTTGACCTGGCACAGGTCCGCACACGCCTCGTCGGCGGCTGCATGCATATCGAGGCCGCGCCGGCAGATGTCGCAAAGATTGCTGCCCTCGGCGGTACCGCCGTCGACGACAAGGGCAAGACCCCGCTGCCTGCCGCTATCGAGTCCGCGCTGCGCGAGTTGGGCTGCGGCCACATCTCCCCCGAAGTCACCCCCTACATCCACGGCAACATGAACTTGTAGGTTACGCCGTTTTACAAACGGCGTAACCGCTCGGCGCTGCGCAGGCTCAACCTGGTCTACATACATAAATTGTCGCCAACCTGCCAAAAAGGGACAGGTTTATTTTGGCAGGTTTTATCTGGGGAAACGACCTGCGGCAGCTCCTGCTAGACTGGTAGATTCCCAACCGTCCATCCAGGAGCCCCCATGTCGCGCAAGTCCGCCTACAAGCAAGTACTTTCCATCGGCACCGCCGTGGTGCTGGGGTTTGCACTGTTTACGGGATCGCTTGACGGGGCGCCCAAGCTGCTGTCGCCGCAAAGCGACGAGCAGGCGGCGGCTCTGGCCGAGAAGCAAAGCGAGAGCCCCAGCCGCACCGACGACGAGGCGGACCTGGTCGCCCGGCTCGAATCGGGGACGGCAAGCTCCTCGGATTCCAAAGGCGGCCAAAGCACCGGCGATGGCTCCGAATCCACCACAACCGGCACCGCTGGCGATGTCTCTTCGAACGCCACCCCCATCGACGAAGTGGAAAACCCCGATCTCGACCGCGCGCGCGGCGTATACCTCACCAGCATTCCCGACTACGCCGGCAACCCCTACGTTGCCCTTCGCGCCGATGGCACGCACCCGCTCGGCACGCCGTCGTTCACGCTCGATGAATACGAGCGGGCCACCGAAGAGGGCTGCTTTAAGAAATTCTCCAAACTCGACAGCCTGGGCCGTACCCGCAAAGCGCTCGCCTGCGTAGGACCCGAATCGCTCGGCCAAGGCAAGCGCGGCGATATCTCGCGTATCCATCCCGCCGGTTGGCACCAGCAGCGCTACGACTTTATTCCAGGCCAGAGCCTCTACAACCGCTGCCACCTCATCGCCTGGTCGCTCTGCGGCGAGAACGCCAATCGCAAGAATCTCCTCACCGGCACGCGCTATCTCAACGAAACGGGCATGTTGCCGTTTGAGGAGCAAATCCTCGGCTATACCCGCGACACGGGCAACCACGTGCTCTACCGCGTCACGCCCATGTATAACGAAGAGGAACTCGTCTGCCGTGGCGTGCGCCTTGAGGCGCAATCAGTCGAGGACCACGGCAAGACCCTCTGCTTCCACGTATATTGCTACAACCTGCAGCCGCATGTGCAGATCGACTACGCCACCGGCCGCAATCAGGCCTCGGGAGACTAGGGCCGACCAAGCTGTCCCAAAACCTAAAATGATCCGTTCTCCTCCGTCCCCCGGGGATCAAAAAGGGCCGCTCCGGATCACCCAGAGCGGCCCTTGCACCGGCATGTATGTTGCAGGCAACGCCATACGCTACTTGGCGCGACCCTCCTCATAGCGCTCGACCAGCTTGGCCTGAACGTCATAAGGCACCTGCTCATAGCCCGCAGATTTCATGGTAAAGTCGCCCGTGCCGCGCGTGATAGAGCGCAGGCGCGTCGAGTAATCCGTCAGCTCGGCCAGCGGCGCCTGGGCAATGACCACGGTATCGCCGCGCTCATCGGTCTCCATACCCGTCACGCGACCGCGCGAGGCCGAGATGTCGCCCATCACGGCGCCGGCGTAGCTCTCGGGGATCGTCACCGTGATTTCCTCGATGGGCTCCAGCACCACCGGGTCGGCATCGGCACATGCCTTGCGCAGGCCGATGCGAGCCGCCGCGCGGAACGCCATCTCGTTGGAGTCGACGCTGTGATACGAACCGTCGTACACCGCGACGCGAATGCCCGTGAGCGGGTAGCCGGCAATAATACCGTCCTTCATGGTCTCCTGGACGCCCTTGTCCACGGCGGGAATCAGCGAGCGCGGAATGCGACCGCCCACGACCTCGTCCACGAACTCATAGCCGTCGCTCGTGCCGTCGGACCCAATGAGCGGCTCGACGCGCAGCCAGCAGTCGCCGTACTGACCGGCGCCGCCGGTCTGCTTCTTGTGGCGACCCTGGGCGCTCGCCGTGCGGCGGATGGTCTCGCGATACGGAATGCGGATCGGCACGCTCTTGGCGGCGACCTTGGTGCGGTCCTCCAGACGGTTGAGCAGCACCGAAACCTGTGCCTCACCAACGGCAGAGATAATGGTCTGGCCAGTCTCCTCGTCGCGGTCGATGCTCATGGTCGGGTCTGCCTTGCAGGCCTTCTCGATAAACGTGTAGAGCTTCTCTTCGTCGCCGCGATTCTCGGCCTCGATGGCGATGCGATACTGCGAGTTGGGGAACTTAAACGCAGCAGCCTCGACCTTACCGGTAATGGAGAGCGTATCGCCCGTCTCGGCCGCCAGCTTGGGCGCCACGATGATGTCGCCGGCATAGGCGTGACCGACCTCGGTCATGTCGCGACCGCACATCACATACAGGTGAGCCAGACGGTCGCCCTTGCGCGTGCGCGCGTTGATCAGCTCAAGACCCGGCTCAAGCGTACCCGTCAGCACCTTGATAAAGCTGATGCGACCCTGCTGCGGATCGGCCAGCGTCTTAAACACAAACGCCACCGGACGGTCATCGTCACTCGAGATCTTAAGCGAATCGCCGTCGATGAGCGGCATCTCGCCGTAGTCGGTCGGCGCCGGGAAGTACGTCGCGATGTCGTCCATCAGCGAGTTGACGCCCTGCTCCTTAATGCAATCGCCCGCAAAGACCGGCACAAAGATGCGCTCGGCAATCGCCTTCGACAGCAGGCCTTCAAGCTCCTCCTGCGTCAGCGTCTCCTCGCCTTCCAAGTACTTCATCATCAGTTCGTCGTCGGCCTCGGCCACCAGCTCGCACAGATGGTCATGGGCCTCCTCGGCCTGGGCACGATACTCCTCGGGAATCTCCGACTCAACGGCCTCGGCGCCGTTGCAGTGGCGCGCCTTCATGCGCACCAGGTCGATGATGCCGTCAAAGTCCTCGCCCTCGCCCCAGGGAAGAGTCACGGCGCCCAGGCGCGTACCAAAGCGCTCCTGCAGCAGGTCCATTGTGGTCGCAAAGCTGGCCTCGGAGCGCGACAGGCGGTTTACGAACACCGCACGCGCCAGGCGCAGGTCCTCGGCGGCATACCAGAGCTTAACCGTCGTAGGCTGCGGGCCGGCCTCGGCGTCGACCACAAACAGAGCCGTCTCGCAGACGCTCATCGCGGCAAAGGCGTCGCCGATAAAATCGGGATAGCACGGGGCATCGAGCACATTGATGCGAGCGCCCTTCCAGTCGATCGGCGCAATGGTCGTCGAGATGGAAAACGCACGCTTGACCTCTTCGGGGTCATAGTCGAGCGTGGGCTTGGTGCCGTCGTGGCCGCCCAGGCGGGCGGTCTTGCCGGAAAGGTGGAGCATGGCTTCGGCGAGTGAAGTCTTGCCCACCCCGCCTTGGCCTACGAGCACCACGTTCCTTACGTTACCGGTCTTGGGAGCACCCATGATGACCTCCTTGCAGGGCCGCGCGCAATGCGCGACGCCAACGGGGAGAGTTCGCGGTCGGTGCCGTCCCGGGAGCAGCATGGTCGGCAGCCGAGCCGACTCACCCTCCAAATGTCCTATGCCACCACCCTACCCTCACGGGCGGCTGTCCATGCATACCTTTCGGCACACGTATGAATACAGGCGGCGAGAGGAAGAGACAAGCTTGTGAGGCAATTATTGAACCCCGTCGATGCAAATAAAAGCCGCCGCAGACCATTAGACCTGCGGCGGCTTCATCTCAATATTTAGTTGAGCCTACCCCTCGATACGGCTCAAGAACTCACGGGTGCGCTGCTCGCGCGGATGGTCGATAACCTGCTCGGCAGGACCCTCCTCGACAATACGACCGCCATCCATAAAGACCACGCGGTCGGCAACATCGCGCGCAAACTGCATTGCGTGGGTCACGATCACCATCGTCATGTTCTGCGCAGCGAGGTCCTTAATGACACGCAGCACCTCGGCCGTCAGCTCGGGATCGAGCGCCGAGGTCGGCTCGTCAAAGAATAAGATTTCCGGATCGAGCGCCAGGGCGCGGGCAATACTCACGCGCTGCTGCTGACCGCCCGAAAGCTCACACGGCACCTTGTTCTCGTTGCCCGTAAGCCCCATCTGCGCGATCAACTCACGCGCACGCGCCTCCGCCTGCTCGCGCGGGCGCTTAAGCACGCGGATCGGCGCGTCGATGATGTTTTTCATCACCGTATAGTGCGGGAACAGATTGTAGTTCTGGAACACCAGACCAAACCGCGAGCGCGCCTGTTTGGGCACGTCGCCTTTCGCATAGACCGCACCCGGCCCCGCGTCCGTCGCAACGGCAAGGTCGCCAAACGAGAGAGAGCCTCCGTCGAGTGTCTCGAGCAGCGTGGCACACCGCAGCAGCGTAGACTTACCGCCGCCCGAAGGTCCGATAATCGCCACGACCTCACCGCGCTTGACTTCGAGTGAGATATCCTTGAGCACCTCATTGCCGCCAAACGCCTTACGCGCGCTTTCGATTTTCATCACTGAGTTAGTCATGATAATAGTCCAGCTTCTTTTCGGCGGCGCCCAGCAGCATCTCGACCACAAAGTTAAAGACCCAGTAAATCAGCGCCGCGATCGCAAACGGCACCATACTCACTTGCGAGGCAACCAGCGCCTTGGCCGTCGAGAACATCTCCCCCACACCGATGGCAAACGCCAGCGATGTGTCCTTGACCAGCGTGATGATCTCGTTGCCCATCGCCGGCAAAATGCGTTTGGCAACTTGCGGCATCACGATGTACAAAAATGTCTGCAGACGCGAGTAGCCCAGCACCTCGGCGGCCTCATATTGACCACGCGGAATCGACTGCAGGCCCGAGCGATAGATCTCGGCAAAGTAGCCGGCGTAGTTGATGATGAACGCCACAACGCACGCCGTCCACTTGGAATCGGGCGTGAGCGAGATGCCGAACACGTAGTACGGGGCGAAGTAGATGGCAAACATCTGTAGCATGAGCGGCGTGCCGCGCATGACCGAAATATAGATGCGCGCGATCCAGCGAAGCGGCGCAATTTTGCTCATGCGCATAAACGCCACGGGAATTCCCAGCGGAATCGACCCGAGCAACGTCAGCACAAACAGCTGCAAGCTGACCAAGAATCCCTGGCCAAGCATCTGCATCATGACCTGAATAGACAACCCAAGCTCTCTTTCACAGTAACGGAACAGCGAACCCAATGCTAAAGCGGGTTTTCCAGGTGCCCGAGTTTGCCGTGAAAGAGGAGCGCCGCGTACTAAATGTACGCAAGCGACGGTTTGAACGGCAAAATCGGGTGCCTGGGAAAGCCGCTATTTGAGCACCCAGTTGTCGAAGGAAAGACCGTAGCTCGCATACTTATCGCACAGGTCCTTGACCGTGCCGTCCTCGTAGAGCGCCTTGAGCGACTCGGTCACGGCATCGGCGGACTTGGTGTCGCCCTTCTTAAAGCCGACGGCGTAGTGCTCGCTGGACAGCGGCTTGTCGAGCTGCGTATAGGCATCGGGCTTGGCGGCAAGCTGATACTGGGCAATCGAAAGGTCGCAAGCCACGGCATCGACCGCGCCGCTCTCGAGCTGCATAAAGGCCGTGTTGTACTCGCCGATGGTATCGAGCGTGGCAAACGTCGCGGCCAGATCCTTCTGGTCGCCCTCGAGCACATCCTGCGCAGCGGAATCGGTCTGAGTGATCACGGTCTTGCCAGCGAGATCGTCCCAGCTCTTGATACCCGCGTCCTTCTTGACCACGAGCACTTGCTCGTTGAGCATGTACGGCTCGGAGAACGTGTAGCCGTCCTCACGGCCCTCCATGGTAAAGCCGTTCCAGATGCAGTTGATGGCGCCGGAGTTGAGCAGCGTGTCCTTGGCATCCCAATCGATGGCCTCGTAATCGACATCCCAGCCCTGCTTATCGGCAGCGGCCTTAGCCAGATCGAGGTCAAAACCGGTGTACTCGCCATCGTCGCCCACAAAGCCGTACGGAGGGTAGGACTTGTCAAAGCCCACGACGAGTTTCTTGGACTCCGCAGCGCCCTTCACGTCCTTGGCCGCAGCAGAGCCCGCAGCGGAGCCCTTGCCGGCACCACCGCCGCAGCCGACAAGACCAAGGCCGAGCACCGTGGCGAGCGAGCCGGCTAGACCAACAAACTGACGACGAGACATATCGGTATTCATGGTATTCCCCCTTGATGGCACTTTAGTTAAGTAAAGTGAGTCATGTAACGTTCAGAATCATACACTTTAGTGAGATGGAGTACAAGGGAGGGCTTGCCCGCCGGGTGCCGGGGCAGGGGTTAAGTTTTCTGCTCTACAGTCCTGCTCACGACGGAGAGCACATTAAGTGCTCTCCTGTTCGTGCGGAACTCGCGACAAACTTAACCCCTGCCCCGGCACCCGGCGGGCAAACGTCGTTGGGCTTATCACTAACATGAAATGGGCGCTTGCATATCGTCCGCTAGCTTTGCACGGTACAATGCTTTCAGATTTCAATTTGTAAATTAGTGGGGTTAATTCATGGCAGAATCTCGTGCGGAGCGTAAGGCTCGTCGTGCTTTGATCGAGGCGGCTGAGGGGTCGGAGGAGAAAAAATCTTCCAAGAAATCCAAGTCGTCTCAGGATGCGAAGGGTAAGTCGGCGAAGGGCAAGGTTAAGACCAAGCGTTCTGGCTCTCGTCAGAGCGGGGATAAGGCGCCTCACGTTCGTTCCAAAGGCTCGCGCAAGGATTCGGCTCAGCCTGCGCGTAAGGCCGTGGATCCCAAGTCTCCCTGTTCGATCATGAAAGCTTGCGGTGGGTGCACGGCGCTCAATCGTCCTTATAAAAAGCAGTTGGCAGCTAAGCAGGCTGCTATGGAGGAGCTTTTTGCTGCTCTTTGCGAGCGCGAGGGTATTAGCGTCGACCCCATTCGCGGTATGGGCGTCACCTTGGGCGACCCGGGCAAGTATCCTGCGCCGCGTGGTTTTCGTCATAAGGCTGCCACTCCCTTTGCTCCCGGTAAGGAGGGCGCTGTCCGCTGCGGCTTCTTTGAGCGCGGTTCGCACAGAATCGTTGCCGTGCCCGAATGCCCCGTCGAGGTACCGGGCGCCCGACAGATTCTTAACGGCATCGCGCGTGAAGCTGAGCGCCTGCACATTCCCGCCTTTAACGAGGACAAGCATCTGGGCTTGCTCCGCTATGCCGTCGTCCGCTGCGGTTGGCGTACCGACCAGATTATGGTCACCCTCGTGACCGCTCAGCGCGACTTGCCGCATGCGCAGGAGTTCTTTGAGGCTGTCGCCGCACTCGATCCGCATATCGTCACCGTTGCCCAAAACATCAACGGACGCCCCGGTAACGCCATCTTGGGTGAGGAGACTCGCATCGTCTATGGCGCCGAGTGCATGCGCGACCAGCTGCTCGGTTGCGAATTCGATATCTCCCCTACCGCGTTCTACCAGACCAACCCGCAGCAGACCGAGCTGCTCTACCAGCTCGCTATCGATGGCATGGATCTGCGCCAGGACGATGTGCTTATGGATGCCTACTGCGGCAGCGGCACCATCGGTCTTTGCGCAGCTAAAGAAGCCCAGAACAAGGGTATCGGAATCATGCTGCTCGGTGTGGAGCGCAACCCGGCGGGCATTGCCGACGCACGCCGCAATGCCGAGCTCAACGGCCTCACCCGCAGCGCTTGGTTTATGGCCGACGACGCCACCGATTACATCCTGGACGCTGCCGATAACAACGAGCGCGTTGACGTTCTCTCCATCGACCCGCCGCGCGCCGGCTCCACACCCGAGTTCCTCGAAGCCGCCTGCGCACTTAAGCCGCGCCGCATCACCTATATCAGCTGCAACCCCGTCACCCAAGAGCGCGACCTACACCAGCTCCTCGACGGAGGTTATCGCCTGCTCAAGATCACGCCGGTCGACATGTTCCCTCATACCGACCACACCGAGACCGTCGCGGTCCTCGAGCGCCGCTAATCCACCGGCACAAGAAAGGGGGCGGCCCGTCTGGACTGCCCCCTTCGCTTGGCTTATGAACTCCGCTACATCCCCTTGCGCAGGTCGCACACGCCGGCTGCCGCCATCTCGCGCAGCAGCGTCTCGCGATCGCGCGTCACGATCAAATCCAACGGGAAGTGAATCTCGTCGAGCATCTTGCGCGCCTGGTCGAGCTTGCCAATGGCCATACCAATGTGTGCGTCGGTCGAGACACCGATCCCCACGCCCAGCTCGGCGCAGCGCTCGGCAATCTTGCGACACACGTTCCAATGCTCGGCATCCGTGCCATGCTCAAGACTATGGTTGTTGATCTCGATGATCTTGTGCTTGGCCTTGGCCGCCAACAGCACCTCATCGATATCGAACGGCACGCCCGAGCGCCCCGCGTGGCCCAGCATGAATACCTTGGGGTGTTCCAAGGCATTGATATACATCTCGGTTGTCTGGGCGAGCGTCGCGCCTTCGGCAATCTGCGGATTATGCACGCTTGCCACCAAATAATCCAAATTGCGCGTCACCAAATCGAACAGCGAATGCTCACGACTATACGAATCGCCGGCGATATCGAGCGTGACAGGAGTATCCTCGCCAAACAGGCTTCCGTCCAGCGAAACGATATCAGCCTCGGCACCACGCAGCACCAGCACGCCGCTCCAAATGCGCGGCCAGATATCCTGGTTGATAAAGAACTGGTAACTGCGCAGGTCATTGGGGCAGGCTGTAACCATAGAGCTCAGATGGTCGGCAGATCCGAGCACCTGCAGACCACGCTCTGCCGCCCAATAGATGTTCTCCTCGATGGTTGAGTACGCATGCGCAGAGAACATCGTATGAGTATGAATATCACAAGAAAGAAGGTAGGGCATCGGGTCTCCTTGTCCAGTATGGCCGTCGCGTATATTCATTGTACGCATAGCTTTCGGCAGTCGTAAAACTGCTTCATCCCAATCACACAACGGCATAGACAACGGGGTCTGGCTTAAAACCAAACCCCGTTTCACGTAAAACATTGTAAGCAGAGCGCTTTACTTTCGACGATATTCGTCGGCCAGCTGCTTCCAGGCAGGCAGCGAGTTGACGATTGTCTCATAGCTCACGCAGTAGCCCAGGCGGAACCAGCCCGGCATGCCAAAGCTATCCGAAGGCACCGCGAGCAGCTCATACTTCTTCGCGCGCTCACAGAAGGCGTTCGCATCGGGCTCCAGCGCTTTCACCCACAGGTAGAACGCGCCATCCGGCTCAACATAGGTGTAGCCGTACTCCGCCAGCGCATCGGTAAGCGCGGTGCGGTTGCGCGCATAGGCCTCAACGTCACTCGGCTCATCGATGCAATCGATGATCACGCGCTGGAAGAGCGCCGGTGCACACACGAAGCCCAGCGTACGGGCGGCACCGGCAACGGCGGGCATTAGACGAGCTGCCTGAGGATTCGTATTGGGAACCAGGATCCACCCGACGCGCTCGCCCGGTAGCGAAAGCGACTTGGAATACGAGTAGCACACGATGGTGTGCTCGTAGATCGAGGGCACCCAAGCCCCCTCGGCACCGTACACGATCTCGCGGTACGGCTCATCAGAGATGAGCATAATCGGATTCTCGGGATCACGCTGAGCGCTGGCCTCGCGCAGAACATTGGCCAGTCGCGTCAGCGTGTCGCGTGTATATACGGCACCGGTCGGATTGTTGGGCGAGTCGATGATGACGGCAGCCGTCTTATCAGTAATCGCCTTGAGCACGTTGCTCACGCTCAGCTGGAACGTATCTTCATCGGCGAGCGCCTCGACACACGTACAGCCGGCATTCTCAATCCAAACGCGATACTCCGGAAAGTACGGGGCGATAACAATAACCTCATCGCCCGGGTTCGTAACGGCATTGAGCGTGCAAGTGAGCGAAGCCGCGGCACCCACCGTCATAAAGACGTCCTTGCCCTCATAGCTCGTGCCAAAGCGACGGTTGAGCGATTCGGCGACGGCTGCTCGACATTGCGGCAAGCCCGGAGCGGGGGTGTAGCCGTGCAGCTGGTCACTCGGCAGCTCCAAGGCCTTCTTAATGGACTCAGCCACAGCAGCGGGCGCCGGAACACTCGGGTTGCCCAGCGAGAAGTCGAATACGTTTTCCGCACCGATCTGCGCCTTGCGCTCAAGGCCATAGCTAAAGATCTCACGGATGATGGAGCTTTCCGCACCGCGAGCATACATAGTTTCGTTGATCATCTGTTCCCCTTTCGCATAGGCGCTATTGTACGCTTTAGCTGAGCAAAGTGCCGCAGCAATGTTGATTGGGGACAGACTTAAATGCGTGAAAACGCTCATTTAAGTCTGTCCCCAATCAACAAAGGAAAAAGCCTCCGCAGGTTTCCCCGCGGAGGCTTTCGCCACAAAGACTATTTGTCGTCGTCGGTGTCGGCACCGGCATTGACGGCACAGTCATCGTCGGCATCATCGGATGCGGCTTCGGCATCCTCCTGCATGGCCGCCTGCGCAAAGGCCGCAGCATCAGCCGCCAGCTCCTCCTCGCTCATGCGAGGCGAGCGCTTCTTGGTCGGCATGCCGGCCGCCTTGGCGTTGCGCTCCTCCTTGGCCGCCAGGATATCGCCCTCGCGCTCAAGGTAAGCATCCCACTCGTTGTCGAGCAGGGCGTTCACGGCGTCGCCTTCGACGGTCTCGCGCTCAAGCAGCACCTTGGCCATCAGATCGAGCTGATCGCGACGGGCGTCCAGGATCTCGACCGCACGACGATGGGCCTCACGCATAATGCGCTGAACCTCGATATCGATGCGGCGCGCCGTCTCCTCGGAGTAATCCTGGTGATCGGCGTAATCGCGACCAAGGAATACCTGATGCTGCGCCTCACCAAACACTTGCGTACCCAGTTCCTCGCTCATGCCCAGGCGCGTGACCATCTCGCGCGCCATCTTGGTCGCGCGCTCCAGATCGTTGCTCGCGCCCGACGTGATGTCGTCGCACATGAGCTCCTCGGCAACGCGACCGCCCAAGAACACGGCGAGCTCGTCGAGCATCTCGTTCTTGGTCTTGAGGAAGTGATCCTCCTGTGGAAGCTGCAGTGTGTAGCCCAGGGCCTGACCGCGGCTGACGATCGAGATCTTATGAACCGGATCGGAGTGCTCCAGGATGTGGCCCACCAAAGCGTGACCGCTCTCATGGTAGGCAATCGTGGTGCGCTCGGCCTCGGTCATCACGCGACCCTTGCGTTGCGGTCCGGCAATCACGCGCTCCATCGACTCCTCGATCTCGTCCATCGAGATCACGGAACGATGACGGCGAGCGGCCAGCAACGCAGACTCGTTGAGCAGGTTCGCCAAATCGGCACCAGTAAAGCCAACGGTCATCTGGGCGAGCTTCTCAAACTTAACGTCCTCGTCCATCGGCTTGTTCTCAGCATGCACGCGCAAGATCTGCTCGCGGCCCTTCACGTCCGGACGGTCGACCGTAACTTGACGATCAAAACGACCGGGGCGCAGCAATGCCGGGTCCAGAATATCGGGGCGGTTGGTCGCGGCGATCAGGATGACCGACTCGCTTTCCTCAAAACCGTCCATCTCGACCAGCAGCTGGTTGAGCGTCTGCTCGCGCTCGTCGTGGCCGCCGCCCAAACCGGCTCCGCGCTGACGTCCCACGGCATCGATCTCGTCAATAAAGATGATTGACGGAGCCTGAGACTTGGCCTCCTTAAAGAGGTCACGCACACGGCTGGCGCCGACACCCACGAACATCTCGACAAAGTCGGAACCCGAGATGCTAAAGAACGGCACGCCCGCCTCGCCGGCAACGGCCTTGGCCAGCAACGTTTTACCGGTGCCCGGAGGGCCCACCAGCAACACGCCACGCGGGATCTTGGCGCCCAGCTTGCGATAGCGATCCGGATCGCTCAAAAAGTCACGGATCTCCTCGAGCTCCTCGACTGCCTCGTCCACGCCGGCAACGTCCTCGAACTTGACCTTGGGACGCGTAGCCTCGTTGGTCTTGGCATTGGTCTTGCCAAACTGCATGTTCCTATTATTGGCGCCCATCATCTGGCGCATAAAGTAGAACATGATGGCGATCAAGGCAATCGTCGGAAGCACACTCATCGCCAAGTCGCCCCAAAAATCGGGATCGTTGGTGTTGACGATGTACTTGGTATCGTGGTGCTCCGCCATGAGCTCGGCAAGCGAATCGGAACCGACATAGGTCGAGGAAAAGCTCTTGAGCTCGCTCGTGTCGCCCTTGTCCTTTTTCGTCTTCCAGTAATGACCCGTCACGCTTCCGTCCTGAACCGTATAGGTCAAATCTTCGACGCGATCCTGCTTAATGGCGCTCACCATCTCGCTCGTCGCGAGCTTAACGGTATTGCTGGAGCTGGCAAAGCCGGAGCCCATGTTAAAGAAGGCGTAGCCCAGAAGCGCGCAAGCCAAAATAAAATACAGCCAGCCCGTACGCGTGGGCTTCTTGCCTCCGGGCATCCCCGGGATCTTAGGCTCCCGGGGAGTCTGGGAATTGTTATCGTTACGGTCGTCGGGCATCTTACGAATAAACCTCCGGTTTCAAAATGCCCAGATACGGAAGGTTGCGATAGCGCTCGGCATAGTCGAGGCCGTAGCCCACCACAAAGGCATCGGGGCAATGGGTTCCAACATACTTGGGCGTGACGGCCGAGGTACGGTCCTCAACGTCCTTCCATAGGAAGGCGGCGACCTCCAGAGAAGCGGGCTTGCGGCTCTCGAGGTTCTTCATCAGGTACTTGAGGGTCAGGCCCGAGTCCAGAATGTCCTCGACGATCAGCACGTCGCGACCACGGATGTCGATATCCAGGTCCTTAATGATACGCACGATACCCGAAGACTTCACACCGTCGCCATAGCTCGAAACAGCCATGAAATCGATGTTGGTCGGCAGCTCGATCTTGCGCATCAGGTCGCCCATAAAGACCACGGCGCCGCGCAGGACCGCAATCAGCACCAGATCCTTACCCGCGTAGTCGCGAGTAATCTGCTCGCCTAGGCGAGAGACGATACCGTCGATATCCTCCTGCGTAAACAGAACCTTCTCGATATCCGGATGTTGAGAAGCCATGACAACCCTTTCTTGTGCTTAATCGCCCACACACCGCCGTATGGACGCGAACTACACATTCTAGCAGCGCACGGGGTATATTTTCCAGCCCGCGCACCATCAGCGCGGGAATACCGTCAACGCCGCACAGAAAAGCTAGTGCGAGGAGCTAATCCGCATCGACCACACGAAGCAGATATGCCACGCGCGTTGCGGCCGTGCATTTAAAACGCTCGTCCGCGCGAACGCCCGCGACCCATACTACGGCACCTCCCGGAGCCGTTCTTACCACGGGTACGCCAGAGCGGTCTGAAACAGGAATGCGCGCCTCGTTCAACAGGTCTGACACTTTCTTGCTTCGGCCGTTCATCCCCAACGGGCACATCACGTCTCCCGGCACAGGGCTATCCACCCACAGGCGCGCCAATCGCGCCTCGGCGGGAATCTCCCCGCGCGAGCCGGCTAGCATCCGATCGCTATCGCGGTCGGCAAAGCCCAAGGCTGCCGCATCCACGATAGCGGCCACCTCTCCGGCAGCCACAAGCTCGCGGGCTCGACGCACGACATCGTATCCCGGCTCAACGGCCATCGGCTCGGCCACCAGCATACGCCCCGCCCCCAACGACAGGCGCCCGGGAACGGAAATCCAGTCGGCAACTAAGCCCTCGCGCGCCACCGGAGCCTTGAGTGCCAGCATTCCAAACTCCACGCGCGCATCAATTCCCGCCGGGAGTGTGACCGAGCCCGCACCCTCGGCAACACAGGCGAGCACGCGCTCCACATGCCGCATCTCCGGCCGAGCATCGGGGTCGATGCGCTTAATTGCCAGTCGCACCATGCGCCGCGCAATCACCACCTCGGCCGCAGCAAGGCGGCGCGCGTCGAGGACCAGCGCACCCGACACTTCCTTGCGCAGACAGCTTCGAAACGCCTGTGCCGAAAGCTGAGACAAAAACGCATCCTCGTCGCCCAGGATCTCGCAAGCGGCACCAATCGTCTTGCAGACGTTCGCGTTGCGCTGTGCCACCACCGGCATCACCCGGTGGCGCACATAGTTGCGCAGGTACGAAACGTCCTCGTTGCTCTCATCCTCCCGCCATGGCTGACCATGCACCTGCAGATAGTTCACGAGCTCGCCATGAGTTAGGTCAAGCAAGGGGCGCACCACGATATTCCTTCGACGGGGAATGCTCGAAAGCCCAGCCGGGCCCGACCCCTTAATGGCGTTCATCAAAAATGTTTCCGCGCGGTCCGACGAAGTATGCGCGGTACAGATACGAGCCGCCGTCCGCGGTGCGCCCGATTCGGCACAAAGTTCGCGAACATATCTCCGTACCGCGGCATAGCGCACCTCGCGAGCCGCAGCCTCGATATTGCCCGATTCGTCATCAAAATAGGCATGCTCAACACACAGCGGCAAGCCGTATTGCGCGCACAGGTCACGTACAAAGGCCTCGTCGCCATCGGATGCCTCCCCGCGCAGATGATGGTTTACATGCAGCACGTGCAATCGCTCGCGCGCAATGGGAGCGACGCCGCGCCCGTCCTGGATATCCAACTTTGATGTGCAAGCCATAAGGAGCAGCGCCGTCGAGTCCGCACCGCCTGATACCATGAGCACTACGGGGGCAGCGGCCTGCCGCGTTGCCAGGGCGCTCTTATCCGTCCTCGGCGCGGCATGATGTCCATAGTGCTGAGATACCGTTGGCATTTGCTTCCTCCTCTATTCGTTCGCACCCATTGTATCCTTTGGAATCTTATGTCTCGCCTGCACCTTCATATCCTCGGCAGCGGCTCAAAAGGCAACTGCGCACTCGTCGAGGGACCTCAGGGGCTCATCATGATCGACAACGGCCTGTCCCGCCGCGAGACACTTAAACGCATGGCGGAGCTTGGCCTCTCGGCAGACGACGTCGCCGCTCTTGTAATCACCCATGAGCATGGTGACCATATCAAGGGGCTCGATGTATGGTGCAAGCACTGGCATGGTCCCCTCTTTGCCAGCAGGGACACCCTTTCATGCAAAGAAAACCTCGCGCACCTGCCCGTAGAGGAATTTGACCCCGGCGACACGCTCCCCATTGCCGGCATCCACGTGCAAACCTACTCAACATCGCACGATGTCATCAATCCTGTCGGCTATCGATTTAATGCTCTCGATGATTCCATTGGGTTTGCCACCGACACCGGAGAGTTATCGAGCAAGGCCATAGGCATCCTCAAAGACTGTCGAGTTCTCGCGCTCGAAAGTAACCACGATGTAACTATGTTGCGCGAAG
>JAHYYI010000022.1 GCA_019425045.1 Collinsella sp.
CGGTCCCGTTCCGAACCCGGAAGCTAAGCCCCATCGCGCCGAGAGTACTGCGGGGTCAGCCCGTGGGAGGCCAGGGCGCCGCTGACCGGTGGACGGCACCGAGCCGTACGCTTGAACTGAGAAGGGGGAGGCCTCGCGGCCTCCCCCTTTTTCGCGTTTGCGGGCTTTTGTCTCACATAGTAGCTGTGTTTTATAACCCTCGTTTGTCGCATCTTCTGTGAACGGGCTACAATAACTTAGTCTGTGCGATATGGAGGTGAACATGGCTGAAGCTGGTATCGGCGTTGATATCGTCGAGATTTCCCGTATGAAATCAATTCTTGAAAAGACGCCGTCGTTTGCTCGGCGTGTGTTTACCGAAGAAGAGCGTGCGTATTGTGATGCATCATCGCGTCCCGCTGCTCACTATGCGAGCCGCTTTGCTTCGCGCGAGGCGGTGCTTAAAGCTCTTGGCACGGGTTTTAGTCAAGGCGTGGGTCGCAAGGATGTTTCGGTAACGCGTGATAAACTCGGCAAACCGAAGGCGCTGCTTTCGGGCCGTGCACTCGAGATCGCTCAAGAGCTGGGTGTTATTGAGGTCGCTCTTTCCATTACGCTTACGGGAGACTTAGCCGTTGCGAATGCCATCGCGATTACCGAAGATGCTCGACCTAAGCCTAAGGAAGAAAAGGTGAGCACCAAGGAACGCGTTGCGCAGACATTTAAAGAGGCTCGCTCTGTTTTAGATGAGCTTGAGCAGCTGCAGAATTCAGCATTGACGGAGCACCTGGGCGATGCTTCGCAAGATACGCTAGGAGCATAGATGAAACCGGTTTTGAGTACCGAAGAAGTCGTTCGTCTCGAGGATATCATCGAACGCGAAGGGACTTCGAAGGCCGAGCTTATGGAGCTGGCGGGTGAGTTTGCCGCCAACGAGGTCTTGAAGCTCAATCCCGATCGGGTTCTCGTTCTGGTCGGTTTTGGTAATAATGGCGGCGACGGTTGGGTTGCCGCCGATATCCTGAGCCATAAGGGTGTGGACGTGGATATCGTTTCTCCTGTTGAGCCGGATGAGATTCCTGCTGCTCTGGCACGTCATGTTGCTCGTCGTACTGCCGGCCGCGATGTGCACGTTTGCGTCGGCCCCTCGCGTGACGAACTCGAGGTTTTGATCGATAAGGCCGATGTTGTTGTCGATGCCATTTTTGGTACCGGTTTCCACGGGAATCTGCGTGCGCCGTTCTCCATCTGGATTCCTACGGTCAATGAATGCGCCGATTGTGTCGTATCCATTGATGTCCCCTCGGGCCTGAATGCCGAGACGGGCGTTGTTGATGACGACTGCATTCGTGCCGAGCATACGGTGACGATGATTGCGCCCAAGATTGGTCTGTATAGCGCTGATGGCCCTGAGTATGCTGGCGATTTGATCTGCGGCAATCTTTACGACCGTCTTGACGAGGTCATCGATGATGTCGACCACGCCGCCGAGATTGTCGAGCCCGGTGACTTAGTTGATTACTTTGCTCCATTACCTACGAATATCGATAAGTATTCCCGTGGCTCTGTGCTTATTGTCGCCGGATCTGCGCAATATCCTGGTGCTGCCATTATGGCGGCCAAATCTGCAGCTCGCGCGGGTGCTGGTTACGTGGCAGTCGCGGCTCCTGACGCCTGCGCCAATCTTATTCGCATGGCACTTCCTTCGATTCCCGTCTTTGCTATTCCGTCTGATTCCCGCGGCTCCTTTGGCGCCGCTGCGCGCATGACTGTGTGCGAGATTGCAAAGAAGTACAGCTGTGTACTGTGCGGTCCCGGCATGACGACATCTGCCGGCGCTATGCAGGTGGTTTCGGGCTTGCTCGAGCTTGATGTACCGCTTATTTTGGACGCCGATGCACTCAACTGCCTTGCTAAGATTGCCATTGACGGTATTGATAGTAATCCCGAGATGTATCGTCGCGAGCAGCCGTTGGTTATGACGCCGCACTATCGTGAGCTTTCGCGTCTGGTTGCCGGTGACGAGGTGAACGACCTTGGTACCGCGATTGCGGCCGCGCAGAAGGTTGTCTGGGCTGCAGGCTCCGACAATCTGGTGGTCATTGCCAAGGGGCCGACGACGGCTATCTGTGGCGTTGAGCGTGTGCTGCTGCCGCTCTCGGGTCCGGCTTCTCTGGCAACTGCCGGTTCGGGTGATGTTCTCGCGGGTATTTTGGCCGGCACGCTTGCCACCATGCGCGACGAGATGGATCGTTGGGAGTTGCTGTATTCGTACGCCGTCGCACTTCACAGCTACGCCGGTTTTGCCGCGGCGACGGAGTATGGTGAGAAGAGCGTCATCGCGACCGATCTTATCGACTTGATCGGTCCTGCCATGGAACTGGCGGCAAAGGATGCGCTCGAAGATCTGGGAATCATGGACGAAGGGTCGGATGACTAATCATGAATAAAGCCGATTTGACGCGCTGGTCCTGGGTCGAGATCGACCGCGGGGCGCTCCGTCGCAACACGAGGGCCTATAAGAACTTGCTGAATCCACGTCAGCGCCTGTGCTGCGTGGTCAAAGCCGATGCTTATGGTCATGGAGCTGTTGAGTGCGCCAAGATCATGTATTCGGCCGGTGCCGACATGTTTGCCGTGGCGACGGTTAACGAGGGCGTTGAGCTCCGACAGGGCGGGATTACGAAACCCATCCTCATCCTAAGCGAGCCGCCTATCGAGGCCATTCCGACGTTGCTCGAGTTTGATATCATGCCCTCGGTCTATACGTCTGACTTTGCTCTTGCGTATGGCGAATGTGCCGTCGCGGCGGGCAAAGTGGGCAAGTATCATCTCGCCATCGAGACGGGCATGAATCGTATCGGCGTTCACTACACGCAGGTGCTCGACTTTGTCCGCGGTATAAATTTCCATCGCGGTATTCAGTGCGACGGCGTATTTACGCACTTCGCCACGGCCGATGAACCTTCGGGCTGGGACTACAAGCTGCAGTGTCAGCGCTTTACCGAGGCCGTTCAGGCCATTAAGGATGCGGGTTTTGAGTGCGGTATCGTGCACTGCGCCAACACGCCGTCCTCGATGCTCGACCCCTCGATGCATTTTGATATGATCCGCGCCGGCGTTGGCTTGTATGGCATGCAGCCGTGCGAGCTGAGTGGCCGCGTGATGCAGCTTGATCCCGTTATGAGCGTCCATGCGCGTGTGACGCGCGTGGCACACCCTGCGATGGGTGAGGGCGTGGGCTACGGTTTTACCTACCGCGTACCGCGTACGCGCGTTCAGATCTGCACGCTGCCGATCGGTTATGCCGATGGCCTATCGCGTACGCTTTCCAATCGTATGGATGTGCTGTATCGCGGCGAGCGCGTGCATCAGGTTGGCAATATCTGCATGGACCAGTTTATGGTTGCCATTCAGTCCAACCCGGCACACGAGATTCCCGAGGCCGAGTATGGTGACGAGATGATCATTGTCGGCCGCGATGGCGATGCCGAGATCACTATGGACGAGATGGCCCGACTGCGCGGAACGATTAACTACGAGGTCGCCTGCGGCTTTGGCATGCGTCTCGACAAGGTCTACGTGTAGGAGCCGCTATGGGCGTCATGCACATCCCCGGCCATACCCATCAGGCACCACGTGAGGTCGCACTCGAGGAAATTGAGGCCGTTCTGGGCGATTGTCACCTCTGCCAGCTCTACCAGTCGCGTCACAATATCGTGTTTGGCGTGGGAAACCCCCGCGCTCGCGTGATGTTTATTGGTGAGGCGCCGGGCCGCAATGAGGATTTGCAGGGCGAGCCCTTTGTGGGGGCGGCAGGCGAGGACCTCAACGGCATTTTGTCGCTGGCGGGGCTCAAACGCGAAGACGTCTACATTGCCAACGTGCTTAAGTGCCGCCCGCCGGGAAACCGCAATCCGCGTCCCGAGGAAGTGCTGGCTTGCTCGCCGTTTTTGCGTGAGCAGATTCGAAGCATCTGGCCTGATATTATCGTGACGCTCGGCAACCCCGCGACGCACTTTGTGCTTAAGACCGAGATTGGCATTACTAAGCTGCGCGGCAGGTTCCACCAGATGGGGCATTTTGTAGTAATGCCCACTTTTCATCCGGCAGCAGCGCTACGCAATCCGGCGTGGCAGGAGCTGCTGGAGGAAGACTTTAAGATGCTGGGCGATTATCTGGAGCGACATCCCGCACCAGAGGACGCCTCGGAATAATAAGGAGCATATATGTCCCTGGAGCGCCTGGGGGTAGGTACTTACAAAACGACTTGCGCTGCCGATACGGAGTACTTTGGCGAGCTAATTGCACCGTGCCTTGAGGACGGCGATGTGCTCATCCTGACCGGTGGCCTGGGAGTGGGCAAAACTCACTTTACCAAGGGCGTCTCGCGCGGGCTGGGCGATGGGCATATGGTTACGAGCCCTACGTTTGCGCTCATGGCCGTTCACGATCAAGGTCGTATTCCGCTGTTTCACTTTGATCTATACCGCCTGGAGCATGCCTACGAGCTCGAGGATACGGGCATTTTCGATGTGCTGGGCTATGAGGGTGCTTGCCTGCTGGAATGGGGCGAACAATTCCAGGACGAGCTGACGGATGAGTATCTTTCGGTGACGCTCAAGCGTGATGAGGGCGACAGCGATGTGCGAACGATAACGCTTGAGGCGCA
This sequence comes from Collinsella sp., assembly GCA_019425045.1. Classification (GTDB taxonomy): domain Bacteria; phylum Actinomycetota; class Coriobacteriia; order Coriobacteriales; family Coriobacteriaceae; genus Collinsella. Next base: position 4,652 of record JAHYYI010000022.1, read on the forward strand.
CGGTGACCGTGCAATGGAGCTTTCCCATTTGATTGATAAGGCTGTACAAGATGAGCTTGCATAACGACAACGCGCTGGTGGTGGCGCTCGATACCTCGACCGACATGCTTGCCTGCGCGGCAAGCTGGATTGATGGGCAGACGGGCGAGACGAAGCTCGTGAGTGGCGACCACATGTGTCGCCGTCACGCCAACGTTGAGCTCGTGAATACCGTTGATGGCGTGCTGGCTCAAGCCGGTCTGGATCGCAGCGATGTTGGTTGCTATGTGGTCGGCCGCGGCCCGGGGTCCTTTACGGGTGTGCGCATCGGCATCTCCACTGCCAAGGGCCTCGCGCGTGGTGCCAATGTTCCGCTGCTGGGCGTGTCGACGCTCGACTCTTGCGCTTGGACGGCGTGGAAGGCTGGCGTGCGCGGCAAGCTTGGTATCTTGGCCGATGCTATGCGCGGTGAGGTATATCCGGCGCTGTATATGCTGGTCGATGAGGGCCCCGAGCGTCAATTTGAGCGCGAACACGTGGTCAAGGCCGCCGTGGCGCTCGATGAGTGGCGCCAAGCAGCGGACTGGGACCAGGTTCAGCTGACCGGTGACGGTCTCGTGCGCTATGGCAAGCTGCTGGGTGAGGACGAGACCGCCCGCTGCGTGGAGCGCGACCTGTGGTGGCCTTCGGGCGAGGGCTTGCTGCTCGCGCACGCTGCGGGTGACGGCGATCCGGCTCGCGTCCTGCCGATTTACACGCGCCTTTCGGATGCCGAGGAAAACGAGCGCAAGCGTCTTGGTCTTGCCGAGAGTGCGCAGAGCGAAATTACGGGCGTTGCCGATGAGCTCGCCGGTCGTCATCTGCAGTTCCGTCCCATGGGCGCGGCGGATGCCGAGGGCGCGAGCGCGCTGGAGGCTGCCTGCTTTGAAGGTGCCGGACACGAGGCGTGGACGCCGGGCATGTTCCTGTCCGAACTGGGCGAGGACGTTGCTGCGCCGCGTAGTTGGTGGGTGGCACACGACGACGGCAAGCTACTGGGCCTTGCCGGCGGTATGGTCGTGGACGGTGATGTGCAGATTCTGGATGTCGCCGTCGACCCGGCACATCGCCGTGAGGGCATTGCCCGCAAGCTGCTGTCGCATGTGAGCTATGATGCCCAGATGCTCGGCTGCACCACGGCTTCGCTCGAGGTCGAGGACGGCAACGAGGGAGCGATTGCGCTCTATAACGCTCTGGGCTTTACCGAGGCTGGCCGTCGCCGCGGCTACTATGGTGCCGGCAAGGACGCCATCGTCATGACGGCCCCGCTGCCCCTGGTACTTCCGGTCGACAATGCTTCGCCCGAGCCGACGGCGGCAGAGCAGCGCGTGTGGCCGCTGCCTGCGCCTGGGCGCTCCGAGGGGGAGCGTGCCGAAATTGAGCGCCGCCGCCTAGTGCTCGCTATCGAGAGCTCCTGCGACGAGACGGCCGTGGCGATTATCGATGCGGATGGCAATATGCTGGCCAACCAGGTGTCGACGCAGATTGATTTTCACGCCCGCTTTGGCGGCGTGGTGCCCGAGATCGCCTCGCGCAAACACGTCGAGGTGATTGTGAGTGTCGTGGATGCGGCGCTTGAGGATGCCGCAGCATCGCTTGGTCTTGAGGATGGAGCCATTGCCCCCAGCGAGCTTGCCGCCGTGGGCGTGACACAGGGTCCGGGCCTGGTGGGCGCGCTCGTGGTTGGCGTCGCCTTCGCCAAGGGCTTTGCCTACGCTGCCGGCAAGCCGCTCGTGTGCGTCAACCATCTGGAGGGGCACCTGTTTGCCAACCTGCTGGCGCAACCCGACCTCAAACCGCCGTTTATCTTCACGCTTGTCTCGGGTGGGCACACCATGCTCGTGCACGTGAAGGCGTGGGGCGACTACGAGGTGCTCGGTGAGACGCTCGACGACGCTGTGGGCGAGGCCTTCGACAAGGTAGCCAAGGCGTTGGGTCTGGGCTATCCCGGTGGCCCCATCATTTCCAAGCTGGCCGAGACGGGCAACCCCAAGGCGATCGATTTCCCCCGTGCGCTTAACAGCAGAGGAGACTATCGCTTCTCGCTTTCGGGCCTTAAAACCGCTGTGACGCTCTACATTGAACAGGAGACCAAGGCCGGGCGCACGATTCACCTGCCCGATCTGGCAGCTTCGTTTGAGGCAGCTGTCTTTGACGTGCAGTACAAGAAGGCCAAAAACGCATTGCACGCTACCGGATGCAAGGAATACTGCATCGGTGGCGGCGTCTCGGCCAACCCGCATCTGCGCGAGATGATGATCAAGAAGCTTGGGCGTCAGGGGATTCGCGTAACGGTGCCGCCCTTGTCTGCCTGTACCGATAACGCAGCCATGATTGCGGAGGTCGCTCGCCGTAAATTCGACCGAGGTGAAATCTCGCCGTTCGACGTCGACGCCGATCCAAACATGACGCTGTAGCTGGTACGGCGCGGTCCCCGGACGGAGGGGCCGGATATAAGGTTTCCTGCTCTACAGTCCTGCGCAAGACGAAGGCCACATTAAGTGGCCTTCTTTGCGTGCGGAACTCGCGATAAACCTTATATCCGGCCCCTCCGCCCGGCTCCCGCGGCTCTCAGGGGCATCTCTCATGCAAAAACTGTCGTGGGGTAAAGTCCGAGGTCAGTGACGTTTTATACCGAGAATTTCAAAAAAAGCTGAAAATTCATTACATATTTGCGTTGACTTTAGGTAACTAAAGTTTCATACTCCTTTTCAACCACTGGGGGATGTGAACACGCACGGATCGTTCACATCATGATTGAAGAGGATTTCTTAGACATGTTCACGCATCAGCTAAACATTATCAGCGTAGTAATTATCTGATGCGGGTTAGCACATACAGCTAGCCCGTACGATAACGGGCGGCTGATGAAGATGAGGGCCGTCGAGCGCAACCGACGGCCCTCATTTTTTATGTCTAGGAAGTTCTTTTTAGAGGAGGAAATGTAATGAACGGAGTTTTGCTCATGGTTGTGGCCGCGGCGGTGCTCGCCTGCGGCTATCTGGGCTACGGCCGCTGGCTGGCCAACAAGTGGGGCGTTGACAAAGAGGCCCTCACGCCGGCCAAGCGCATGAAGGACGGCAACAGCTTCTCGCCCGTCTCCGCCTTCACCGCGTTTTCGCACCAGTTCAGCTCGATCTGCGGTGCTGGCCCTGTCACGGGTACGATCGTCGCCATGGCCTTTGGCTGGCTGCCCGTCGTGCTCTGGGTCCTCGTCGGCGGCATCTTCTTTGGCGCCGTCCACGACTTTGGTGCCCTGTACGCTTCGATGAAGAACAACGGCAAGTCACTCGCTCAGCTCATCGAGAAGTATATCGGCAAGACCGGCCGTCGCCTGTTCCTGCTGTTCTGCTGGCTGTTCTGCATCATCGTCATCGCCGCCTTTACCGACATGGTCTGCAAGACGTTTATGTTCACCCCGGCCGTTGACGCTTCTGGTGCTGCTACCGGTGCCATCGACTTCACCAAGTCCTATGCCGCCGGCTGCGCTGGTACCATCTCCATCCTGTTCACCTTCGTCGCTATCGCCTTTGGTTGGGCCCAGAAGAAGTTCAACCTCACCGGCGCTGCCGAGTTCGTCACCGGCGTGGTCCTCATGGTTCTCATGTTCGCCGTCGGTATGCAGTTTCCGGTCTACCTGGATAAGTTCCAGTGGTTCGCCGTCGTCATGGTCTACCTGGTCTTCGCTGGCGCTATGCCCATCCAGATGCTCAAGACCCCGCGTGACTACCTCACTTCCATCATGATGATCGTCATGATCGTCTGCGCTGTCCTCGGCATCGTCGTCCTGGGCGTCAACGGTCAGGCCACTATCACCGCTCCGGTCTTTACCGGCTTCTCCACTGCCTCCGGCATGATGTTCCCGGTCCTGTTTGTTTCCGTTGCCTGCGGTGCCCTCTCCGGCTTCCACAGCCTCGTTTCTTCTGGTACCTCCTCCAAGCAGGTCGAGAAGGAGCAGGACGCCGTCAAGGTCGGTTATGGCGCCATGATCGTCGAGTCCTTCGTCGGCATCCTTGCCATCATCGTCGCCGGCATCATGTTCTCCGACATGAACACCGCCGGTACCGGCGCCCTCAACGCCGGCGTCGCTTCCACCCCGTTCCAGATCTTCGCCGCTGGCATCTCCCGCGGTATGCAGGCCTTCGGTGTTGACGGCACGCTCGCTACCGTCTTCATGACCATGAACGTTTCCGCTCTGGCCCTGACCTCGCTCGATGCCGTCGCCCGCATCGCCCGCACCTCGTTCTCCGAGTTCTTTGCCCAGACCAACGACGCCCTGGCCATCGAGTCCAAGGCCGGCTACATGAAGGTTCTCGGCAACCCCTGGTTCGCCACGGTCGTCACCCTGCTTCCCGGTCTCGCCCTCGCCTTTGGCGGCTATGCCAACATCTGGCCGCTCTTTGGTGCTTCCAACCAGCTGCTCGGCGGCATGACCATGATCACCCTCGCCGTGTTCTGCAAGTGCACCGGCCGCAAGGGCTGGATGCTCTACGTGCCCGTCGCCTTCCTGCTCTGCTGCACCTTCACCTCGCTGGTCCAGAGCGCCATGGGCTGCATGACCGCTGTCCAGGCTTACGGCTTCTTCGGCACCATCCCGGCTACCGCCACCACGGCCGCCGTCTCCGTCGCCGCCACCAAGGGCTTGCAGCTCGTTTTCGCCGTCCTGCTGATGGTCCTGGGCCTCATCGTCGCCGTCAACTGCCTCAAGGAGTTCTTCGGCAAGGAGGCCGGCTCCATGCCCGACGAGGAGCCCGAGTGGTCCGAGATGGGCAAGGCCGAGTACGGTCGCGCCGCTGCCGCTGAAGTTCCTGCCGACGCCGAGGCCGCCAAGGCCTAGTCGGTCGGACGGGTTGAATCTCCCATCTATTTGACTCGGAAAGACCGGGTCCGCAATCAAGCGGACCCGGTCTTTTTTCTTGTGAGAACAGGTGGTGCAAGGGCGTTCTCGCAGATGTTTTGCGTGGATAGGCTCGTGCGTTGTACCATATGGACGTATATGTGTGCATATGAAAGGGGCCCCGTGGCCAAGACGGTATATTCCGATAATCAAAACAATGTCGATGCTCTGGCTGAGCGTCTGAGCAGCCAGACATCGCTTTCTGCCGAGCGCGCCAAGCTGGTTGCCTACGACCTGCTCTGCCGCAAGGCACTCAAGATTAAGTCGAGCGCGCTGGCGCAGATTTTCCGCTCCGTCGATAAGGAATGCGACACCAAGGCGATGCGCGATGAGCTTATCGCGGCAAATATCGTGACCAAGATCGAGGGCAGCGGCATTAACGGGCGCCCGGCGTTCTATACCATCAATGTCGAGATCCGCGATACCCAGGAGCAGCCTGCCGAGTCCGTCGAAGATTTTGTCGTCGAGGATTCCGCTGACGTGCCTGCTGTGGAAGAAGCTGCTCCGCGTGAGCATGTCGATACCGATGAGTTGCTCGATGAGAACGTCGTGCGTGCCTTTACGGCCAAGGCAGGACGCGGCGGTTTTGGCGGGGGTGGCAAGCGCGATGCGCAGCGCCGCGCCCAGCAGGAGCGCTTCCGTCGTGCCGTTGCTCAAAAGGGTGAGACGGATGCCGAGGCTGTTGAGAACGAGGTTGCTGCCGAGTCGCAGAGGCCCGCGAAGGAGCAAAAGCCCGTGGAGGCCCAGGAGTCCCAGCGTCGCCGTGGTGCCCACTTTAAGGCTGCGCAGCAGGATGTCGCGCATGAGGTTGAAGAGCCTTCCGAGGCTGCAGACGATGTTGAGGAGTCTGCCAAGAAGGCTCCGGGTTCATGCCGTCCCGGGCGTGGTTTTGCGAGGCGCGCGTATCCCGTAAGGCGTCAGGAGAAGGGCGAGCCGGCTTCGACCGCTCAGGCCGAGAAGGCCGAACAAACCGAGAAAACCGTTGAGCCGGCGGCTCGCGAGCAGCAACCTTCCGAGTCGCAGCCTGCGGCTGACACTGAGGTCAAAGCTCAACAGACCGCTGATAAGCAGGCGGGGGAGAGCGCCTCAGGCAAGCCCCGCCGTCGTCGTCACCGCGGCGGTCGTGGCTCAAATGCCGAGGCCGCGGCCGAGAAGACAGCGACACAAAACGGAGATGAGAAGGCCGAGACTCCGGTGGATCAGGTCAAGCGCCAGCCGGCGAAGGAGGCCAAGTCCGATCGTCCGCAAAAGCGCTCGTCTGCGCCCAAGCAGGAACGTAATACCCGGGCAGATTCCAAGCGTAAGCCTCATGCACAGGCTGAGCCTGCCGCGGCTGATAGTGCTACCCAGCAGCCCGAGTCGGCCGTCCACGGCGAGGTATCGGCGTTTGCCCTTGCCCGCGTTTTGGGCAGGCAGCTGCTCAAAGTTGTCCCTACGCCTACGGCGCTCTCTAAGATCAAGGAGCAGCAGACTCAAATTGTTAAGGTCGAGGGCAAGGACGGCAAAAAGGCGCCGCAGCGCACTCAGCACAACGAGATGTCCAACCGCAAGATTGCCGAGGAAATCGCAATCATCCAGGCTTGGATCGAGCAAAACCGAGGTGCCGATACGCCGGTTGCCTCGCGCCGCCAGCGTGCCTACCAGATTTTTAACGACGAGAAGGCTTTTGACGGCAAGCACGGTGAGCGCCTGATAAGGCGCATGACCGAAAAGGGCATCAGCATGCAGGCGATCAAGGTCGCCCCCAACCGCCCCGTGCACTTTACGGGTTTCTTTACGCTGGGCGCCGATAAGCCGTTCATTATGGTCGAGAACCTGGACACCTATGACGAGATCGTCAGGCTGCTGCGTGGCCGCAAGCACGCCAAGCTCTTTGGCATCAAGGTGGGCGGCGTGATTTTTGGCGGCGGATGCAAGGCGAGCGTCTCGCATGCCCTGGACGATTATCTGGCTGAGATCGGCTATCGCTTTAACTACGTCTACTACGTGGGCGATATCGACCGCGAGGGCGCGCGCATCGTCGAGCAGGCTCGCAATGCCAATGTGGTTGAGATTCGTCTGCATGCCGGCATGTACCGCGCCATGCTCGCCGAGCATAAGCGTCGCGTGAAGGCCGGCGGCGAGTGCGAGCCCGCGGCTGCCAACCAGGGCGTGCCGCAGAACTTGGCGGCGACGATCAAGGATCTGCCCATGGTCACGCGCGTGCAGTTCCGCAATGTGCTACGCGAGGGCGGGCGCATTCCGCAGGAGATCCTGATGACCGCCGACTATCGGGATGGCGACTCGGGAAGCTTCGACCGCATGCTGAACAACTAAATTCCGCCGGCCCCGGGAGAGCGGGGACACCGGCTTAGGTTTCCTGCTCTACAGTCCTGCTCACGACGGAGGCCACATTAAGTGGCCTCCTGTTCGTGCGGAACTCGCGATAAACCTAAGCCGGTGTCCCCGCTCTCCCGGGGCCTGTCGTGGCTTGGCCGTTGCATGCGGCTCGTTTTTCGGAACGGGGCTGACGGACACGTTCCGAAATCTACCACCGTCGCTGTGCAGGGTGTCTATAAAGAGCCGTGGCCAAAAAACATCAAATATGAGTACTGATACTCTTTTAGTAGCAGTAATTTTGACCACATTTAAGGTGATTTGACGTGTCGATCGAGCAGATAAGCTGCCGTATCTCCTCAAGTGTTCATTAAAGGAAGACCTTGATGCGAATAAATCTCATTAAGATCTTCTTTTATTAACGAAAATAATGTAGCTACAACGGTAACAGTACTCATATTTGCCGTTTTTTGGCCACAGTCCTTCGGAGGGTCCTCGAAAATAGTCCCGAGCCGGCACTTGGGGACGTTCCTATAATGCCGGCACTTAGGAGCGTCCCCAAGTGCCGGCACCGCGTCTGCCTGCGGCGGCCGCGCCCCGCTGCGTCGCTCCGCATCCTTGCGGGTTCGGATTCCTCCGCTTGGCGGCGTTGGCTCGATTTGCTTGACGTGAGGGGCTCTTGGCTGGTGTGGGACGGAGGGATTCCGCGTCTGCCTGGTCGGCGGCCGCGCCCCGCTGCGTCGCTTCGCTCCTTGCGTGCTGCGCTGGAAAACGCTTCGCGTTTCCTCAGCTCCGCACCCTTGCGGGTTCGAATTCCTCCGCTTGCCCACAAGAAAGCGCCCTGGGCCGTTATGGGCTTAGGGCGCTCAGTTTTAATGGCTGGGACGGAGGGATTCGAACCCCCAACAGCCGGCACCAAAAACCGGAGTTCTACCGTTGAACTACGTCCCAATGTGTGGTGTTGCCCAAAAGCAACTCGTCTAGTTTACCTAATCTGCGAGGGCATCGCAAACGCCGTCGAGTAGGCGTACGGCGAGCGTCTGCGCGTCGCTGGCCGTGAAGGTGCCGTTGTAGCGCGTCATGCCCGTGAGCTCAATGCGAATGCGAGCCGGCTTCTGCTGCGCGGCGACATTGGCGGTGCGGATGCGCTGGGCCAGGTTGTGGCACTCGGCGAGGGCAATCGTGGCGCGTGGCGCGGCGTCGGCGGGCAGCTCGTCGCTTGCGATCTCGAGCACCAGGTCAACGTCGGTTGGGACCTCGGAGTCGCAGAGCATCATGCCGCTGTTGTCGGTCGTTGCCGTGGCGATGTTCCACATGCGCGAAGCAACGCTGCGTGCGATGGGGTCCTCACCGATAACGGCGATCTGGAAGCGCTCGAGCACGTTGGCGGCGCGAGCAAAACCGATGCGGGACTCGGCTTCGGTGACCGAGGGCTTGCCCTCCCACACATGGTGCAGGCGGTTGATGTAGGCGTAGGTGTCTTGGAAGGCCATGCCGTCGGCAAACAGGCCGACATTTTCCTGGAACTGCTGCAGGGCGGCCTCGGTATGCGGACCAAAGTAGCCGTCGTCTTCGCCACAGGCAAAGCCCAAAACGTTGAGAGCGCGCTGCAGGGCCTGCACATCGGCGCCATGGAAATTGGGCATGCGCAGATACAGAGTGCGGTCGCCCAGCTTATACGAGGCGTCGACCAGGGCGCTCCAACAGGGGATATCGACGGCATGACCGGCAGCAAGGCCGCTGTCGAGCCTGAAGGTGCTGACGGCCTGCTCGGTGGCGGTGCCAAAGCGCTTGTCGGCGACCTCGTCGGCATCGATGGTGTAACCGAGCTGCAGAAGGCGGGACTGAACATCCTCGACGGCTGCTCCCTGCATGCCCGTGGTAATAGGTTCCATGAACGAACCCCTTTCGGCGTACGATTCGTACTATTTTGAGCGCGTGTCGGATAGACAACGCGAGACAATGCATAAACATGCACTCAACAGTGTAGCAACTTGTACCCAAACGCGCTGCCCACAGGTTTTGTGACCCCCGCTAGTTGAGGCGCTCCACAAAGAAATCTGCCATGGAGAGGAAGAGCTCGCGCGCATGCGGGTCGAGCTCGACGCCTTCGATAGCGGCCTTGGCCTTGGCGGTCAGGTCGAGCGCATAGTTGTGGGCGAAATCGACAGAGCCGATCTGCTGGAAGATTTCCACGGCGCGCGCGAGCTGCGCGGGGTCCTCGGTGCCCGAGGAAAGGATTGCCTCGACCTCGTCGTGATGGCGCTCATCAGACAGGGCGTGCACGGCAACGAGCGTGCGTTTACCCTCGGTGATGTCGGTGCGGAAGTCCTTGTTGGCGGCCTCTTTGGTGCCGACCAAGTTGAGCAGGTCGTCCTGAATCTGAAAGGCAAGGCCGGTGTGCAGGCCAAAGGCGCGTAGCGCCTCGACCTGCTCTTCGCTGCCGCCGCCGATAATGGCCCCGGCGGCAAGCGGCGTGGCTCCGCTGTAAAACGCGGTCTTGTGCGTCGCCATGCCCAGGTAGTCATCAACCGAGATATCAAAGCGCCCGTCACGGACCCAACCCAGGTCGAGCGCTTGACCCTCGATGGTGCGGACGATCATCTCGGTAAGCTCGTGGAGCACACGCAGCTTCACGTCGGACTCCAGCGTGGGGTCGTCGAGAACCGTCTTGGTGACCATGGTGAGCGCCAGGTCGCCACAATTGATGGCAAGGCCCGTGCCCTCGGTAAGGTGCATGCAGGGCTTACCTCGACGAAGCTGTCCGTTGTCGGCGATGTCGTCATGGATAAGCGCTCCCGACTGAAAGTGCTCGATAGCTGCCGCCGCGCTGCGGGCGCTCTCAAAGCTGCCACCTACCGCGGTGGCGGCGAGCATGCAGATGAGCGGGCGGTGGCGCTTGCCGGCATTGGCCGTAAATGTCGAGAGCGGGGTATACAGGTAGCGCTCGATATCGGCAGAGGTCGCCTGTCCGTCAAAGAACGTGGCCAGATAGTCGTTGATCTGGTCAAAGTGCTGGGCTAAAAAGCTGGTAAACGGACTGGACACGGGTTCTCGCATTCTTTCTTAGGTTGCATCGTTGCGGTGTGCAGATACCATATTGCCACATTGGAGTTGCCGGCGCGTCTGTTTTGGCGATTTGGGGAAACGGGACGCGTGCGCGTGCCGGCTGCTTATATAAGCCTAAAGTGCTCGAGCGCCTTGACGACGCCATTTTTGTCGACCGAGTCGGTGATGTAGTCGGCGCGCTTTTTGAGATAGTCCGGCGCATTGCCCATGGCGATACCGACATCGACGGCGTTCATCAGCGAGACGTCATTGCTGGCGTCGCCGATGCCGTATACGGTTCCGTGGTGGGGATCGAGGGCGTCGAGTACAGACTGGATGCCCCCGCGCTTCGTGCATTCGCGGGGCGAGATTTCGGTTACCTTGAGTTCGAGCTCGTTAAAGCACAGCAGCGGCTCAAGCGCCTTATCTTGAGCGATGTGGTTGGCGAGCGATGTAGACATCAAGATCTTGTAGACACTGTAATGTTGCAGCTGCGTGACTGCGTCGCCCAGGGTGCGCGCGTATCCGGGAGCATCGGGGGCATCGGCACTCATGCGCACGACGCCGTTGAGGCCCTCAAAGCGGATGACCTCGCCCGATTGCTCAAGGTAGGGGGCAAGACGCTGCAGCATACCGGGCGTCATCGACAGATCGCGAATTGCGTGTCCGTTGATCTCGGCGTAACCACCCGCAAGACAGACGATGCCGGTCCAGGGCAGCTCAAGAAGTTTGGGGTGGATGCAGCTGAGGGTACGTCCCGTGCAGATAAAGGCCATGTTGCCGTTGGCGACAAACTCGCGGATTGCCTGCGAAACCGCCTCGTTGGGATAGGGGGAGAGGTCTCGCTCGCTCTCGGGAAGCTCTTGCGCCACTCGAGGGTCTTGCCAGGCGAGCGTTCCGTCGATATCGAAGAAGCAGATATCGCCGCGCTTATGGACTGCGCTGGCGGCAGGGGAGGCCGAGGTGGTGGGCACAAATCCCGGCTCGAGGCCCATAATCTGGTCAAAATGCTCTTTAACGCGGGGAACGGAGATGCCGATGACCACCTGGGCGGTCTTGCCCGTAATGATGAGGCCCTTGGCGCCCACCGCGACAAACGATGCGTTATCTGCAACGATGGAAGGGTCTGCGACCTCGACGCGCAGACGCGTGGCGCAGTTGGTTGCGCCCACGATATTGCCAACGCCACCTAAAAGCTGAATTACCCGCTCAGCGAGGACGTGATCTTGATCGGATCGACTATCGGCCTCGTCGTTGGGAGATTGCTCTTTGGCAAAGCCGCTTTCCGTTAAACGATCGATTGCCGCGCGATTGGCGACATGATCCTCGCGGCCCGGCGTCTTAAGGTCATAGGCCAAGATGAGTGCTCGAAAACTAACAAAAAAGATGAGGCTAAAGGCAAGGCCGATACCGAGCGCCAAAAGATAGGCACCGGCATGCGTGCGCATGAGCGGAATAAAGTTGAAGGCTGCCATCTCCATGAGGCCGCCCGAGAAGATGCCGACGATGCCAAAGAGATTCATGGTTGTGGCAAGGCAAGACGATAAGACGGCGTAGAGAAAAAAGAGCCCGGGGTGGGTGAACATAAAGAGAAACTCGAGTGGCTCGGTAACGCCGCAAACCACCGAGGCGATGATGGCGGGAACAAGGATGACCCTGAGGCCGGCGCGGCGCTCGGGTTTTGCGGTGGAGTAGAACGCGGCTGCGATGGCAGGAAGGCCAAAGAGCTTGACCCAGCCAGTGGCGGTAAAACCGGCCCACGGCGCAAGCTCATTAAGGGGGCGCGTGCTATGGGAGAGGATGGGGAGCAAGCTGCTCCACGTGGCGTAGATGCCGTCGTTAATGACCAGGTTGTCGTAGTAGATCGGCATGTAGAGCAGGTGGTGCAGCCCCATGGGCTCGAGCGCTCGCTCCAAAAGCACAAAGATGCCCACGCCAAAGGGGCCGACGCTCGTAAGTGCATGGCGCAGCGTTTCGGTCATTGCGTATACGGAGGGCACGATGGCGGCCGAGATAGCGGCAAGGGCAAACACGGCAAAAAAGCTGATGAGGTAGACCAGCGAGGAGCCCGAGAAGGTGCCGAGCCAATCGGGAACCTTGGCATCGTAGAAGCGGTCATGGATGGCGACGACGGTTGCCGATACCGCCAGCGGGCCGATAATGCCGGTGTCGAGCGTCTTGATGCCGTCGATGATGGTGATGCCGCTAGCGGAGGTCAAAGACGACGGGTACTTAAGTCCAAGATTGTCTCCGCTCAGCTTAATGATCTCGCTCAAAAAGAAGCAGTAGGCAAAATAGGCGACGAGAGCCTCGAGGCAGCAACGAGCCGGTTGTTTTTGGGCAAGACCGATGGGCAGCGCTACGGCAAAAAGGAGCGGGAGGCGTTTAAAGACCGTCCACGAGCCGCGCTGGATGATGGTCCAAAAAGCGTACCAAGGGGTTCCGTATACGGCGAGATCGCCGACGATGTCCGCAGTCGTTGCGAGAGCGGAGACGCCGACCATGAGGCCTGATATAGAAAACAGCATGGCGGGCGCGAACATTGCCCCGCCAAAGCGTTGGATTTTTTGCAGCATGTTCTGCCTTCCGAATATCGAGGCGCGTTGCGCGTGGGGAAACGTTTAAACAATGGATTCATTGTAGAGGACCAGACGATTGTCGTACCGGCAGTTTTGAGCGAAACCGATTTGGGCATGACAGAAACCGTCAACGGTTAAATCCTGTCGCTTTACCGATATTCGGTTTAAACAACTTTAAGAAATGCTATCGTGCCTAGCCGGAAATGAACAATGTAGAGGTGAAGTCATGCCAAAAGCGATTTACGAAGGAATCTACCGTGAGATCCGTTCGCGCATCATTAACGGGACCTATGCGTTTCAGGAGATGCTGCCAACCGAAGCCGAGCTGACCGCGGAGTTCGGATGCACGCGCAATACCGTCCGTCGCGCCTTGGGTATGCTGGCCGACGGGATGTTTGTGCAGCCCATACACGGCAAGGGCGTGCGCGTTATTTGGCTTAAGGGCGAAACCGACATGTTGGGCGCACTCGAAGAGGTTGAGTCGTTTGGCGAGTTCGCAAAACGCAACAATGCCGTCGCATCGACCGAGGTCAAGTCTTTTGAACATTTGATTTGCACTGAGCAACTCTCTCGTCGCCTGGGCTTTAAGGTGGGCGAGGAGCTGATTCGCGTGGTGCGTGTCCGAAGCCTTAACGGCAATGCGCGCCAAGTAGACCATGGTTACTTTTTGGAGTCGATCGCCAAGGGTCTGACGCCCGAGATCGCCGCAAAGTCAATTTACGACTATCTGGAGCACAAACGCGGCGTCAAGGTGATGGCGAGCCGTCGTACGGTGAGTGTCGAGCTCGCCAACGATGAGGACTGCAGCTATCTTGACCTTGGTAAGTACAACTGTGTCGCCGTCATGGAGAGCCAGTCGTACACCTCGGACGGCATCTTGTTTGAGGTCACGCATGCCCGCACGCATCCCGAGATCTTCCACTACCGCGTCAACTCCAAGCGATAGCCGGCTAGCTCGCAGCCTGACGAGACTTATGCCCTCAAAGCGAAAACGCCCGGTCAAACCGACGATGCATCGGCTTGACCGGGCGTTTTCTCTGCATTCGATAACAAATAATTGTTTATACAAAACTTGTCAAGTATCAAGTTGAATATTACCGTTCACCGAAGTTTTTCTACCGCTCTAGTAATACTTGTTCAAACAACTAGCCAAATAGCGTATTGTACAAATCAGCAAAAGGGGCAAAGTCCCCGAGCCAATCTCCGAAGGCGGCGGCAAAGGGTGCCGCCACGGTGTGAAAGGGTGGATTGTAATGAAGAACGAAATGAGCAGAAGGCAGTTCCTGGGCTTTGCTGGTTCCGCGGCTGCGGTTCTTGGTCTGGGTCTCGTGGGCTGCGGTGGCTCCGCCGGCTCCGGCTCCTCTGCTTCTGGTGACGCTGCCGAGGTCTACTTCCTCCAATTCAAGCCCGAGGTCGACAAGGAGTGGAAGGAGATCGCCAAGGCCTATAAGAAGGAGAAGGGCGTCGAGGTCAAGATCGTGACCGCTGCCTCCAACACCTACGAGGAGAAGCTCAAGTCCGAGATGTCCAAGAGCTCCGCTCCGACCCTGTTCCAGGTCAACGGCCCCACCGGTCTTAAGAACTGGAAGGATTACTGCGCCGACCTGTCCGATACCAAGCTCCGCGGTGAGCTCATTGACGACTCCCTGGCTCTGCAGTCCGATGGCAAGGATCTGGGCATCGACTGGGTCCAGGAGAGCTACGGCATCATTTACAACAAGCAGCTGCTCGAGAAGGCTGGCTACAAGGCCGAGGACATCAACTCCTTCGACAAGCTGAAGGCTTGTGCCGACGACATCCAGGCCCGCAAGGACGAGCTTGGCGTTGAGGGTGCCTTCACTTCTGCCGGCATGGATGACTCCTCCAGCTGGCGCTACACCACCCACCTCGCCAACCTCCCGCTCTACTACGAGTTCGAGAAGGAGCACAACCAGGAGGACGACGAGATCAAGGGCGAGTATCTCGACAACTTCAAGCAGATTTTCGACCTGTACATCACCGACTCCACCTGCGATCCTTCGCAGCTTGCCTCCAAGACCGGCGACGACGCCACCAACGAGTTCGCAACCGGCAAGGCCGTCTTCTATCAGAACGGCTCTTGGGCATACGCTGACCTCACCAAGGCCGGTATGACCGACGACCAGCTCGGCATGCTGCCGATCTACATCGGCGTCGACGGCGAGGAGAACCAGGGCCTGTGCTCCGGCGGCGAGAACTACTGGTGCGTCAGCTCCCAGGCTTCCGAGGATGCCCAGAAGGCCACCGAGGACTTCATGTACTGGTGCGTCACCGCTGACACCCCGACCAGCATCATCGCCGACAAGATGGGTCTGACCGCTCCGTTCAAGAGCGCCAAGGAAACCACCAACGTCTTCTCGCAGCAGGCCGTTGCCATGGCCAAGGACGGCAAGAAGACCGTCGCTTGGGACTTCGTCTACATCCCCTCCGAGGAGTGGAAGAAGAACCTCAAGCAGGCTCTGATTGCCTACGCTGCCGATAACAGCAAGTGGGACGGCGTCAAGAACGCCTTCGTCGATGGCTGGAAGACCGAGAAGGCTGCTTCCGAGTAAGTAGTTGCTGCCCAAGCTATCTGATTAGCGACAGGGGGCGGGCAGACGTTGGTTTGCCCGCCCCCTGCATATTGAAAGGACCCTTCTATGGGCAAAGCACTCAAGCGCTGGTGGCCGCTCTTTATGCTGCCCACGTGCCTGGCGTTTATGATCGGGTTCGTGATTCCCTTTATCCAGGGCTTCTATCTCTCGTTCTGCCAGTTTATTACCATTAACAACGCGCATTTTGTCGGTATTGAGAACTACGTGCGCGCACTGTCCGATCCGCAGTTTGCCACGTCGTTCTTCTTTACCGTGGCGTTTGCCTTCCTGTCGACGGTGCTCATCAACGTGATCGCCCTCGCCATCGCGCAGGCGCTCACCCGCAAAGCGCTCAAGGGCACCAACATCTTCCGTACGATCTTCTTTATGCCTAACCTGATCGGCGGCATCGTGCTGGGCTACATCTGGCAGATTCTGATCAACTGCCTGCTCTCCAACGTGGGCGCCCAGCTCATCGCCCTTAACTCTGCTGCTGGCTTCTGGGGCCTTATCATCCTGACCCTGTGGCAGCAGGTCGGCTACATGATGATCATCTACATCGCTGGTCTGCAGTCCATTCCGTCCGACTACATCGAGGCCGCCAAGGTCGACGGTGCCACGGCATGGCAGACGTTTTGGAAGGTTAAGATCCCTAACCTGATGCCGACCATCACCATCTGCCTGTTCCTGTCCATCACCAACGGCTTTAAGCTGTTCGACCAGAACCTCGCCCTTACCGGCGGCGCTCCCGCGCACTCCACCGAGATGCTCGCCCTGAACATCTACAACACGTTCTATTCGCGTGCCGGTATCGCATGGCAGGGCATCGGTCAGGCCAAGGCGGTTATCTTCTGCATCCTGGTCGTAGCCATCTCCATGATTCAGCTTAAGGCCACGAGGTCCAAGGAGGTGCAGCAGTAATGAAACGCGATAAGGTTATCAACCGCGCGCTCTCGATTTTCTTTACGATTCTGTCGCTCGCGTGGATCTACCCCGTGTTCATGATTGCGCTCAATTCCTTTAAGAAAGCGACCGCAATCAGCACCACCACGGCGTTCGATCTGCTCACGCCCGAGACGTTCAACGGCCTCGCAAACTACATGCACGCCCTTAACGAGCAGGGCTTTGCCTCGGCATTTATGTACTCGCTCATCATCACGGTCACGTCGGTCGTGCTGATCTTGGTGTGCTGCTCCATGTGCGCTTGGTACGTGGTTCGTGTCAACAACAAGATCTCGAACTTCTTCTATTACCTGTTCGTGTTCTCGATGGTCGTGCCCTTCCAGATGCTCATGTTCACGCTGTCCAATTTGGCGGACCGCATCGGCTTCAACACGCCGTTCAACATCTGCTTTATCTACCTCGGCTTTGGCGCGGGCCTGGCGGTCTTTATGTTCGCCGGTTTTGTAAAGAACATCCCGCTCGAGATCGAGGAGGCGGCCATGATTGACGGCTGCAACCCGGTCCAGGTGTTCTTTAAGATCGTCCTTCCCATCATGAAGCCCACCTATCTTTCGGTCGGCATCCTCGAGACCATGTGGGTCTGGAACGACTACCTGCTGCCCTACCTTACGCTCGACTCCACCAAGTACAAGACCATTCCTATTTTGATCCAGTACTTCCGCGGCGGCTATGGCCACGTCGAGCTCGGCCCCATGATGGCCTGCATCATGATGGTCGTTGTCCCCATCGTCATCATGTACATCTTCTGCCAGAAGTACATCATCGACGGTGTGGTGGCAGGTGCCGTCAAGGGCTGATGCCGTAACTGTTTTGCAAGTTTTGGCGGCGCCCCTCAGCGCGGCGCCGCGTATCGAAAGGTAGAGACATGGCCGAGATCGTTCTCAAACATGTTCAGAAGGTGTATCCCAACAACGAGTCAAAAAAGAAGGGCTTCTTTGGCAAAAAGAAGAAGACCGAGGAGAAGAAGCACAACCTCAAGGTTACCGAGGACGGTGTGCTCGCTGTAGAGGACTTCAACCTCACCGTTCACGACCAGGAGTTCATCGTCCTCGTTGGCCCCTCTGGCTGCGGTAAGTCCACGACGATGCGCATGGTCGCCGGCCTAGAGGACATCACCTCCGGCGACGTGCTCATCGACGGCAAGCGCGTCAACGACGTGGCGCCCAAGGACCGCGACATCGCCATGGTGTTCCAGAGCTACGCTCTGTACCCCAATATGACGGTGTACGAGAACATGGCGTTTACGCTTGAGCTCAAGAAGGTCCCCAAGGACGAGATCGACCGTAAGGTTCGCTCCGCTGCTGAGATCCTGGGTATTACCGAGTACCTCGACCGTAAGCCCAAGGCGCTCTCTGGCGGCCAGCGCCAGCGCGTCGCCATCGGCCGCGCCATCGTGCGTGACCCCAAGGTCTTCCTGATGGACGAGCCGCTGTCCAACCTGGATGCCAAGCTTCGTAACCAGATGCGCGCCGAGCTCATTAAGCTGCGTCACGAGATCAAGGGCACCTTCATCTACGTTACCCACGACCAGACCGAGGCTATGACCCTCGGCGACCGCATCGTGGTCATGAAGGACGGCGTCGTCCAGCAGATCGCCACGCCGCAGGAGGTCTTCAACCATCCCGCGAACATTTTCGTCGCCGGCTTCATCGGCGTGCCGCAGATGAACTTCTTCGATGCCCAGCTGGTGCGCTCGGGCAACGGCTTTACTGTCAAGACCGAGGATATGAACGTGGCGCTCGCCCCGGAGACTTGCGCTCAGCTTGCCCTCAACTGGGACGGCGGCGACGTGAAGGAGATTACGGCCGGCGTGCGCCCCGAGCAGATTCTGCTTGCCGACAAGGACGAGGAGGGTGCGCTCCAGGGCACCGTCGAGGTGACCGAGCTCATGGGCTCGACCGAGCATGTCCACGTGACTGCTCCCGACGGCCAGTTTGTCCTGATCATTCCCGTCGTCGACCTCGAGGCCAAGGGCGCGCTCAAGGCGGGCGACCCCATCTGGTTCAGGTTCGAGAAGAACGCGACCCACCTCTTCGATAAGGTCTCTGGCAAGAACCTTATCTAGGCCCGGTGCAACCAGGCCCTTCCTTTGGGCGACTGCGGCTTTGCCATCCTTTTGCCGCGGTCACATATAAGGCCCCCTCCCGTCCACTGGGCGAGAGGGGAGCCTTTCTTTGTGTTGGGACTGTCTGACCGGTCGTTTGTCTCGATCTGTAACGGATAGGGCCGATTTCGGACGTTAGATGTTACAGATCGAGACGGTTCCGCTGAGCTAACCATTTCATCTAAATCTGTAACACCAAAGGCGAATTTCACCTGCTAGATGTTACAGATTGAGATAAACCCGAGGGGAGGGGCCGGTATGTCTCAATCTGTAACGGCTGGGACCGTTTTGGTTGAGTAATTGCTACGGATCGAGATTGTTTGGCCGAGTTGGATCACAGGGTAACGTGCGGGCACAAAAAACGGAGCCGTGTTGCCACGACTCCGTTTCTCAAGAGGATGGGTAAGGGAAGCGAAATTAGTTCAGGTGCCAGATCTCGTCGTTGTACTGGGAGATGGTGCGGTCGGACGAGAAGGTGCCGGCGTTGGCAATATTGATGAGCGCCTTGCGCATCCAGGCGTCCTGGTCCTCGTAGTCGGCCAGCACGCGCTCCTTGGTCTGGATGTACTCCTCAATGTCGAGCAGGGCCATAAACCAGTCCTTGCCCTTAATGTCGTCGTGCAGGCGCTGCAGGCGCTCGGCATTGCCGGTCGCCATAAAGGCCGGGTTGGTGATGAAGTCCACCAGCAGTTTAATGCCGGGCTTGCGGTAGAGCACACCGGCGTCATAGGTGCCGTTGGCATAGAGCTGCTCGACCTGTTTGGACGAGGCACCAAAGGTATAAATGTTCTCGTCGCCCACGAGCTCGGCAATCTCCACGTTGGCACCGTCGAGCGTGCACAGGGTTAGGGCGCCGTTGAGCATGAACTTCATGTTGGAGGTGCCGCTCGCTTCCTTGGAGGCCAGGCTGATCTGCTCGGAGATATCAGCGGCGGGGATCACGCGCTCGGCGGCGGTGACGTTGTAGTTCTCGATCATGACAACCTGCAGGTAGGGAGCCACGTCGGGGTCGTTTGCTATCCACTGCGACAGCGTCAAGATCAGATGGATGATGTCCTGCGCGATAGTGTAGGCAGGCGCCGCCTTGCCGCCAAAGATGATGGTGACGGGGTGCTTAGGTCTGTTGCCGTTCTTGATATCGAGGTACTTCCAGATGATGTAGAGCGCGAGCATCTGCTGGCGCTTGTACTCGTGGATGCGCTTGACCTGGACGTCGATGATGGCGTTGGAGGGAATGGTCACGCCCTGCTCGAGCGCCATGAACTGGCGCATGATGGCCTTGGCCTCGACCTTGGTGGCGGCCAGGCGCTCAAGAACGTCCTTGTCGTCGGCGAACTTGGCGAGTTTGCTCAGATCGCCGGTGCTGCGCCAGTCGGTGCCGATCACATCGTCGAGCAGGCTGGCGAGCGCGGGGTTGGCCCCATGAATCCAGCGGCGGAAGGTGATGCCGTTGGTCTTGTTGGAGAACTTCTCGGGATAGATCTCGTAGAACGGATGAAGCTCGGTGTCCTCCAGGATCTTGGTGTGGAGGGCGGCTACGCCGTTGATGGAGAAGCCAAAGTGGATGTCCATGTGGGCCATGTGGACGGTGTCGTGCTCGTCGATGATGGCGACGCGCGGGTCATCGTGCTCGGCCTTCGCGATCTCATCGAGCTTGACGATAATGTCGGCGATGGCAGGGGAGACCTTCTGCAGGCTGGTGAGCGGCCACTTCTCGAGCGCCTCGGCAAGAATCGTGTGGTTAGTGTAGGCGACCATGGAGCGTACGATGGTAACGGCCTCGTCAAACTCGATGTCGTGCTCGGTGGTGAGCAGGCGAATGAGCTCGGGGATGACCATGGTGGGGTGCGTGTCGTTGATCTGGACAACGGCGTAATCGGCCAGATCGTGCAGGTTGCTGCCGCGCTCGACGGCCTCGTCGATCAAGAGCTGGGCGGCGTTGCTCACCATGAAGTACTCCTGATAGATGCGAAGTAGGCGGCCCTGCTCGTCGGAATCGTCGGGGTAGAGGAACAAGGTGAGGTTCTTGGCGATCTCGGTCTTGTCGAAGTCGATGGAGCTGCCGGGGACCAGGCCGTCGTCGACGCTCGCCAGGTCGAAAAGGCGCAGGCGGTTCTTGGTGGGCTGGCCGTAACCGGGCACATCGATGTTGACGAGCTTGGAGGTAACGGCAAAATCGCCGAATTCGACGGTGTAGGAGCGGTCATCGTCGACTAGGATGTCCTGCTCACCGAGCCACTCGTCGGGGACGGCCTTCTGCTGGTTGTCGACAAAGCGCTGACGGAACAGACCGTAGTGATAGTTGAGGCCCACGCCATCGCCGGTCAAGCCCAGCGTGGCGATGGAATCCAGGAAACATGCGGCCAAGCGGCCCAGGCCGCCGTTGCCGAGTGACGGCTCGACCTCGAATTCCTCGATCTTGTTGAGGTCGTGGCCTGCGGCGGTGAGCTGGTCCTTAACCTCGTCGTAGATGCCGAGGTCGATCATGTTGTTGATGAGCAGCTTACCGATCAAAAATTCGGCGGAAATGTAATAGAGCTTTTTCTTGCCGTTGTTGAGCGGGCGGGCGGCGGAGCGCTCCTGCACGAGTTTGACCAGCAGCTTGTAAATGCGACGGTCGTCGAGCTGCTCGAGCGAGGTGCCAAAAGACTGCTCGGCGAGTTCCATGAGGTTAATTTGGGGCATGTTTTCTCCTGTGATGGGTTGTTTCATGTCTGCAATTCATAAGAAGCCCGCGCGAGGGGATTGGGGTGGCCTCGCGCGGGAAAAGCAAGCGCGTCCGCACGGTGGGGAGGGGTCAGGCGCGGTAGCTCCTATTGAGGAAGCTCGATTTCGGCTTCCGACGGGATGCGGAAGTAGGTCTCGGTCCAGTCGGTGAGTTTGTGCTCGAGCTCGCGGGTGATGGCGCCGTCGAGCATGCGCCAGGTCCAGTTGCCGCCCAGTGTGGCAGGGGTGTTGATGCGCGCCTCGTTGCCCAAGTTGAGCAGGTCCTGCATGGTGTAGATGCACGTGTCGCTCACGCTGGCTGCGATGGTTCGGTTGAGTGCGTCGGTGATAGGCTCGCCGGCCTGCTGATGGGTGTACAGGGCTGCCTGCTCGCGCTGACGCGGGGTGGCCGTTCCCTCAAACCAGCCGCGCGCCGTCTCGTTGTCGTGGGTGCCCACGTAGGCGACGGTGTTGGCGATGTAGTTATGCGGCAGGTAGTACGAGTTGGTGCCCTCAAAGGCAAACTGCAGGATCTTCATGCCGGGGAAGCCCGAGTTGTCGCGCATGTCGATGACGCCGGGGGTGAGGAAGCCCAGGTCCTCGGCGATGATGGGCAGCGTGCCGAGCTTTTCCTCGAGCGTCTTGAAGAACTTGAGGCCGGGACCCTGCGTCCACGAACCGTAGGACGAATCGGGCGAGGAGAACGGCACCTCCCAATAGGCCTCGAAGCCGCGGAAGTGATCCAGGCGGATGACGTCGTACATGTCGAGGGCGGCGCGAATGCGGCCCTCCCACCAGGAGAAGCCGTCGGACTCCATGGCGTCCCAGTCGTAGATGGGGTTGCCCCAGTACTGGCCGGTGGCCGAGAACTGGTCGGGCGGCGTGCCGGCGACGCTCACGGGATTGCCGGCGGCGTCGATCTTAAAGAGCTCAGGTGTCGCCCACATCTCGACGGAGTCACGCGAGACATAGATGGGCAGGTCGCCGATGATGAGAATGTCGCGCTCGTTGGCATAGGCCTTGAGGCGGCTCCACTGGCGATCGAAGAAGTACTGCGTCATCTGGTGGTAGAGCATACGCGCCGGATGGTCGGCGCAGACCTTGGCGGAAGCCTCGCCGCGGGTGCGGAGCTCCGCGGGCCACTCCCAAAACGCCTTGAGACCGCACTCCTCTTTGACGGTCATGAACTCACAGTAGGGGATGAGCCAGTCCTCGTTGGCTTGGATAAAGCCATCGAAATCGGCTGGCTTGTCGGCAGCAAAGCGCTCGGCGGCGCGGTCGAGAATCTGACGGCGGCCACCAAAGATGGCACCGTAGTCGACATTGCTGGGGTCGGATCCCAGATACACGCCATCGATATCGCACTGCTCCAGATACCCTGCCTCGATAAGCTCGGCAAAGTCGATAAAGTTGGGGTTGCCTGCGCGGGCCGAGAACGACTGATAGGGCGAATCGCCATAGCTGGTCGTCGTAAGGGGCAGAATCTGCCAGTAATGTTGTTTGCACGAGGCGAGAAAATCGACGAAGTCGTAGGCATTCCAGCCAAAGCCGCCGATTCCGTATGGTCCGGGCAGAGATGAGACGGGCATGAGGACGCCGCTTGCACGCTCCATGAATGCGCTTACCAACCTTCTTGTTGTGGGGTCGGCCTGCCGATGGGTGTGCAGTCCGCCTCCGATGTTCTGATTCGATACGCCTATTGTAAAACATGTTGTTTAAACATGTACAGGCAAGATAAAAAAGTTGGTCGATTTTCGGCGAATGGTTACATGCCATGAAAAAGCCCCGACCTCACAACGTGAGATCGGGGCAAGAGCGGTATGTAGGTTTTTGCTACTCGGCGTCGGCGAAGCCGTTGGGGTTGTGGCTCTGCCAGTTCCAGCTATCGCGGCACATGTCCGCGATGTCGTACTGGGCCTTCCAGCCCATCATGCGCTCGGCCTTGGAGGCATCGCACCAGTTGGCAGCGATGTCGCCGGCGCGGCGCTCGCGGATCACGTAGGGCAGCTCCTTGCCACAAGCCTTGGAGAAGGCGGCGACGACCTCGAGTACCGAGGTGCCGGTGCCGGTGCCCAGGTTAAAGATCTCGACGCCGGTTTTGCCGTTCATCCAGTTAAGGGCGGCAACGTGACCAGAGGCCAGATCGCACACGTGGATGTAGTCGCGCACGCCGGTGCCGTCGGGGGTGGGGTAGTCGTTGCCATAGACCTGAACGGCCTCGAGCTTGCCCACGGCGACCTGGGCGACATAGGGCACCAGGTTGTTGGGGATGCCCTTGGGGTCCTCGCCGATCAGGCCCGACGGATGAGCGCCGATGGGGTTGAAGTAACGGAGCAGCACGACGTCCCACTCGGGGTCGGCGGTGTGGACGTCCATAAGGATCTGCTCGATCATCCACTTGGTCCAACCATAGGGGTTGGTCGCGGGCTTCTTGGGGTCTTCCTCGGTGACGGGCGGGTTGTCCGGGTCGCCGTAGACGGTCGAGGAGCTCGAGAAGATGATGGACTTGCAGCCATGGTTGCGCATGACGTCGATGAGCACCAAGGTGTTCTCGATGTTGTTGTGGTAGTACTCGACGGGCTTGCTCACCGACTCGCCGACGGCCTTAAAGCCGGCAAAGTGGATGACGCGGTCGATCTGATGGGTATCGAAGATCTTGTTCATCGCATCGCGGTCGAGCACGTTGGCCTCGTAGAAGGTGAGGTTCTTGGCGGCCTCGTCGCCCACGATGGTCTTGACGCGGTCGACGGCGACGGCGCTGGAGTTGGAGAGATCATCGACGATGACGACCTGGTAGCCACCCTCGAGCAGCTGAACGACGGTGTGCGAGCCGATAAAGCCGGCGCCACCGGTAACGAGGACGCAGGTGTCTTTGGGGTCGAGTGCTTTGGACATGTAGTCTCCTATCGAATCAGGAACACTTCTTCAGGGGAGTATAGCGCAGGCAGGGACGCCCAAATCGTGCACTGTAGGAAAAGCAGAGGATCATGCTAGCGTACTCATAGAAGAGCTTGCGTACGCACAACCTGATCTTTGGCGTTTGCTTACGAGCCGCCGACCTTGTAGTTTCCTGCCGTTCGTGGAAATCGTTGGGACGCGCCATATGTACGCTAATATGTATGAGTTGAGCGACATATAAATAAACATGTAACGGAGTACATATGTCACCAAACAGCGATTCCATCCTTTCCCAGGAGCTCTCGCGCCGCACTGCCCTCAAGGCCCTGTTCGGCGCCGCTTCTGCGGCAGTTCTTTTTGGCCTGCCCGCTCGCGCCCATGCGGCGGAGGCTTCCAAAGAAACCACCGATAAACTGAATGCCGCCCAGGCCCAGCTCGACGAGGTACAGGCCCAGCTCGACAGCATCGCAAATGAGTATGCGGCGCTGGCCAACAAGAATGCCCAGACCCTCAACGACATTGAGAATGTCCAGGGCAAGATTGACGACACACAGGCTCAGATCGATGAAAAGAAGGCCGAGCTCAAGAAGAAGCGTAACGACCTTTCCGATCGCGTGGCCGCCAGCTACAAGTCCGGCGGCACGAACATCCTGTCGCTGCTGCTGGCCTCTGGCTCGTTTGAGGAGCTCGTTGCCAACGCGCATTACGTTGAGAAGATCAACAAGAGCGACCGCGATGCCATCGAGGACATCCAGACGATTCAGGCCGAGCTCGACGCACAGAAGACCGAGCTCGAAGCACAAAAGGCTGACCTGGAGAAACTCAAGGATCAGCAGACGGCTCAGATGCAGGATATGCAGGCCAAGCAGCAAGAGGTCCAGACCGTGCTGAACGGTCTTTCCGACGACGTCAAGGAGCTCATGGCTCAGCGTGATTCCGAGATTCTCGCTGCCGCCCAGGCCGAGGAGGCCGCTAGGAAGGCCGCCGCTGCCGCGGCCGCCGCGAACAAGAACAATTCCTACTCGGGTGGTTCGAGCTCGGGCGGTGGATCGTATGCGCCCGGAACTCCGCAGCAGAATGCCGGCTCGGGCAAGCAGCAGGCCGTCGTCAACGCGTGCTACTCCACGCCTTCGCCGGGTCAGAACTGGTGCGCGGCGTGGGTTACCAATGTCTTCCGTAACGCCGGCGTTGGCTACTTTGGCGGCAACGCCTGCGACATGTTCAACGCCTGGTGCTATAGCTCCGACCGCTCGGCGCTGCAGGTGGGCATGATCGTAGCCGACTCCTCGCATAGCGGCACGGGTGCTCCGGGCCTTATCTACGGTCATGTGGGTATCTATGTTGGCGGCGGCATCGTAATGAGCAACGAGGGCGCCATTACGTCTAAGTCGCTTGATTCGTTTATTAGCTTCTATGGCACTGGCTCTGGCGTGCGTTGGGGCTGGCTTGGCGGTATTGCGCTGTCGTAACGGCGGTTTGAAGTAAGTTGGTCCGTGGCTGCCCGGAAGGCATTAGGTTGCCTGCTCGGACAGCCACGGACCTCTCGGATCCAATGCGTCACACACCGGACTGGTTGTCTGAATAAATATGGCGAAGGCCCCTTTCGGGGCCTTTTTTAAATGAATTTATCGACTCCGTGGACTTCGGTTTTGGAATTTGGAGCCGACGGCTCACCAAAGTGGAAAATGAAATAGAACCTAGCTGCAATAATCGCCTTGTTGCGAACTCGAACTGATCATGTAGATTTAAAATAACCGCAATTTACAATTGTCGAGCGGTGCGTTGGGTTGGAGCTGCTGCGGGTCCTATATGGATTGCGGTCTTGCGCTCCGATGTCCAAATAGGTCTCTCTAGACGGGAAGTTGCTCATGGACACCATATATGACGGAGACGGCTGGGTCGATCATTATAGTTGGCGACTAGTCGGCTCGGATGACAATGGGGATGTGGTGTTTGATGGACTATGTCCAAAGCATCTCCATCCTTTTGTCTCGTCGTTAATTGAGAGTTCCGCTCGTGTTGCCCCCTACAGCTCGGCATCGCTTCATGATACGGACGTTTTGAAGACCATAAGGGAATCAATTGACGAGGGCACGATGAGCGGCCCGCTGTTTTCTCGGCTTGTGGGGCTAGATGAGATTGGCTCGAAACGACTGCTTGCGGGCGAAAAAGTGGAACTCACTTATCGGTCGATGATTTCAATCCTGCGGCTAGCCGATGTTCTTCGCAAATAAATGATAACGGGACAAGTGAGCTAGATCACTTGTCCCGTTATTAATTAAAGTGGATCGCGGTGGGCAGGCTATAAAAATTCGCCGACTCGGTGGACTTCGGGTTCTAGGTCTACGTTGAATTGGTCTTTGACGGTTGTTTGGATGTGGCGGATGAGTTCGTCGACGTCGGCGGCGGTGGCGTGGTCGGCATTGACGATGAAGCCGCAGTGCTTCTCGCTCACCTGCGCGCCGCCAACGGCGTGTCCTCGAAGGCCGGCATCCATGATGAGTTTGCCGGCAAAGTAACCCTCGGGGCGCTTGAAAGTGGAGCCAGCACTCGGCATGTCGAGTGGCTGCTTGTCCTCGCGGCGCTGGCGGTAGTCGTCCATGTCGGCCTTAATCATCGCGGCGTTGCCCGGTGCGAGGTTGAAGGTGGCAGAAAGAACGATAAAGCCGTCGTCGGCGACGCGGCTCTTGCGATAGCCTAGGTTGAGTTCGTCGACATCGAACTCGATGATGTTGCCGCTGCCGCGGGTGCCGTCGTCGAGCTGGCGAGCGGGTTTGTAGACGCGCACGGACTCCAGCACATCGGCCATGCAGGCACCGTAGGCACCGGCGTTCATGTAGCAGGCGCCGCCGACCGATCCGGGGATGCCCGAGATGGGCTCCATGCCGGTGAGACCGGCCTCGGCTGCCGCAGCGGCGACATCAGAAAGCAAGGCGCCGGCTGCCGCCGTGACGTGCGTGCCGTCGACCGTAATGTCGGAGAGTCCCTCGCCCAGCGCCACGACGACGCCGCGGATGCCCTTGTCGCCGACGAGCAGGTCGGAGCCGTTGCCCACGATGGTGAGGGGCAGATCGCAGCGATAGCAGGTATCGAGCGTGGCGACGAGGCCCTGCTCGGTATCGGGCGTGACAAAGACGTCGGCCGGGCCGCCGATCTTAAACGTGGTGTGCTCGCGCATGGGCTCGCTCATCAGTACGTTGTCCTCGCCGGCAACGCCAGCAAGCGCGCACAGCAGGTCCTCGTTAAAAAAGTCGTTCTCGTGCATACGAATATCCGCCTTTTGGTGGTCGTTGTCATCAATCGATTGCAATATACCCCACCCGGACGGATTTGGTGCGCTGGCGGCGATAAAACAGCCGTCTACCGGATTGGTAAAGTGTTTATCACCGAGGTAGAGGGGTAGTCGCTATACTTTCAAGAGATTGCGCGTAAACCTGGAAGGAGCGAGATGGCCAACAAAGTCACCCTCAAGCAGATCGCCCAGGAGGTGGGGCTTTCCCCCTCGTCGGTCTCGCTTGTGCTCAATAATCGGCCCTGTCGCATCTCAGAAGAAAACCGCAAGCTCATCAAGGAGGTCGCGGCGCGCAACCACTATGTTCCCAACCAGATTGCGCGTAGCCTGGTCATGCGCGAGTCGCGCACGCTGGGCCTTATCGTCCCTAACATCGAGAGCCGCTTTTTTGCCTCGCTTGCCGGCAGCTTGGAAAAGCGCTGCCGCGAGGACGGCTATGCGCTCTTTATTACCAGCTCGGGCGGAAGTGCCGACGACGATCTTGAGCTGCTGCGTCAGCTGGTGACGCGCGGCGTCGACGGTGTCTTTTTGGTGGTGGGTGACGAGTTCTCCGACGACCGCGCCCTGCGCGAAGAAGTCAGCCACCTGCCCATCCCGGCCGTGATGGTCGATCGTGCCATTGAAGGACTCGAGTGCGACAAGGTGATGTTCGACCACGAGATGGGTGGCTACATGGCCACGCGGTATCTAATTGAGCAGGGTCATCGCCGCATCGCCTGTCTGGTTAACGCACGCCGTTCCAATACGGGTCGCAAGCGACTTGCCGGCTATGAGCGCGCGCTGCGCGAGGTTGGCCTGCCAATCGACGCGCGTTTGGAGTTTGAGAGCGAGTACTACATTCCGAGCGCATACGAGGCCTCGGAGGCGGTGCTCGCGACCGACGCCACCGCCGTGTTCGCAAGCTCGGATAACATTGCCCTCGGCCTGCTCAAGCGCTTGCACGAGATGGGGAAGAGCATCCCGGGCGATATCTCGGTCGTAAGCTATGACAACTCGGCGGCCGACGTTCTCTTTGAGCCGGCGCTGACCGCGATTGAGCAGGATCCCGGTGTCCTTGCGGAGCATGCTTTTGGCTGCATGTCCAAGCGTCTTGCCGGTAGGGGCGG
>JAHYYI010000023.1:0-24659 GCA_019425045.1 Collinsella sp.
GCGCAACGCGTTGCGCTGAGTCCTGAGGCTGTTGCAATGAAGATGAGAATCAAGGGCTGTGACACGCGACGGTTACCTTTAATGGATATGAGGTGAATGGGGCGATTGTTTTGCTATACTCTCTCCGCACGGGCGATTGGCGCAACGGTTAGCGCAGGTGCTTTACACGCACAAGGCTGGGGGTTCGAATCCCTCATCGCCCACCACTAGACTGATAAGGCTCCCAGCGATGGGAGCCTTTCTTTTTTGTGCCCAGTGCATGGGATTCGAACCCGCCAGCACGTCTGTCACAAAGGCCGTGGCCAGAAAATGGCAAAAATGAGTACTGCTACCTTGCTTACAACATATCAAAAGATAGTATTTGCTTAAGTTACGCAACATATGTCCATTATAAGGACTAATAATTGGATCAAAATCGTACATTCATCGCCATTTCGACTAGCTATCTGGCCTTATTAGTCCAAAATTGCTGCTACCAAATCGATAACAGTACTCATATTTGATGTTTTTTGACCAGCAGGTCTCCCCGCCTTAGCAAATCTAAGGCAAAACGGGCTCCAGACCGCTGAATCATGCCACATAGGGCACGTCCGCAGTCCGGAACCCGGTCAAAGTTAAGTTATTTCGCTGTGTTAGGCCAAAACGTCCGACAGGATCTCGATCAGACTGTCCACGTCGGATTCCTCGCAGACGAGCGGCGGCAGGAAACGCAGCGTATGGGCACCCGTAGCGTTAATCACGGCACCAGCCCCCAATGCACGGGCCACAACGTCGTGTGCATCACCCGCAGTATCGTCCAGATCGCAGCCGAGCATCAAGCCGCGGCCACGCACCTCGGTCACGTTCGGCAGCTTGGCGAGCTTTGCCTCCATATAGGCGCCTACCTTGGCAACATGGTCGGCATAATCGCCGTGCACGAGCGCGGAGAGCGTCGCGGCACACGCCGCGATGGCCAAGCAGCTACCGCCAAAGGTCGAGCCGTGGTCGCCCGGCTTAAACACATCGGCAATCTCCTTCTTTGCCACGACGGCACCCATGGGCACGCCATCGGCAATGCCCTTGGCAAGACTCATGATGTCGGGTTCCACGCCATAGGTTTGGAATGCAAACGGCTTGCCGGAGCGGAAGATGCCGCACTGGACCTCGTCGGCGATAAGCACGGCGCCCACTTCGTGTGCCAGGTCGCGCGCTGCCGCCATAAACTCCTCGGTCATGGGATGCACACCGCTCTCGCCCTGAATCGGCTCGAGCATCACGGCACAAATTTCGCCCCCCAGCTGCTTAAAGATCGCACGCAGTCTATCGATATCGTTGGGCGTGCAGGCCACAAAGCCACCCGGCAGCGGGCGGAAACTATCCTGCAGCCAATCCTGCATGGTGGCGGCAATGGTCTCGAGCGTACGGCCGTGGAAGCCGCCGCGCATGCACACGATAGTGTTGCCGCCGTTACCGGCACGCTTGGCGTACAGGCGCGCGAGCTTCATCGAGCCCTCGTTGGCCTCGGCGCCGGAGTTGGCAAAGAAGGTCTCCCAAACCTGCTCATCCGCAGCCGGGGCACCAAGAGCAGCTGCCGTGGTCTCATCGCCGGCGGCAATGGCATCGGCAAGCACGCGTGCACCATCTAAGTCGTCGTTGGCAAGCTTGGACAGCAGCGCCGCGACCTGTCCACGCTGCTCGATGTAGAAATAGTTAGACACATGCAGAAGCTTTTTGGTCTGCGCCTCAAGCGCGGAGAGCACCGCGGGATTGCCGTGGCCTAGGCTGCACACGCCGATGCCGGCAAGAAAGTCGAGGTACTCACGGCCATCGTCGCCGGTGAGCTTCATGCCGTGGCCCTCGACAAACTCGACCGGAGAGCGGCCAAAGGTATGCATAACGTAATGGGATTCAAGCGATTGCTGAGCTGCAAGTGACATGGGATGCCTTTCGTTGAGCGCCGGACGGCGCAGACCTATGGGTGCAGGAATGGGGCAGCTGCGGGTCAGCTAGACCGTCTGGAGCTTCTCGACCTCGTCAAGGTTCTCGGTCAGACGCGCAGCAAACGTCGAAAGCGGATGCGGATGCGTATCGAACTCGTAAGCCGTCTCGGTGGAATGGATCACGGTGCCGACGCCGGCATCGGTCAGCAGCTCCAGCAGCAGCGAATGCGGCGTGGTGCCGTTGATGATGTGGGCACGAAATACGCCGCCGGCAAGCGCATCGACGGCCGCGCGCAGCTTGGGAATCATGCCCTTATCGACCTCGCCGCCGTAGAGCATCTCATTGACCTCGTCGAGCGTCAGGTTGGAGATAAGTGAATCCTTATCGCTAAAGTCCTTGTACAGGCCGTCGACGTCGGTCAAAAAGATCGCCTTGTGCGCGTGGAGCGCTGCCGCAACGGCACCGGCGGCGGTATCGGCGTTGATGTTGAAGAAACCGCCGTCCTCCCCCGCCGCGACGGTAGCGATAACGGGGATGTACTCGCTATCGAGTAAGCGCTCGATATAGTCGGTGTTAACGTGCGTCACTTTGCCCACGCGACCGAGCTCGGGGTCGAGCGGCTCGGCGATGAGCGTGCCAGCATCGCTGCCCGACACGCCCACGGCCAGGTTGCCGTGGTGGTTGATGGCGGCAACCAGCTCCTGGTTAACCTTGCCGCCCAGCACCTCGCGCACGATATCCATAGTCGCCGGCGTGGTCACGCGCTGGCCGTTCTTAAACTCGACGGGGATGTCGTAGTGGCTCAGCGCCTCGTTGATGGCCTTGCCGCCACCGTGCACGATAACAGGGCGCATGCCGATGATCTTGAGCAGCACGATGTCGCTCATCACGTCGCGGCGCAGCTGCTCATCAACCATGGCGGCTCCGCCATATTTGATAACAACCGTCTTACCGGTCAGGTTCTTAATCCACGGCAGCGCTTCGAACAGCAGCTGCGCGGTTGCTTCGTTGGATTCGTTCGAACGACAATCGCGTGCGAATTTCATAATCTGCCTCGTCTTTCGTATCGTTATCGCGCCGTGCTCCGCTGTCCGCAATCGCGGCAAGATGCGCAGCATGCCTGGAATCTAGGAACGGTAGTCGCCGTTGATGGAGATGTATTCATGCGTGAGGTCGCAGGTCCACACGGTCGTTGCCGCGTCGCCTGCGCCCAGGTCGGCCGAGATCACGATCTCGGGCGCCTCGAAACGTCGTAGAGCCTCGTCCTCGTCAAAGGGAACAGTCAGACCGTCGCGACAGACAGGCATGCCCATCATGTCGATGGAAACGTCTTCCTGATTAAACTTAACGCCGCACTTGCCAAGCGCCATAGCAACGCGACCCCAGTTGCAGTCGTGGCCGGCGATGCAGGTCTTAACGAGCGGCGAGTTGGCAACGGCACGGGCAGCGATATCGGCTTCCTCGTCGTTGGCGGCGCCGGTAACGTTGACCGTAACAAGCTTGGATGCGCCCTCACCATCGGCGGCGATATTGCGCGCCAGGCTCTCGCACACCTCGTGCACGGCAAATGCCAGCTCGTCAAAGGCATCGGAACCCTTGACGATGGGCTCGGCATCCGCAGCAGCGACGCCGGAGGCAAGCATGATGCAGGTGTCGTTGGTCGAGGTGTCGGAATCGACCGTTACCTTGTTAAAGGTCTGCTTGACGGTCGAGAGCAGCAGGGCATGAAGTGCCGCAGGCTCGACGGGGGCATCGGTGGTGATAACTGCGATCATGGTGGCCATATTGGGCATGATCATGCCCGAGCCCTTGCACATTCCGCCTACCGTATAGACATTGCCCGCATGACCCGCAGCCTCACTGACGTAGGATACGGCGTACTCCTTGGAGTGCGTGTCGGTCGTCATGATGGCGCGAGCGGCATCGGCGCCACCGTGGGCGGAGAGCGCCTCGTAGGCAGCAGGAATGGCGGTCTCAAACGTGTCGATCGGCAGAATCTGGCCAATCACACCCGTGGAGGCAACCAGAATCTGCTGGGGCTCGCAGCCGATGACCTGCGATGCGATGCTGCACGTCTCGCGCGCGCAGGCAAGGCCGGTCTCACCCGTGGCGGCGTTGGCATTGCCAGAGTTGACCGAAACACCGGCGATGATACCGTAGCCCTTGTCGGCACCGCCCAGGTTGGCACGGCTCACCTGCACGGGCGCCGCGCAAAAGCGATTGGTGGTAAACACGCCGGCACCGGGACAGGGTTTATCGGGCACGACGAGCGCGTAATCCAGACGCTCGGGGTTCTTGCGGAACCCAGCGTGGATGCCTGCAGCTTTAAAACCAGCCGCAGCCGTAACGCCACCCTCGACGGCGCGAATCTTGATATCAAACAGCTCGGTATCCATCGTCTTTATGACTCCTTATGTCAAACAAAAAAAACGGACATCGGTTGGTGCGCCATGCCAGTCGTGATCATGAGACCAGCTTAAGAGTGGCGCCCCATTCGATGCCCGACTACCAAATCGTTAACAATCGAATGTGCTACACCGGGCACGCCACTGTAGGCAAGCCTCGTCGCTCGTCAAAGCCAAAGACGATATTGGCGCACTGGACTGCTTGGCCCGCAGCGCCCTTGCACAGATTGTCGATGGCGCCCGTCGCCACCAGCACGCCCGCGCGCTTGTTGAGCGCGAGGCCAATCTGGGCAGCGTTGGTGCCGACGACCGAAGCCGTCTTGGGCTGCTGGCCGGCATCGAGCACGCGCACAAAGGTGCGACCGGCGTAGAACTGCTTGTAATGGTCGACGACATCCTCAAGAGCCAGCGTGTCGAGAGCCTGCGGCGCGAGCGGCAGCGTCACCGTGGAGAGCAGACCGCGCTTGAGCGGTGCCAGGTGCGGGGTAAAGACGACGCGATCGGTCAGGCCAAGGATTTGCTCAATCTCGGGCGTGTGGCGATGCTTGCCCACGCCGTAGGCCTCCAAGTTCTCGTCGGCGCTGCAAAAATGGGTGCGGGCGTTGCAGGACTTACCGGCGCCCGTCACGCCGCTAATGGCATCGACAATCACGGGACCGTTCTCGGCCACCCAGCCCGCGCGCACGGCGGGCGCGGCGGCAAGGCTCGTTGCGGTGGGATAGCAGCCGGCGCAGGCGACCAGCACGGGTTTGCCGTCGGCATGGTCGGATGCGGCGGTCTCCAAGTCCTGGCAGAACAGCTCGGGCAGACCGAAGGCACGGGTCTTGAGCAGCTCGGGGCTCGTATGCTCGGCGGCATACCAAGCCTCAAAAACGGACGCGTCGTTCAGACGGTAGTCGGCCGAAAGATCAAAGCAGGAGACGCCCGATGCAAGCAGCGCGGGCACCTGTGCCATGGCAGCCGTGTGCGGCACGGCCAAAAAGACCGCGTCGCAGTTCTTGAGCTCGGGGGCATCATGCGTCGTAAAGACAAGATCGCTTACGCCGGTGAAGCTCGGGTACACCGCAGACAACGGCTGGCCGGCATCGGCGTTGGACGTAATGGCAGCAAGTTCAAACTCGGGATGACCGAGGACGAGGCGAATGAGCTCGGCTCCGGCATATCCAGCCGCGCCGACGATTCCAACCTTCAAAGACATATCAGACTCCTTGTCTGCGATTTATGCACCGATGCGCATTTCGCAGCGGTCGTTATGAAGTGGGTTGAAACTTTAGCACCAAAAGATGCATGAATACGTAAATGGCTTGCATATTCATGCATTGAAACATTCCCGACACATTCGCTTGAAGGAATTGACAAATGGAGCGGGCCCCGTATTGACCGGCGCTCCCAACGGCGCCGGGCAATACGGGGCCCGCCCATGCGAAAACCAAGTTGTTAGGATGAGCCAGCTGGCTAGAGCTCGACCGGCACCCATTCGTCGTGATTGCAGATAAAAGCCTCGGGATCCTCGACGCTAAAGAAGACGAGCGTGGGGTCGTTAGGCCCCTCATAGTGCTCGCCCAGGTGTTCTAGATGCTTCCACCCGGCTTCGCGCATTTCGCCTAAAGCCCGGTCATCCAAGCCGGCACGCCCGCGCAAGATGAGCCAGCCATGGCCCGGCCACCAACTCGTGGCCTCAAAGCGCTGGTTTTGCAGCAGCTCCTGCCACACATCTTTGGTGCGCGCTGTTACAAACCACAGCTTGCCATCCTGGATCTGCGCAAACGAAAACGGACGCACATGAGGCTGTCCGTCAACGCTCGTCGCCAAATACCATGCCGGCACCGACGTCAGATACTCCAACACCGTATTCAATCCGTCCATGTGTCCTCCTGGCGCTAGCTAATTCGGAACGGGTAGTTAATTTGAGACGCTCTAGAGCTCCAGGCGCTCCTCGCTGCCGTCGATATCACAGAAGCGCGCGGCAATGTTTCGGACCGAAAAGAAAGCAAGGCGGCCGTCGTTGGCACTCTCGTGTTCCTCGCCGATGCCCACCATGTGCTTAAAACCCGCTTGACGCACCTTGTCGCTCGCAACCGCGTCGTCCTCAAGTGCGGCCTCGCCGGTCAACAAGATCCAACATTCCCCCGGCTTCCAGCCCGAGAGCTCAAACTTGGGATTCGCACTCAGCTCCGCCCACACATCCTTGTCGCGCGACGTGCAAAACCACAGCTTACCGTCATCGACCATGGCAAACGAAAACGGCCTCACGCGAGGCTGATGCCCGTCGGTCACATCGGTCGTGGCCAGATACCACGCCGGAATGCGCCTGAGATACGAACAGGCGCGCTCAAGCTGAGCCGTGCGGTCGTTGTCGGTCATAGGGACCCCTTTCTCGCGCTCGAATCGCGCCTAAACAAGTTGAAGGTTGACGACGATGACACACGCAAACAGCAGCATCGTCACAACCGCAGCCAGCGCATCCCCGCGGCGAAATGCAAGTGCATGCAGACGCGTGCGGCCCTGCTCGCCGTGATAGCAGCGTGCATCCATGGCGGCAGACAACGTCTCGGCATGACGGAACACGCCCGTGAACAGTGGAATCGCCACACTGCCGAGCATACGCACGCCGCCGAGCGGGCCACCCGTTACGCGTGCACCGCGGCTTGCCTGCGCGTCCGCCGCCTGCTTCATCTCGGTGGCGAACTGCGGCATAAAGCGCAACGCGATGCCCATGATCATGCCGAGCTCATGCGCAGGGAGCCCCACGCGCGCAAACGGTGCGAGGAGACGCTCAAAGCCCGCGGTGAGGTCGAGCGTAGGCGTGGTGAGCGTAATGGCGCTCATGCCGGCCATCATCAAGCTCAGGCGGCACGCCATAAAGGCGGCGGAATGCAGCGAGCCCTCGCTTATCTGCAAAAAGCCAAGCTGCCACAGGATGCGCCCGCTCTGGTCGGAAAACAGGTTGAGCACTGCGACCACCACGACAATCGCCAGCAATGGTGCCATCGATGATAGGACCCGGCGCAACGGCACCCGGGACACGGTATAGATCAGGACAACGAAGATTGCGACCGGGGCCAGTCCGCGGAAGCTGCTGACCGTGAGCGTCGTGATCAGAAACACAAAGCCCAAGAGCAACTTAGTTCGCGGGTCCAGGCGGTGGATCGCACTATCGCCGGGATAGTAGCTGCCAAACGAAAACGCCTCCATTAGCAGCCCTCCTCTCGCGCGACCGTCTTGGATTTAGCAATGTCCGCGACGTTAGAAGGACCGTCTGAGCGATCGATCAGCAAATCTGCCAGCTCGTCGGCCAGCGACTCAACCGTATAGAGGCCGTCAAAGCGCAGTGGCACGTCTGCCTTCGCAAGCGCCAACGCCATGCGCTGGGCAGCGGGAACACCCAAGCCGATTGATTTAAGCTCATCCGCATGCGCAAAAACCTGAGCGGGCGTGCCCTCAGCAAACACCGCGCCCTCGTTCATCACGACAATACGATCGCAGCAATTGGCAAGGTCATCCATACTGTGTGAGACCATGACGACGGTCAGGCCCCCATGGTGAAGTCGATCGATGAGCTCCAGGAAATCACTGCGCGCCGCCGGATCGAGCCCCGCCATGGGCTCATCGAGTACCAGGACCTCGGGCTCCATGGCAAGCACGCCAGCAAACGCCACGCGCCGCTGTTGGCCACCCGAAAGCTCAAAGGGACTCTTGTCACCCACCGTGGCCAAGTCGAGGCCCACGCGCGCGAGCGATGACTCAACGCGGCGCGCGACCTCGGCCTGCGACAAGCCAAGGTTGTGCGGGCCAAACGCCACGTCCTGCGTCACGGTTTCGGCAAACAGCTGACGCTCGGGATATTGAAACACCACGCCGACCTTGGCCTTAACCGCGGCGGCATCTTTCTTGTTTGCCAGGTCGAGCCCCAACGCGTAAACGGAACCCTCCTGGGGGCGAATCAAACCGTTGAGATGCTGGACCAGCGTCGACTTACCCGAACCGGTATGGCCTGCTAAGCCCAGGAACTCGCCGCGACGCACCGTCAGCGATACATCGCGCAGCGCCCACGGGCTGCTGGGGTCGTTTCCCCAGAGAGCCTGTTTGCTCGATTTGCCCGCAACGGCCGAGCGCTTATGCCAGCGGCGACGCTCGCGCGGACTGAGCGAATAACTGTACGAAACATGGGATAGCTCGATGACAGGCTCCGACGCGTTGTCCTCGTTGTCTACCGGAACAGTGCCGTCAGCGATTTCCAACTGGGACGCGGAAGGCTGCCCCGCAGTGCCTGCCCCGCTCCGCTCGGTATAGGCCTGCGCAACCTCGGCAACCATATCCGCCTCGCGCACCTGCGCGCAAACGGGTACGCCCTTCGCACGAAGTGCCATGCCCAAACGGCACGACTCCGGCATGTCCAGGTTGAGCTGCGCAAGTTCGTCCGCCCGCGTCAAGATTTCCTCGGGCGTACCGAGCATGGCAACGCGCCCCGCCTGAAACACCGCGACTCGATCGGCCTCGGCGGCCTCTTCCATAAAGTGCGTAATCATCACGATGGTCATGCCGCGAGCGTGCAACGCGCGGCAAGCCTTCATGAGGCCCTTGCGTCCACGCGGATCGAGCATCGAGGAAGCCTCGTCCAATATGAGCACGCGCGGTTCCATGGCAAGCACGCCGGCAAGCGCCACGCGCTGCTTTTGGCCACCCGAGAGCGCATGGGTCTCGTGGCGCTCAAAGCCCACCAGGCCCATGCCCTTCAGCGCCTCGCGTACGCGCTGCGCAATTTGCGCCGATGGCACGCCAAGGTTTTCGGGACCGAACGCAACGTCATCTTCGACAAGCGTTGCCACCAGCTGGTCGTCGGGATTCTGGAACACCATGCCTGCGGTCGAACGAATGTCGTAGACCAGCTCGGGATCGGACGCATCCATACCGTTGATACGTACCGTGCCCGCATCGGGCTGCAGCAGCGCATTCAGATGCTTGGCAAACGTCGACTTGCCCGACCCATTGCCACCGAGGATGCAGAAAAACTCCCCGTCCTCGATGTTCAGATCGACACCGTCGAGTGCCGACACGGCACCGTCATAGCTAAAGGAAACGCCCCGACACTCAATCATGCGCGGCCTTTGACCTGGTCCTTTTTAGGCGTGATGAGGTTGGAGACTGCCTTGTACACTGCAAGCGTCAATACCGAGTTAAGCACGGTCTTGATAAGGTTGAACGGCAGCACGGCAGGAATCATGAGCGGGGCGATCACATCGACCGAGCCATACCAGAACCAAACACCAATGGTAAGGTTTGCGACCATAGACAACGCCGTAGCGGCAATGACGCCGAGCGCTAGGCCAATCACGGCACCCTTATAGGTATGCATCTTCTGGTAGACGATAGCCGCGGGCAGAATATAACCCAGCGTAGCCACCAGGTTCATAAGCGCACCGACCCAGTCACCCGTGGTGAGCGCATGGATAACGATCGCCATGGCGGCAACAGCAGTGCCGGCGCCGGGGCCATACGCAAAACCGCACACCATCGCCGGTACCAGCGACGGGTCATACGTCAAAAACGGCGCCGAAGGAAGGATGGGCAGCTGCACATACATAAACAGGGCGCCCAAGGCGCACATCAGCGCCATGGTAACGAGCTGTTTGGTGCTCCACCTATTCGTGTTCTCAAAATGGATATGCTGCGACTGTTCAGACATAAGATCACCTGCCTCTTTCATCCGGACTCTAACCGTTGGTACTGGGATCTCACCAGTTCAGCCGGCATGCGAACCAACGCACACACGGGTCGCGGACTCATCGGCTCGGTCGCAGACGCCTCGCCTACGCCACGGCACCCCTTTGGCACCGCCCGATTTACCGCCAGTGGGGAATTTCACCCCGCCCTGAAACAGCAATTGCAAGTGTAGCACGAGCAATCGTTCGTGCAAGTATGCCAAGGGTAATTTGTGGCGGGGATCAGTTGCCGCAGCAGCCGCGTTCCCCACCCATCCCAAAGTAGCGCGCCTTTCGCGGCAAAGCCGCGAAACAGCGACCGGGACACGTATTCCCAACAACCAAGTCCTCCGCCCACGCCGACCTCAAGGCCGTAAACGCAGGGAATCCGGGGGCGTGACGGGGGCTTCTCTCCGGAACATTCCGCAGGACGCAAAGAGGCTCCGCAGCGCGAAGCGCGATGCGGAGCCTCTTTGCATGTCCGAGGACGTTCCGGAGAGAAGCCCCCGTCACGCCCCCGGATTCCCGGTGGGAGTTCTAGACCTTGTCGGCCTTAGTACATACCGCCGCCCTGCTGACCAGCGGTGGCAGCAGCGATAGCGTCCTCAAGCTGAGTGTTCTTGGGCACATCGGAGACGGTGGCCTCGGTGATGAGGATCAGGCTGGCGACAGAAGCAGCGTTCTGCAGGGTGACGCGGCTGACCTTGACGGGGTCGAGGACGCCCATCTCGATCATGTCGCCCCACTCGCCGTTGGCAGAGTTGAGACCCTGGCCGGCGGGCAGCTCGGCAACCTTGTCGACCACGACAGCGCCCTCAAAGCCAGCGTTCTTGGCGATGGTAGCGACCGGAGCGGTCAGAGCCTTCTTGACGATGTCGACACCGATCTTCTCCTCGGGGTCGTCGAGCACAACGGCGTCGAGCGCAGGAGCAGCGTCCATGAAGGCGACACCGCCACCGGCGACAATGCCCTCCTCGACAGCAGCGCGGGTAGCCTGCAGAGCGTCCTCGACGCGATGCTTGATCTCCTTGAGCTCGGACTCGGTAGCAGCGCCGACCTTGATGACGGCAACGCCACCGGAGAGCTTGGCCAGGCGCTCCTGGAGCTTCTCGCGGTCGAAGTCAGAGGTGGTGTTCTCCATCTCACCCTTGATCTGAGCGATACGAGCGTCGATGGCCTCCTTGGAGCCAGCGCCGCCGACGACGACGGTGTTGTCCTTGGAGATGGTGACGGACTTAGCGGTACCGAGCATATCTGCGGTGATGTCAGCGACCTTCACGCCCAGCTCGTCCAGGGCAGCCTGGCCACCGGTGAGGACGGCGATGTCCTCGAGGATGCGCTTGCGGCGATCGCCGTAGCCCGGGGCCTTGACGGCGCAGACGTTGAGGGCGCCACGAATCTTGTTGAGGACCAGGGTAGGCAGAGCCTCGCCGTCGATGTCCTCAGCGATGATGAGCAGGCCACGGCCAGCGCGCTGGACAGCTTCGAGAACAGGCATGATGTCCTGGACGCTGGAAATCTTCTGGTCGGTGATGAGGATGTACGGATCCTTCATCACGGCCTCCATGCGGTCGTTGTCCGTGACGAAGTAAGCGGAGACGTAGCCCTTGTCGAACTGCATGCCCTCGACGGTGTCGATGGTGATGTCGAACGTCTGGGAATCCTCGACGGTGATGACGCCGTCCTTGCCCACGACCTCCATGGCCTCGGCGATCTTCTCGCCGACCTCGGGGTCACCGGCGGAGATGGTACCGACGGAAGCAATCTGCTCCTTGGTCTCGACCGGCTTGGCCTGCTTCTTCATCTCGGCGACGGCGGCGTTGACGGCCTTGTCAATGCCGCGACGGATGGCCAGCGGGTTGGCGCCAGCGGCGACGTTGCGCAGACCGTCGTTGACGATGGCCTGGGCGAGCAGGGTTGCGGTGGTGGTGCCGTCACCCACGGTGTCGTTGGTCTTGGTGGCGACCTCCTTCACCAGCTGGGCACCCATGTTCTCGATGTTGTCCTCGAGCTCAATCTCCTTGGCGACGGAAACGCCGTCGTTGGTGATGGTCGGAGCACCGAACGTGCGCTGCAGCGCGACATAGCGACCCTTGGGGCCCATAGTGACGGTAACGGCGTCGGCCAGAGTGTTGACACCCTTGGCGAGCTTAGCGCGGGCATCGGTGTTGAACGTAATGTTCTTTGCCATGGTAGGTAATCCTCCAAAAGAAACGTGACTCGCGCCGCCGCACCGAGTCATTTGCGGCGGGCGCGTTCAAAGACGAATCGTGCGATTCCGGCTGAGGCTTAGGCCTCGACGACAGCGTAGATGTCGTCGGCGCGCATCAGCAGATACTTCTCGCCGTCGACCTTGACCTCGTTGCCACCGAACTTACCGTAGATGACAACGTCACCGACCTTGACGTCCATGGGGATGCGCTCACCCTTGTCGTTGACCTTGCCGGCGCCAACGGCAACGATGGTGCCGCGCTGCGGCTTCTCCTGGGCGTTGCTGGCGATATACAGACCAGAAGCGGTCTTCTGCTCGGCCTCGTCGGGCTTGACCAGAACACGATCTGCAAGCGGCTTCAAAGACGACATGCTTGTCTCCTCCTTTTTGGGCCGCGCGGTTATGCCGCGCGAATTAACCCTTTTTGTTTGCGTACGCGTTGAATGGTACCCACGAATGGCGGGTTATACAACACGGAGTCAAAAAATCTTATTTTTTGGCACTTAGATTTTCTGAATGCCGGGGGATAACTTAGCGGTGCCTTCCGTGTGGCTCCGGAGGGGCGGGGCATAAGGTTTCCTGCTCGGGCAGTCCTGCTCGCACGAAGGCCACATTAAGTGGCCTTCGGCTCGTGCGGAACTCACGATAAACCTTATGCGCCGCCCCTCCGGAGCCACACGGGAGCCAGGTTAACTAATTCGGTCCCGGCATTCAGAAAAGTCAGTGCAGCAAAATGGCGATGCGGATAGGAATGTGGGCATGGTTTTCGCTGCGCGCACGGGTCCCCTGGGGAGCACCGTGCATTTTTGGGAGTATTCAGCAAGCCAGGACGGCTGCATACGCGCCGGACATACCTTATTGGTCCCCAGAACGCCTTCAGCGGGCGGTTTTGGTCGGTGGACAGACCCCGTTGGGACAAATGGGCGTACTTCGCGCCGTACCGGAGCCCAAAATGACGTCAATCTCCGCAACGTTACTCAGCCGCAGCGGCACCGGCAGAGCTCGCGGTGCTGAATACTCCGTTTTTTGCACGGTCCAGGCGGGGGTACATCAGGGCCAGAAAGAACATCCCGGCCTTTTTATGCAATCTGTAATGTGAAGTATGCAAAACACATGAGGTTGCACTGCTGATGTCCAAATTGAACGCACGGAGCAGCAGTACCTCAACCCCGCGCCCAAATCCAACAGAGCAGGGACGCTCATGGCGGATCCCCACCGAAACGCAAACGCGGCTCGAGCGCCATCCCAAAATAGGCTGCATGAGCCGCGTTTAACGGTACGACATGAATATCAGCGCTCGTAAATCAAGTTGCCTGCCAGGTAGGTGGCCTGAACCTTGGTGGCTTGGAGTTCTTGGGGGTCGATGGTGAGTGGGTTTTGGTCCAGGACTACCAGGTCGGCGTATTTGCCGGGTTCTAGGCTGCCGAGGTTTTGCTCGTCGCCCGCTACATAGGCGCTGCCCAGGGTGTAGTTGCGCAGGGCTGTTGCTGCATCGATGCGCTCGCTCGGCAGCCAGCCGCCCTCGGGCCAGTGACTTTTGGGGTCCTGGCGCGTGATAGCCGTGTAGAGCACGTTCATGCTGGTAACGGGCGTGATAGGGCTGTCAGTACCGAAGGCTTGGCGGATGCCGCGCTGCTTATAGGTTGCAAACGGCCACATGATGCGGCTGCGCTCCAAGCCCAGGTCGCGCTCCGGACCACCTGGGTCGAGCGTGATATGGCAGGGCTGGCTCGAGGCAACGACGTTAAGCTTGCGCAGACGATCGATGTCCTCGGGCAAGAGGTTCTCCAGATGCTCGAGCGTGTTATGACCGTGCTGGGGCAGGCCGTACAACTCTGCCGCCTCCTCAAAGATATCGAGCGCGGCATGGATGGCACCGTCGCCGATGACGTGGATGCGCACGGTGTGGCCGCGCTCCGCGGCCGCCAGAACTAGCTTGCGCATGCGCTCGGCGGGAACCGTCAGACGGCCCTGGTCGCCCGGGAAGCGCGGATTGGTATAGGGCTCGGTGAGATACGCCGTGTGTTCGCTCGACACGCCGTCGAAGAACTGCTTAAAGCCCGGTGCCGAGAGCAGCACATTGTTCGCGTAACGTGCCTGCAGCTCTTCCAAGTGCGACTGGTCATCCAGCAGCGTGGGGAACAGATGGGCTCGGATGCCCAACTTGCCGGCTGCCTGCAGTTTGTCGTAGACGTCGTCGCGGATAAAATCGCAGCCCGGCATGGGCATGAGCGACATATCGCATATCGAGGTGATGCCCTGCTCGGCCATACGCCTCATTTGATCGGCGTAAGCGCTTGCGATGCGATCCTCGCCCAGCCACTCAAGGCAGCGCGGTAGCAGCTGCATGGCAGCCGCCTCGTGAGCAATGCCCGTGAGCTCGCCGTTTGCGTCCTTGTCGTAGCTGCCGCCCGCTGGCGGCTCGCTGTCGCGCGTGACGCCGAGCGCCTCGAGTGCGCGGCTGTTGAGCCAAAGCGTGTGCCCGTCACCCGAATACATAACGCAGGGGCGATCGGGGAATGCCGCATCGAGCGACGCCTTGGTAGGATGCTCGGGCGGGTCCCAACGGTAGTCGCGCCAGCCCTGAGTCACAACCCAAGCGTCGTCGGGCAGGTCCTGGGAAAACTCGAGCGCGTGTTGCACCAGCGCCGCCTCGGACGTGCCCATATCCATGAGCATGTACGGCGAGGAGCCAACCGAAGTATGGAAGAAATGCAGGTGCGCATCGTGGAAACCGGGGCAGACAAACTGCTCGCCGTAGTCGATAACCGGCGTGGCGGCAGGCGCGGCGGCAATCACGTCATCGGGCGCACCGACTGCGACGATACGGTCGCCTGCGATGGCAATCGCCAGCTCGCGGGCGGTATCGATGCCGTCTTGCGCGGTAAAGACGTTCTTGGAGCGGATAATCCGATCGATATGTTGCATGGGCATCCCCATCTCTGGCAGGAAATTCAACACCCCCGAGTGTACTCCCCCGCCCTTGTAACAAAACCCCAAGCGGCAAACGGCAACTTTACCAGCCCTAGCGGCAGGTGGCATACTGGAGAGAGCCTGTACGATTTTGCGATCAACCCAGCAAGGAGCAAATCGACCATGACGAAGACCAAGGCACAGCAGATTATGGCGGCGACCGAGGTGCGAGCGGCTGACGACGTCACCGCAGCCATCCAAGATATCGCTACCGAGTTTGAACCCTATATCATCAAGCAGCGCCGGCACTTCCATAAGCACCCGGAGCTGAGCCTTGCCGAGGAGCGCACGACCTCCGACATCGCCAACCAGCTCGACGCCATGAATATCCCCTACGAGCGTCCCCTCAAGACGGGCCTGGTGGCGACCCTTCGCGGCACCGCGCCGGATGCCTACCACGAGGACGGCACGCCACGCCGCCGCATCCTGCTGCGCGCCGACATCGACGCCCTGCCCGTCACCGAGCAGACCGGCGAGGAGTTTGCCAGCGTCAACGAGGGCTGCATGCACGCCTGCGGCCACGACTGCCACATCGCCATGATGCTCGGCACGCTGCAGATCCTGCGCCATATGACCGACGACATCCACGGCGAAGTCCGCATCGTCTTCCAGCCCAGCGAGGAAAACGGCCAGGGCGCCAAGCTCATGATCGGCACGGGCGTGCTCGACGGCGTCGATGGTGCCTACGCCGCGCATATCTGGAGCGAGGTTGACGCCGGCACCGTAAGCTGCGAGCCCGGTCCGCGCATGGCCAATACCGACTGGTTCCGCATTGATGTCCGCGGCACCTCGTGCCATGGCGCCATGCCCCAACGCGGCCACGACGCCGTCATGGTTGCCGCCGAGATCGTCAACGCTCTGCAGACCATCGTTTCGCGCGAGATCAGCCCCTACGAGCCGGCTGTCATCACCGTCGGCGAGCTGCACGGCGGCACCGCGCGCAACGTTATCGCCGGCACGGCCTACCTCGCCGGCACAGTGCGCACCTACGGAGATTCGACCCACGAGGAAATGCCGGAGCTCATGCGCCGCATCGTGGAGCATACCGCGGCCGCCTTGGGCGCCGAGGCAAAGCTCACCGACTAC
This sequence comes from Collinsella sp., assembly GCA_019425045.1. Classification (GTDB taxonomy): domain Bacteria; phylum Actinomycetota; class Coriobacteriia; order Coriobacteriales; family Coriobacteriaceae; genus Collinsella. The sequence goes on from JAHYYI010000023.1 coordinate 16,299, forward strand.
ACCATCGCCAACTACAAAGTCGAAAACGATGCCGCCTCGAGCGAGCGCTGCCGCCAGGCAGTAATCAAATGCTTGGGCCCCACCGGCCAAGGCCATTACCGCGGCACGCTTTCGGGCGAGGATTTTTCGGAGTACCTGCGCCGCGTACCGGGCGTGCTCGCCTTTGTAGGTACGCGCAACCCCAAGATTGGCGCCACGTACGCCCAACATTCCTGCTTCTACAAGATCGACGAAACTGTGCTGGCAAAGGGCTCCATGGTGGCCGCCCAGTATGCCATCGACTTTTTGGCCGAGCCCACCCAAGAGGAGCTCGACGGCCCCGCGATCACCGCGGTCGCCGAAACCAACCCCGACTTGGCCGCCAAGTTGCGCTCTGCCAAGGCCACGTCCGCCGAGGCTCGCGATGCTATCCATGATGCCCGCACGGCGCGCCATGCCGCCATCAAGGGCATCCATGATGCACGTGCCGCCGCTCGCCGCGAGGAGAAGCACGACGAGTAGTCGATCCACGACCATCTCGCAGTCATAGCCGCATCGCGATATCAAAGCGGGGGCGGACGCTTCGGCACGTCCGCTCCCGCTTATTTGTCAAGCGCTATTTCTACCGTTTCTACCCCGTCCCCAAATGGCAGGTGGCAGGGTTACTCGTCCTGCGGGTCCTCGTCGGAGCTTGGCGCAGGCTCGGGCTCAGGCGCAGGCTCGGGCTCCGGTTCCGACATGGGCGCGGGGTCGGGCTCAGGCACGGGCGCGGGCTCAGGCTCAGGCTCAGGCACGGGCACGGGCTCGGGCGCGGGCTCGGGCTCGGGCTCGGGCGCAGGCGCCGCAGCGGAATCGGATACGGGCGCTGCGTCGGTGCTAAAACCAGCCGGAGCAGACTTCTTCTCAAACGGCAGCACAAAGGTCAGGACGTCATCCTTATCCTCATCAGCCCATTCAGCTGCATAACGCGCTACCCAATAGCCAACGGCACGATGCTTGAGCATCTTGCCAAAGACCGTAAGGAATACCGTGACAAACGCTGTCAGCACCAAGAACAATACGAGCGTGATGCCACCGCCGGTAACAAGCGCCTCAATAGCCGAAGGACGGTAGTAGTAGCTATACATACCGACAGAGGCAATGGTGCCAAAGACGAACGTCAGGATCCATGTGACAACGTTGGCGACCAGACCCGTCAAAAACTCGGGAAGGAACGAAGCGCAGAACAGCTTGGTCTTGTTGTGCTTAAACGCCGCCCAGACCTTGTCGAGCGAAAACGCGCTCTCCACACGACCGGTCACCGCAAAGTGCATCACGGCGATGTCGGCGAACATCTTAAAGAAGACCCCCAGGACCGCCGTGGCAATCATAGCCAGGACAAGCAGGCCAAGCGAGCCAAACAGCGCTGCCTCGAGTGCATAGGAGCCGTAATACGAATACGAGCCCGCGGCGCCAATTACCACGCTCTCCACCAGCGAAAGCACTACACCGATAACGGGAATGGCAGCGATAACCTCGAGCACGACCGAGATAACGCTCGAAAAGACTCCGAGGCCAAACGACGTGGAACGCATGAGTGGACGATCCATACCGCCATCAACCTTGAGCGACAGATCGCGACCCCACTCAATACCAAAGCCGGAACCACACACGCTCGCAATGCAAGCTGCCAAAAAGCCGATGGCAGCTGCAATGCCGCCAATAACGGGAATAAACAGCACGAGTACCGACACAACACAAATCAGCGCCGGTAAAAAGGCAATCTGGCACACGCGCTGCAGCACGCCCGGAGTCTTGGTCATATCCTCAAACGCCTGAGCCACACAGCCCTTGGACGCATTCGCCACGGGCGGTTGCGGAACAAACTGCTGGGGCTGACCCTGAGGGGCAGAGGCTGCGGCACCGGCATTGGGGGCACCACACGTGCCGCAGAACTTGTCGTTATCGCCCATGGGGGCGCCACACTGCGAGCAGAACATAGAATCATCCCTTCGTATCTTGAACGAATCACTTGGATCGCAAACGATGTCTTTAGCATCATTATTGCCCAATGTGGGGTCAAATACTCAAAGATGACCGATTTGCAAGGTACACGGCGCCGGCAGGCGGTTCGTTGAATACGTCTGCGTTAGTTCGTTCCGCGGAAACCCTTGCCGACGATCTCGGAGCTGTCGACAATCGTGATAAAGGCACCCGGATCGATCTCGCGCGCGTAACGACGCAGTTGCACGGCCTCGCGACGACTCAGCACGCTCATAATCACCGTCACGCACTTGCCCGAGAAAGCACCGTAGCCGCGGCTGATAGTCGCCGTACGGTTGAGATGCTTGACGATAAACTCCTCGACCTTAAGGGGCTCGGAACAAATGACCGTGCAGACTTTGCGCAGGTGAATGCTCTCGATGGCCTTGTCGACCACGAGCGTCTTGGCAAACAGGCCAAGCACGCAATACAGACCGACACGCGGGCCATACAAAAAGGCCGCGATAGTTACGATGCCGATATCGACCAGCAGCAACGCGCGGCCAATCTCGAGCGTGGTGCGGCGCTTGAGAATCATGGCGAGGATGTCCGTGCCGCCCGTCGAAGCGCCAATATCAAAGACGATGGCGCTGCCGAGCGCCGGCAAGATGACGGCAAAGCACAGGTCGAGCCACATATCACCCGTCAGAGAGACATCGGTCGGAATGAAGAGCTCAAACAGCGAGACGTAGGCCGAAAGCGCAAACGAGGCAAAAACGCTCCACAGGATTGCCTTGCGCTCCAAAAAGATAAAGCCCAGAACGACCAGAACTGCGTTGATAATCCACATAAAAACGCCGACGGGCAAGGTCGGGAACAGCGTGGACAGAATGACCGACACGCCCGAGGTGCCGCCAAAAGCAAAGTGATTAGGGGTTTTAAACGCAACGATGGCAAAGGCCGTGAGGATCAGGCCCAAATTGAGCTCGGCAAAAAAGCGCGGAAAGCCCGGCTCCTGGCTGCGCTTGCGACCAGCGCGCTCGCCCCGCTCGATAACATCGCGATCGACCACGCGCTCCATCGGCACCACGGGAGGACGATGCACCTCCTCGGCAGCACGCGACGCCGCCTCTGCCGCAGCGGCCTCAATCGCCCATGCCTTGCTTTCTGTTTCGTGCTCGTCGGCCATTACGGCAACTCCTCGTTAACAATTTGGAAACAATGCGCCCATTAGGGTAACGCGGAACGTAGGGATTGCAACCCCCAGTTAGACGAGCGGTATGACTACATCGGGAGCGTATAAAAACGGCCGGCCACGCTTTTGCTTGCGCGGTCGGCCGTTTAACGTTTTCGCAGATAAAACCTGCCAAAACAAACCTGTCCCCTTTTGGAAGGTTATTCGTGCTGGCTGGTGCGATGCTCGTACTCCTCGGGGGTGATGACATCCTCGATGCGCAGGTTGACGCCCGCCACCTCAAGGCCGGTCATCGCGGCAAGGCGCTCGGTGACACGCGCCTTGACATCGTCGAAGATCGCGGGCGCATAGGCGCCGTACTCGATGATGACGGAGATGTTGACGACCACGCGATTGTCATCGGTGACCTCGACCGTCACGCCCTTGGTCAGGTTCTCGGCACCAAACTGCTCCTGCACAAAGTGCATGAGGTTACCCTTCATGCCCAGAACGTGCGGCACCTCGCGGGTGGCCATGGCGACGATTTTCTCGATCACGCCGTTGGAATAGGTGAGCGAGTCCTCGGACTCGTCCGCTTCCTCGTCATCCTCATCCGTATCGGACTCGGCCTCGACGAGAGCCTCATCCTCGAGCGTCACATCCTCAGCTTCGGCGACGACCGCCTCGTTCTCCTCGAGCTCGGTATCGGCTACATCGACCTTCGTATTAAAAGCCATGGTTCCTCCTTATGCCTGCCGCGGATGCGACAGTCGAATACATATTAGCGGCCGCTAAACAGACGGCCGAAGAAGTTGACGATCCCGTTCTCGCCGTCGCGAATTTGGCCGATCACAGCGCCGATCAGCACGAAGAATGCAATGACGAGCGTGTCCCACAGGCCGAGCGTGAGCACCAACACGGCGAGGATAAAGCCAGCGACGGCACCGAGCGTGGTGTTGGGATGACGCACAGCATAGCTCCAGATGGCAGCGCCCGTACCCTTGATGAGACCCATAGCCTCGTCAAAATCCACGGCTGCCGCGTCTTGCAACTCGGTTGCCTCTGCTTTGGAATCAACAGGTTCGCTCGCCGGTGCGGCGCTCAGGTCAATCGTCAGGCGCGGCGTACGAGCGGTCTTATCTTGATTGGTATCACTCACCGGAAACCTCCACGGTCTGGACGGTAGTCTTGGACGGCAAAAAACGGACGCGCGTAGTCGTACCCGGCGTGCCGAGCATGGTGTCGCAAGCTTCCTCGATGCGCTGCTGCATCGCGGTTGCAAGGGAAGCCACATCGTGATCGTCAAGCGCGATAGCCTCGACCTTAAAACGGACGTGCGAATCGTCGGGGCCTTGGACGCGGGCCTCGACATGCTCGACCATCACGCGGTCGTCGCGCTCGGCAGCAGCCCTGGCGCACGAAGAAAGCGCCGCAAGGGTAACCTCGATATTGCGCTCCCCCGCCGGATGCACGCAGGACGGCTCGCGACGGGCGAACATCAGGCGGAAAAAGCTCAGCAGTACGCCAAGCGCCACGACGCCGGCGCACACCGTCACGACGATGCGCGGCATGGGGTCGCGCATCAGCAACATAAAGCGATACGTATACGGCCCCCAAAACTGGCAGACAAGTGTACCCAGCGCCACGATGGCGGCGGCAAGGTACACGATCGCTAGGGCTCGTTTGAGTACGCGCACGCGGCGCTCCCTTCAAATCTCGGCTCTCGAAATGCAGAACGGTTCGCATCATTATAAAAGAGCCGGGTCCGGTGCTCTACGCACGCGGATCCGGCTCATCTATTCCACGAGGCTTGCATGCTCGCTTCATTATGCCCAGATATGCACGGCTCAATCCGTGCTGGCGCTACTCCTCCTCGAGGGCAGCGATGACCTCGTCGGTCATGTCCATGGTGCTGTAGACGTCCTGGACGTCGTCGAGCTCCTCAAGACGGTCGATGAGGCGCTGGACCTTCTTGGCGTCGGTACCAGAGACCTCGGTCGGGGTGGTCGGGACCATGGTGGTCTCGGAACCCTTGACCTGGACGCCCTGCTCCTCGAGCGCCTTGGAGACAGCCATGACGTCGTTGGCAGCAGTCCAGACGATCCACTCCTCGCCGGCATCCTCGTAGTCCTCGCCACCGGCCTCGGCGATGGCCATCATGAACTCATCCTCGTCACCGGCAGCACCGTTGGCGATCATGGTCTCCTTCTTGGCGTTCTCGTCCAGGATCTCCTTGGCGACGACGATCTGGCCCTTGCGCTCAAACTGGAAGGCGACGGAGCCGGAGGTGCCCAGGTTGCCACCAGCGTGGGAGAAGGCGGAACGGACATCAGCGGCGGTACGGTTGCGGTTGTCGGTCAGGCAGTCGACGTAGACGGCGACACCGGCGGGACCGTAGCCCTCGTACACGATGTTCTCGTAGACGGCGGCGTCAGCACCCGAACCAAAAGCCTTGTCGATAGCGGACTTGATCTTGTCCTTAGGCATGGACTGAGCCTTGGCCTTGGCAACGGCAGCGGCGAGGCTGGCGTTGTTCTCGGGCAGCGGGTCACCGCCGAGACGGGCAGCAACGGTGATGTTGCGGCTGAGCTTGGAGAAGAGGGCGGAACGCTTGGCGTCCTGCGCGCCCTTACGATGCTTGGTTGTGGCCCACTTAGAGTGTCCGGACATACGTGTCTCCTATCGGTTTCGACCTAAAGCCCAGCGCAGATGCTCGGGCAATATAAACAAACGTCGTTATGATATACCTACTAGCCTGCGAGATAAACCCCAAAATGAAGGCGTCGTGATGATGTCCCCTTTGGTGCAAAGAAACCTGACCCCAATGCACCAAGTTAGGACCAGAGGAAGTCGCTGCGGGTGACGGTGGCGCCGATGGCGAAGGGCATGCAGGCGATGACCGGATACAGGTAGCGCATGTAGGTCGAGCCGTTGCACGGACCAATCAGGCACACGGCGAGCACGCCCAACAGCGGCACCCAGATCGCCAGCGCACGCCATGAATGACGACGCAGCAGGTAGACCACCACGGCGATCATGATCCACACATAGGTGGCCGAGCTCATGGTGAGCGAAATAAACGGAATGCGCTGCACCGCCACACGGTACAGATTGATCAGGTGGTCACACCAGCGCACCACGTTGCTGTCAACCGGATGGAAGTCGAAGTACTTGAGGTTGTCGGGACGCGCCATGATCTCGGCACTACGCGCCGTGCTGTAGACCCAGGCATCGCGCGCGCTCGGATAAAAATAACCATAGTAGTTATTGATAAGCGCCGAAATATAGCACTCGGGATCTTTCTTAAACATCTGGGCCCATACGTCAAAATAGGCATCGATGTCCTCCTGCGAGGCGTACTCGTTAAAGCAGTTCTTGACGGCATCGGACTTGTCAGGGTTGTAGCGGCGGCCCAGGTTCTCGTACTTGAGCACGCGATCGATCACGACGCGCTCCTCATCGGTCACCAAACCGTCGCAGGGTGCCTCCACGATAGTGCCGTCCTCCTTAACCGTAGGGTTGACGCCCGAGTTGAGGCCGTCGTGCTTTTGGACAAAACGAGCCGTCTGCTGGAACGGAATCGAGAGAATTTCGCGCTTGGAGCCGGGCGTGATGTCGTGCGCCGGCATAAAGACCTTGGTGAAGTACATATTAGAGGCAAGGCAGAGTGCGAGCACCGCGAGGACGCCAACCCAGCGGAAGCGCGGGATGGCGCCCGAAGGCGCAGCACCAGTCTGCTTGGCTGCACGACGAGCCATATGCACGTCCCATACGCAAAACGCCGCCGCGATTACGCATGCCGCCAGGGGAAACACCAGGCCGCCGTTGCGCAGAAACGTGGAACCCATGGCGCCCAGAGCGAGCAGCAGCCAGTCGTGGCGCGCAAAGAGCACGGGGGCCTTCTCGCCCGCTCGCTCGACATTGGCATCACGACGGGGCAAGCCACATGCCACGAGCTTGACGGTCTGTACCAGCAGCACCAAGAACGCGTCGGCAAAGAGCACGTCTTTGGTGAGCAACGCCGCGTAGTTAGAGAACATCGGCATAAACGCAAAGAACAGCAGGATCGCACCGCGAACCGGCAGACTCACGCCCAGTTTGCGCAGCGACGAAATGGAATAGGCCATGCAGGCAGCCGTGATGACGAACTGAGCACAGGTGTAGATGGCAAGACCTGCGTTGGCGCTGTTGAACAGTGAAAGCCCCAGCTGGACGCACGAACCGATGATAGCCGTGTGCACCACGGGGTGATGTCCGTTGAGCAACACATTGGGATTGAGCAGACGCAGGTAGTCACTCGTGCCGTTGGGGTAGTTGAACCACTGGCGAATCTGCGCACCCGTATCTCCCATAAAAAGACCGGGCAGCGAAGCGATAAGCGTGGGCGCCCAGGCGATCATAAGCACCAGGAAGGGCCCGGCAAAGGGATGGACCGAGAGCACGGCGTGAGTCACACGCCATACGCGGCCAAAGTGCGCTTCGGAAAACGGAATGCGCCGAGAGCTCAGCCAATCTAGACACTCAAAGGCAAGGTAGAAGGCAACGACCGCCAAGAGCATCCAGCCCGCGCCGCCAATCCAGGCGCAGATGATGCGGGCTTTGTCGCCAAGGACAATCTCGGCCGAGTCGGTGAGATCGTAGCTGCGGCCGAACACCATGCAGATGGCGAAGAACAGCGACGGCAGAATGATCGATGGACGCCAGGTGTCGCCACGGCCAAAGAACACGTAGCGAAACGGCAAGGTGAGCAGGCAGGCAAGTGCAAGCAGCATGACCGCGTCGGTATGGCCGGCAAACGAGAGGAGCACCTCGTAGCACACGTACAGCATGCCCGAGGCTTTGGGGTCAATCGCCAAGACTGCGTTGCTCGACACCGGGGCGGGATCGATGGAAAACGCCGTGGTCGCCAACAGCGCGAGCAGAAATGCCATGAGCGTCTGCTTGGCGGGGTAGCGCTTAAACCAGACGATGCGGGCCGCGTCGCGCGCAGCCGTTGTGGAGAGATCGGAATCCTTCACAGTCCGAAAGCCTTTCTAGAAACCTATCAAACTCAGCAAAACCACCACAAAGGTGCCTGTGTCCCCTTTGTGGTGGTTAGGCGTCGAGGTAGATGCGCTGGGGACGGTTGCGGTGTCGCGCGAAGATGATGAGCGCCAGGCCGGCGATCACGAGCGGAAGACTCAGCAGCTGCCCCATCGTGATGACGCCGCCCAGCAGATAGCCAAGCTGGGCGTCGGGCACGCGCA
>JAHYYI010000023.1:24759-27903 GCA_019425045.1 Collinsella sp.
CCCATCGTGATGACGCCGCCCAGCAGATAGCCAAGCTGGGCGTCGGGCACGCGCACGAACTCGACGAGGAAGCGGACGATGCCGTATCCCATCACGAACACGCCCATAAACGTACCCTGAGGCAGCAGCGGCTTTTTGCGGCTGAGCACCTGCAGAATGCAAAAGAGCACGATGCCCTCAAGAAATGCCTCGTAGAGCTGGGAGGGGTGACGCGGCATATCGCCCGCAGTCCCGCCAAAGACCACACCCCAGGGCAGATCGGTCGGCTTGCCCCACAGCTCACCATTGACAAAGTTGGCACAACGGCCCAGACACAAGGCCAGCGGCGCGCCGATGACGGCAAGGTCTGCCAGAGTCCATGCATCGAGCTTATACATGCGGCACACGATGATGCCGCCCAAGATGCCGCCGACCAGGCCACCGTGGAAGCTCATGCCGCCTTCGTTGGTGGCAAAGATCTCGAGCGGGTGCGCCCAGTAGTAGCCATCACCGTAGAAAATGACGTAGAACAGACGGGCGCCAATGATAAGGCCAAAGACCACGCCGACCACGACACTCGTCAGGTCATCAATCGTGATGTTAAAACCCCAGCGACGCTGCGTGCGGTACATGACAACCGCCGTGAGCAGGGCGCCGACCACATAGGCCAGACCATACCAGTAAATCGTGATAGGCCCCGCCGAAATCGCGACGGGATCAAGCATATGGTAGAAGTCGTTGAGCATGTCGACCCTCCTACTCCCTACATACAAATGCGGCCGCGGGCCTTGCGCTCGCAGCCGCATATTTGGGCGTAACGTCTATGCGGAGTATGCCGTCCGCAGCTTTCGCAGCTTAGAACGGCGCGTACTCGTCGTACAGGTCCTCGGCCTCGCCGGAGGCATTGACCTGCTCAACTCGGGTAACGCCGGGCACATGCTCCTTCAGGATGCGCTCAATACCCATGGACAGGGTCAGCGAGCTCATGGGGCAGCCGGCGCAAGCGCCCTGCAGCTCCAGTTTGACGACGCCCTCGTCGTCAACGCCCACATACTCCATATCGCCGCCATCGGCCTGCAGGTTGGGGCGAATCTCTTCAAGAACCTTCTTAAGCAGCTCTTCGTTAACAGCCACAGGGGCTCCTTTCTCACAATTACGCGGGCGCGCCCGCGGACAGAAGCTATGTTACTACAGCCGTGTACCCGCTCACGAGCCGTCCATGCGCGCAGACGCGACTTTCACGAGTAGTCAATTTGGGACGGGGCTCTTTTGGCTGCCTTTTGTTGCCAGCTGGCGTTGCCACGCGCTACTGCTGAGCCCGCCCCTCGGTGCCGATGTGAACATCGACGATAACCTGGCGGTAGCTGATGCCACAGGAGTCGAGGATGCGGCGGCTGATGCGTCCGTCATCGGTGTCGGCGTACTTGTTGTCCAGGTAGACGACCTCGCCCACGCCCACCTGCGCCAAAATCTTGGCGCAGTCGTGGCACGGGAACAGCGTGACGTAGACCGTGGAACCCTCGAGGTCTTTGAGCGAGCCACGGTAGTTGAGCACGGCGTTGGCCTCGGCATGGACCACGTAGTTGTGCTTGTCCTGCAGCGGGTCATCGCTCGTACCCCACGGGAAAAAGTCGTCGTTGAGCGCCGAGGGTGTGCCGTTGTAGCCCACCGAAAGGATGCGGTGGTTGGTGTTGGCGATGCACGCACCCACCTGCGTGTTGGGGTCCTTGCTGCGGCGCTGCGCGGCGATGGCCACGCTCATAAAGAACTCGTCCCAGCTAATGACGTCCAGGCGCTTGCCTGACGAAGTTTGATGAAGATCGTCCGACATGGCAGACACCTCCGTAATCGCAATAGTTTGACCCATTGTAGCAGGTGAAAGGTGGAGGCGTTTGTCCCACCGGCGCCCTCACTTTTACACGCGGCGGGGCTTTTGGTTGATGCGGTAGAGCTCGGCGAGACCCCGCAGCGTCAGCGCGTCGTCTACCGTCAGGCTGTGGCCGACCAACGCCGCGAGTGCCTCGGCGTCGTCGCCGGTAATGACGATGGGCACGTCGCCCTCCCCCGCGGCCTTGGTCGCGCGCATCTCGGCAAGCACCATGTCGAGCATGCCGTCGATGCGAGCCACCTCGCCCAGAACCACGCCCGAGCGCATGGCCTCGCGCGTGTTGCGTCCGATGACGTGCGTTGGCGCCGAGGGCTCAACCTGGGGTAGGCGCGCCGCAGCGGCCGAAAGCGAACGGGCGCCGAGGGCCAGGCCTGGCGCGATAACGCCGCCCACAAAGGTACCGTGCGCGTCGATGACCTCGATATTGGTCGTCGTGCCCAGGTCAATCACGATGCACGGCGAGCCGTAGACGGCGCGGGCCGCCACGGCATCGGCGATGCGGTCGGGACCGATCTCGGCCGGGTCATCGTAGTGCACAGGCATGCCGGTCTTGAGACCCGGCCCCACGGTGAGCACGCGCCCCGTGCAGGTGCGGGAAAGTGCCGCCTTCCACGGGCGCTCGAGCGCCGGGACTACACAGCTCAGCACGGCCGCGGCGGGTGCAAGCACCCCGGGCACACCTGCATCGGCGGCGAGCGCGCCCATGACCTGTACAAGTCGCATGCGTGCCTCGTCGGCCGTGATGCTCGACGGCGTCGTGATCTCGCACGTCGCAAGCGGACATTCCTGTGCCGCGGCCGAATCCTCGGCAAACAGGCCAAAGCGAATGAACGTGTTGCCCACGTCGACCGTCAATATATATGCGCACCCATTAAGCATCGTCGGCGCTCCTTTCGTCTGCCCAGCAGTATATCGCCTACCTAAACCAGTCATCCCAAAATGACTAGCTTGCGGCTATACTGGTGCGCGGTCGTGCGCGAGCTCACGCGGCGGCCCTTGGTAACCCGACTTCCCGCGCCGTATCCGTAGCGGCGCTTGCGGGGGAAGCGGATATACGCAAAGGAGTTCTATATGAGCAATCCCTCGAACCGCGCCTCGATGCGCGGTCAACTCACGCTGCGCGGCGTCGTCATCGGCGTCCTTGGCTGCGTGATCATCACGGCAAGCTCGGCCTACACGGCCCTCAAGATGGGTGCACTCCCCTGGCCGATTATTTTCGCTGCCGTCATCTCGCTGTTCTTCCTGAAGCTCATGGGCAACGCCAGCCTCAACGAGGC
>JAHYYI010000023.1:28003-32065 GCA_019425045.1 Collinsella sp.
CACAGATCGCCCAGGTCAAGCTGTTCTTTATCGCCGGCATCGTGGCCGTGGCATGCGGCCTTGCGGGCGACGTCATGAACGACTTTAAGGCCGGCGCCGTGCTGGGCACCAATCCGCGTGCGCAGTGGATCGGCCAGGCCATCGGCGGCATCGTGGGCGCCCTGGTCGCCGCTGCCGTCATGGTCGCGCTCGTCACCGCCTATGGTCCGGATGCTTTCGGCCCCGACAAGAGCTTTGTGGCCGCGCAGGCAAGCGTCGTCGCCACCATGGTCTCGGGCATCCCGAGCGTGCCGTGGTTCGCGGGCGGCTTTATCGCCGGCATCGTCATGTACTGGCTCGGCATTCCGGCCATGATGATCGGCCTAGGCGTGTACCTGCCGTTCTACATGTCGCTCACGGCCTTCTTGGGCTCCTGCGTCAAGCTCGCCTACGACAAGTGGGCCGCACGCCGCGACGCCGCTGCCGGTCTTTCGGACGAGGAGAAGGCCTCCAAGGATGCCGCCTTCCAGGAGCAGGGCCTGGTCGTCGCCAGCGGCCTGCTCGGCGGCGAGTCCATCGTCGGCGTTATCCTGGCGTTTGTCTCCGTGGGCTTAAGCCTGCTGGGCTAAGCTGAGCAGCTGCTCGACAGCAACCATATTGCCTCGATTTGCCCGGTCGGTAGCTTTCGCGGCTATCGACCGGGCTTTTTGATACCAACGCAAAGAAAGGCCGGCGCACTGCGTTTAACAGCGCGCCGGCCTTATCGTTTGGCTATCGAGACGGTCCCGCTATGAACCGAAGTTCGTTTGCAGAATCTACGCCCGAAACGCTACATCTGCTTGCGACGACGATCGCCCAGCGTCACGCCCGCAGCCACGAGCGTAATACCGCCGATAACGAAGACCTCGCCCGCAAGCGCGGAGGTATCGCCCGTCTGAGCAAGTGCACCGTCCGTGGCCTTCTTCTTGGCGACAGGAGCCTTTGCGGCAGCCTGCGCAACCTGAGGCTTGGCCTGCGGCTCAGCCTTGGGATGATACTTGTCGTACTCGGCCTGCGCGGCAGCCAGGGCATCCTTGGCATCGCCAAGCTCGGCAAGCGCGGCGGCATAGGCGTCGTTGGCATCGGACAGCTTGGCATCGGCATCGCTCAGAGCAGCCTTGAGACCAGCGGCGGCATCGACGGCAGCCTTATAGCGAGCGTAGGCAGCGTTCAGCTTAACCAGCTTCTCGTTGCCCGTCGTGCCCGCGGCAAGGGATGCCTTATGGTCGACAGCCTCAAGATCGGCCTTGAGTGCCTCATCGCTGGCAAGCTCGGCCTTGGCCGTGACGATCTCGAAGTTCGCATCGACGACGGCTTCGTTGGCGGCCTCGAGCTGCTTCTGGGCATCGGCGACACCGGCGACGGCAGCGTCATAGGCGGCCTTGGCGTCGTCGACCGCCTTCTGGGCACCGGCGAAGCGCTCGAAGGCCTTGTTTGCGCCGGCCAGCTCGTCCTCGGCGGCCTTGGCCTTCGCCTGTGCGTCGGACAGGGTCTGCGTCTTGGCGGCAACTGCCTGCTTGGCGCCCGAAAGAGCGGTCGCGGCGTGCACATCTGCGGCCTGAGCCTTGTCAACGCCAGCCTGGGCAGTGTCGTCGGCCTTCTTGGCATCGTTAAGCGTGCCCTGCTTGTTCGCAAGATCCGTCTTGGCGGCATCGCACTTGGCGGCAAGGTCCTTGACCGAAGCGGTAGCGTTGTCATACGCCTCGTTGGCCTGATCGGACTTTACCTTGGCGGCGTCGCGGGCGCTGCGAGCCTTCGCCTTGTGAGCAGCGGCCTCGGCTGCCTTCGTCTTGCTGTCGGCAAGCGTGGCGTTTGCTTTATCGAGAGCTGCCTGGGCAGTAGCGGCCTCGCCCTTGGCGGCATCGAGGTTCTGCTTGAGGGACTCGATGTCGATTCCGCCGAGTGCGTCCTTCGCGGCGTCGTATGCCGTCTTCGCGGCGGCGGTGCCGGACTTGGCCTTCTCGTACTCGCCCTTGGCGGTGTTCATGTTCACATCTGCTGCGGTGAAAGCGTCCTGGGCGGCATCCTGCCCGTTTACAGCTGCGAAGTAAGCTTCCCTAGTAGTTCCAAAGTTCTTCTGCGCCTCGGCGAGCTTGCCCTGAAGCTCCTTGAGCTGCGCCTTCTGCGCCTGCGTGCCGCCAGCGTTATAGGCAGAGTCGATGTAGTCGTTGAGGAGCTTCTTGAACTCGGGGACAGTGAAATCAGCCTGAGTGCTATCAGCGCTGTAATCGAATACGGTTACCTCGGAATCGGTGTTCTTACCGCTACCGGTCGCGATGCCGATAGTTTCCGTGGCGGAATCGATGATGTTGAGATAGTGCCCACACTCATGGTAGATGCTGTTGTAGTTCTGGTAGATGTAATAGGCATCATATCGGTGGCTATCGAGGTCATCGCCATACTGTGCGACGTACTTATCGAATGCCTCCTTCTCCTGTGTGTAGAGGCCGGTGTAGGGCCAACCGAGTGTATCCTCGGTCTCGCCGCCGGTATATGCGCCGCCTCCGCCGGCAAGATTTTCACCGTTATCCCAGTAGCAGCCTGAGTGTCCCCAGATGTTCGATGAATATGATGTATTAAGGGCGGCTGCCGCAGTCATGCGGAGGCTGACGCTGAGCGCCGACTGACCGTTCGCCTTGCGGAGGTTGTTCTGGGTATCGAGGTAAGTCAGGGCGTTGCGCATCTGCTCCAAGGAAAGCGGATTGGTGTCGCGAGACATGTCATGATCGACGTACCGGTCATACCATTCGGCCTTGTCCTCGGCACCGGTCAGCATCGATACGGCATCCTGGGCGTTCTTTTTCTGCGTGGCTGTGAACTGGCTGCCGTCGCTAATATAGTTCATGAAGCCGAGTATACCTTGGCTGATGACTTCCTGGTCAACGGTCATGTTGGACTTGAGGTCAGCAATCAGCTGCTCAAGAGCCTCAACCTGGACATTAGCAGCGCCATAAGCCTTTTCCGCGGCGTTCGAAGCAGCGCAGGCTGCCTCCCACTCGCTGCGCTTCTGCTTGCGAACTTCGACAAGCTTATCGTACTCCGCCTTCTTGTCGGCCTCGGTCTGCTGGGGCGTCGCGCTCGCTGGCGGCGGCGTTGTACTCCTTGTTTGCCGCATCGTATGCAGACTGGGCAGATGCCACAGCAGCGTTGGCGGCGTTGGCCTTCTCCTGCGCGGCAGCGACGGCAGCCTGGGCGACCTGCAGATTTGTCTGTGCGGTGGCGTCGGCATCCGTCGCGACATTGAGCTCCGCCTGCGCGGTCTTGAGCTCACCAGCAGCAGCTTTCTTGGCGGCCTCAAGCGCACTCAGGTCAACACCCGTACCCGAGACGGCAGCATCGAGCGCGGCCTGCGCCTGGTCGAACTTCTGCTGGGCGTTATCGCGCGCGGCGGTTGCGGCTGCGAGAGCAGCGGCAGTCTCCTGCTTCTTGGCCTGGGCAGTCGTCAAAGCTGCCTCGGTATTCTGCTTTTCCTGCTGGGCGCTGGCCTCGGCAGCCTTGGCCTGGTCCAGATTGTCCTGTGCAGTAGTAACGGCCTTATTGGCGTCATCGAGCTTTGCCTGCGCGTCCTCGACGGCCTTCTTGGCGGCCTCGTACTCGTCCATACCCATGGCCTCGAGCTTGGCCTGGGCATCATCGAGGGCCTTCTTGGCCTCATCCTGCTTTGCCTTGGCGTCCTTGAGCGCCTGGGTCTTATCCTCGACACTCTTGTTGGCCTGTTCGAGCTGATCGTTCAGGTTGCCCAGCTTCTTCTGCTGCTGCTCAGTCTTTTCGACGGCTGCCTTAAGCTCGTCGATCTTCTCCTGAAGCGCGGCTACCTCGGCCTCGTTCTGCTCGGCGGCGTTATCGGTCACGGCCTGCGAGGCCTGATTCTTTTGCTGCTGCGCTTGCTTTTGAGACTGGCCCGCCGCGTCGGCCTTCTTCTGGGCGGCATCGTAGGCGGCCTGAGCGTCCTTGAGCTGCTTTGCCGACTCCTCGGCCAGCTGGGCAGCCGTCTTTACGACCGCTTGGTTACCGGCGGCAACGGTGTTCTCTACAGAACTACCC
>JAHYYI010000024.1 GCA_019425045.1 Collinsella sp.
GGAGCCGGCGTGTTGCCGCCCTGGTTGTTGTTATTGTTGGTCTGGCCGCCATTGTTGGTGTTCTCGGTCGTACCGGCGGTGTCGTTGCTCACCGTGGCCTTTTCGGCGGTGCTAGCATTAATGCCAGCCTGCAGCGCAGCGTTGGCCTCGGCCTCGGCAGCGAGCTCGGCCTGCAGCTGCGAATCCAGGGAGTTCACGACACTCTGAGCCTCAGCCTGCTGGGCATTGAGCTCGTCGACCTTCTTTTGCGTCGCGGCGACGTTCTTCTCCTGCTCGGCCTGCTTATCGGTGAGCTGCTGCTTAAGCTCCTTGACCTCTTGAATGGTCTGAGCTTGCTTATCGGAAACTTTGCCGTAGTAGAACAGACGGTTGAGCATATCGCTCAGATCATCGACACCCGTCAAAACCTGAAGCAGGCTCAGACCGCCGGTTTTGTACTCGCCGGCGACATAGGTCGAGAGCTTGGCCTGACCATCGGCGATCTCCTGCTGCTTTTGCGTGATCTCGCCGGCAGTCTGATCGAGCGCCTGCGTCTGCGTGGCAAGCTCATCGTAAATCTGCTGGGTTTGGGTGCCGATCTGCTCGAGCTTGGTACGAGCAGCGGCAAGGTCGGATGCGGTATCGGCGTAGGCAGGAGCCGCGAGGCCCAAGCCCAAAACACAAGCGAGGGTTGCCGTAGCAGCGCAGCGTGCCATGTTTTTGTGCGTGTTTGCTGTGCGCATGTAGCTTCCTTTCCAGTAACTAAGGGTAACGGCTAGCCTACCGTCACCAGGCTAAAGAGCTCCACATCGTCATCAGACGGCGTGAGCTTCTCGCGCGGGTTGAGAAACGCAAGCTCAAGTATACAACCGTAACCGATAAGCTTTGCGCCCATATCTCGCACCAGTTTACCTGTTGCCTCGACGGTTCCGCCCGTCGCGACCAAGTCGTCCAGAATCAACACGGTATCTTTAGAGCTGATAGCGTCGGCATGGATCTCAATTGAATCGGTGCCGTACTCGAGCTCGTAGCTCTGGCTTACGGTCTCGCGCGGCAGCTTGCCCGGTTTACGTGCGGGAACAAAGCCGGCGCCAAGGGCTACAGCCACCGGTACGCCAACCATAAAGCCGCGAGCCTCGGGACCCACGACCTTGGTGATCCCCATGCCGGCAAAGTGCTCGGCGAGGGCATCGGTCATGGCTTTGAGCGCCTCGGGATTGCCAAAGAGCGGCGTGATGTCTTTAAAGACGACTCCGGGCTCGGGATAGTCGGGGATGTCGACGATTTGAGATTCGAAGTCGTACATTGCATGACCTTTCAATGAGTTGCCGAAATATCAGCAGCGGTTATTTGCCCGCGGTGACGGTGCCGGAGTGCGAAGGGGCGACGACCTTGAGCGGCTTTACGAGAGAATCCTCGTGCGAAGCAGGCGCGGCAGTTTCTTCGTTTTTGGCCTTGGTGGACTCGGAGCGAGCGATTTCCTCATCGAGTGCATCGATGTCGGCGTCCTCGACCACGGCGTTGAGCGACTCAAAAACGCGGTTTTTGAGCAGCGCGGTGTGCACGCCCTCCGTCAGGTCGTGAAGCTTCTTAAACGCACGCTCGAGCTTGGCGTCGCGCTCGTCATCGGAGGTATCCATGCCGAGCATGCTCACGAGCACCTGCTCAAACATCGAGGACTCGCGGTTGGCGGAAGACACGTACTGACGCAGGTTGCGCGGCTCGATATGGAAGCGTGACAGCTCGGAGCAGTAACGGATGATCGGAAAATCGCGACCATCGACGAGCTCACGATTCTGCGGACTCTTGATGATGCGAATAAGGTCGTTCTCGGCGAGCGAGCGGATAAACGAAATCTCGACGCCCAACATATCGGGAATGGTCTCGATGGGATGCAGCTTTTGTTTGGTCTCCTTGGGCTCCGTCTTGAGCGGAACATCGGACAGTAAGCCCACCTCGTAGGCGAGCGTTGACAGGTCCGTAGCGTTTTCCAAGCGCTGCTTAATCACGTTGAGCGGCATGTAGCGGGTCTTCTGCAGGTGCAGAATGACCTCCAGGCGATCAACGTCCTCCTTGGAGTACTGACGGTATCCCTTAGGCGTACGATGAGGGGTAATGAGCCCCTCATCCTCTAGAAATCTAATTTTTGAGTTCGAAAGATCGGGGTATGCGCCTCGAAGAAGGTTGACGACTTGGCCGATACTCAAATAGTTGCGTTCGGCCATGCCCTACTCACCGGTTTCGATGCGCTCCGGCGTGCTCTCGTGGTAGATGAGCGTAAACGTACCGATCTGGACGGATGAACCATCGTGCAGCGGGGCTGCATTGACGATGGCACCGTCGACCCAGGTGCCATTGAGCGAGCCCAAGTCCTCGATGCGAGCCTGGAGCCCCTCACGAATAATGCGCGCGTGGCTGCGCGAAACGGTCATGTCATTGAGGAAGATGCCGTTCGCAGGATCGCGGCCGATGGTGGTCACGTCGTCCTCGAGCTCAAAGGCGGCACCAGTCTGCGGACCCTTGACGATGGACAGAACGGGGGCGGTGATGCGCACGTTGGCCATGAGGTCGGGAACGGTGACGTCGCTTGAAGGCACGCGGAATACGCAGGTAGCGTCAGCAGTCTTATCATTCTGAGGCATATTGTTAACCATGTTGTCCATGACAACCCCTAACTTATCGCGGACGTGCCGCAAATAATGAACCGTACGTAATCATACCCCAACGAATCAGTCTTCGATTTCAGGGTTCAGAAAGTCGATGTCCTCGTCCTCGGGATGCGCGAGAGCCTGTTTAATGGCCACTCCGCCCTTAATGGAATAGATGACAGCCGTGAGCATGGAGAAGATCACGCCGCCGTACACAAAGAAGATGCCGAGGGGCACCGAGCTTCCGTTGAGGCCCGGGAAGGCCGTAAGGGTTGAAGGTAAAAGATGCAGGCCGTCAATAACGGGGAACCCGAGCAGCATGAGCGAGAAGCCGGTCATGAGCAGTGCAGTGGCAATCTTTCCGGGAAAGACGACATCGATGGGGCGACGGTGATAATGACGAACGATAAGCGTGCCGATGCCCAGATAGATGTCGCGGCCAATAATGAGCACGCAGACCCAGATGGGCAGCTCTCCGCGGACCACCAGCCCAAGTACGCCGGTGAACAGCAGCGCACGGTCGCAGATGGGATCCATGACCTTGCCGAGCCACGAGACCGTCTTGGTCATGCGGGCGATCTGACCGTCCATCCAGTCGGTAGAGGCGGCAACGGCGTAGATAACGATGGCGATGACGCGGTTGTTATCCGTCACAAACAGGTACAGAAATACCAGGGTGAGGATCAGGCGCGTAAAGGTGATGAAATTGGAGATCGTAAAGATCTTATTCGACGGGTAATCGGAAGTGCCGATAAGCTCCTTTTTGATCTTCTTTTTGATGCCCACAGGACTCCCCCGCTGGTTAACGACAAAACTTTCGATACTATACCCGTTCCGGCGATGTCTATCCAGCGTAAGCATAGAGAGTCCAGACATATGGAGGATGCTACTGGGTTGTGCGGGATTCTGCATTTGTGTACATCAGCCTCCAAATATGACATTTTTCGGCATCTTTGATGGCTGATGTACACGTTTTGATTCGGTGATTACATCTATCGGGAAAGTTGTTGCCTTAAGCAAATTAATCATGATGTGCGGGTCGAGAAGGGTTGGCGCCAAAAGAGCCCAACGGCCGTTACGGCTTCGTTAGAAACGCGCCCCACCGTGGATGGTGAACCCGAAAGGTAAGGCGCGCGGGCACGGTGGCTCGGCCCGCGCGCCCGGAAGAGAAAGGATAAACCCATGGGTTACATGCTCGAGACGCGCGGGCTCACCAAGCGCTTCGGCCGCGGCGACCAGGCGCAGGACGCCGTGGCCGACGTGAGCCTTCATATCCGCGAGGGCGAGGTGTACGGGCTGCTCGGTCCCAACGGCGCCGGCAAGTCGACAACGCTCAAGATGATCTGCGGGATGCTGCGGCCGACGGCCGGGGAGATCCTCTTTGCCGGGCACGCCTGGCGCCGCGAGGACCTCTACGCAATCGGCAGCCTCATCGAGGAGGCGCCGCTCTACCCCAACCTCACCGCGCGCGAGAACCTGCGCGTGCGCACCACGCTGCTGGGCCTTCCCGAGAGCCGCATAGATGAGGTGCTCGCCGCCGTGGACCTCGCGGACACCGGGAAGAAGCGCGCCGGGCGCTTCTCGATGGGCATGCGGCAGCGCCTGGGGCTCGCGCTGGCGCTGATCGCCCGGCCACGCCTGCTCGTGCTCGACGAGCCCACCAACGGCCTCGACCCCATCGGCATCGAGGAGCTGCGCGACCAGATCCGCGGCTTCGCGGCGGCGGGTACGACGGTGATCGTTTCGAGCCACATCCTCTCCGAGGTGCAGCAGATGGCGGACACCATCGGCATCATCTGCGGGGGGCGCCTCGCCTACGAGGATGCGCTTCGGCCCGGGCAGGACCTCGAGGAACTCTTCATGAGCTTCTGTCGGGAAGGGCGACGAGCACGCGGGGAGGTGGCGGCATGACGGGCGAGAAAGGCGGCCTGCTCGCGGGCCTGCGCGCCGAGGCCCTGAAGTCGCGCCACGCGGCACCGGTTCGCCTGGCCGTGCTCATGGCGCTGCCGATGCCGCTGCTCGGCGCGATGCCCTACCGGGGCGTGCAGATCTTTAGTGCGTGGAACTACTGGTACGCGCTCTTCCTGCCCGTGTCTCTAACGCTCGTGGTGGCGTGCGTCGCACGGGCGGACGCTCGCACGCGGATGCGGGGGCTTCTGGGCCTGGGCTTCCCGCTCGGGCGCGCCTGGTGGGCCAAGGCGCTCTGGTGCCTTGCTCTTTGCACGCTCTCGAACCTCGTGGTCTTCGGCATCTACCTCGCGGGATCGGCGTTCTCCTCGCAGGGTCTCACGGCCGCGGGCACGCTCACGATGCTCCTCTGCGCGCTCGCCAACACGGTGACCGCGGCGTGGATGATCCCCGCAGGGCTCTTCCTCACGGCGCGGCTCGGCATGCTCGCGGGCATCTTCTGCCCGCTCGCCGCGCAGCTCGTGGGTGGGTTCGCCTGGTCGCTGATGCCGCTGCCGCAGCTCTTTCCGCCGTCGGCGAGCATGGTCATCCCCACGAGCTTCATTCCCGTGCTGCCGAGCGGCGAGCCGCTCGCGGCGGACATGGCGCTCGGCGGGGCGCTCACGGCGGACGGCATGCTCACGCTGGCGGGCCTTGCGGTCAGTGCGCTCGCGTTCGCCGCGCTCACGGCGGCGGGCGCGGCCTGGTTTGCGCACTCCGAGGAGAGGTGATGGCCATGACACGACTCTCCGATCCGACGCCGCGCATGACTCTCCCGCGGGCCCTGCTTTCCGAGGCCCTGCGCCTGGCGCGCTCCCCGCTCTCGGCGGTGCACCTCGCCTGCGGCCTGGCAGCCGGTCTTGCCTGCGGCGAGTACTTCTCCGTAACCCGATGGGACCCGGCGCTGGGCGCGGACGCCTGCGCCCAGTTCCTCGGCGCCCTCATGCCGCTCATGTCCGCCATCGTCTGCGGGCTCGCCGTGGACGAGGAGCGCGCTGCCGGGCGCCTCGCCAACCTCACGGCGGTCCCCTCGCGCGGGCGCGCCGTCGCGGCGAAGCTGCTCGCCCTTGCGGCGCTCGGCGCGGGCGCGCTGGCCGTGGCGCTCGGCGTGTTCGGGGCCGTGCTCGCCGTCGCCGGGCGCCTGCCGCTCGGGCCCGCTCCGCTTGCGGCCGCCTGGGCGGGCATCGTGCTGGGCAGCTTGCCCCTCTACGCGCTGGGGCTCGGCGTGGCCCTGCGCCTCGGCCGCAACGCCGCCATCGGCGCCGGCGCGGCGGGGGTGCTCCTCGCGTTCTTCTCGGTGGGCGGACTTGCGCACGGCCTCATGACCGGCGAGCTCACCGGCGCTCTGGCGACGCCCCTGAGCTGGGTGCCGCTCGCCTGGCCCGCGCGCCTGGGGTCGCTCGGGGTGGAGGCCTTCATCGACGCCGCACGCGCGGCGGGCCCTCTCCTCACGACTGCGCTCGCTAGCCTCGTTCTCACCCTGGCAGCCGACGCCGTCCTTCTTGCCTGGTTCTGCCGCTTCGAGGACGGGAGGGTAGATGCGTAGGAAGCCGCTCGCCGCCATGTTCGTCCTCCTCTCCGCAGCGCTCGTCCTGGGCGGGAATGCCCTGCTCGACGCCGGCTGGGGGTCGGCGCTGCGCTCGATCGCCGACCGCGTGCTGCCTAACCCTGAGATCGCCATGTGGGCGCCCGCGCCCGAGCCCGGCAGCCACGCGAGCTCCTACGCCGACGCCACCGGGGCGGGGGCAAACTACGTCTACCTGGTGGACGCGGCGGACGACAGAGGCAATGTCCGAGAGCTCCAGCTCATCTTCTTCGGGCGGGAGTCGGACGGCGAGGGCTGGCTCGAGATCGAGGCGCGCGGCGGCTCGGGCGTGCGCTACCGCGCGTGCGACGCGGCCGAGACACCCGTGGCTGCGCGCAGGGCTCTGGACCGCTGAGCGCGGCGTTAGTACAATTCCGACGAGAGTTTCAGGAGGTCGAACATGGCGAGGATACTGGCAGTGGATGATGAACGGGCGATCCTCGACGCGCTTGCGCGCGTCCTCGGCCGCGACGGCCATGAGGTCGTCAAGGCGGAGGACCCGACGGCGGTCCCGGGGATGGACCTCTCGCGCTTCGACCTCGTGCTCTGCGACGTCATGATGCCGGGGCTCGACGGCTTCGAGCTCGTGCGGCAGATCCGCCCGGACTTCGACGGCCCCATCGTCTTCCTGACCGCTCGCGTGGCCGAGGAGGATGCCGTGGCCGCCTACGGCCTGGGCGCCGACGACTACGTCCGCAAGCCCTTCGGGGCCGCGGAGCTGCGCGCCAAGGTCGCGGCCCATCTACGCCGTGAGCGCCGGCCGCGCTCGCACGCCCTCTCCTTCGGGGAGGTGCGGATCGACCTCAGGGCGCGCGGCCTCGCCGTGGGCGGCGAGGCCGTGCCGCTCACGCCCACCGAGTACGCCATCTGCGAGTACCTCGCCCGCCATCCCGGGCAGGTCATGAGCCGCGCGCAGATACGCGAGGCGGTGCTCGGCTGGGAGAGCGACGCCGACGACGCGGCCATATCCATGCAGGTCAGTCGCGCCCGGAGGAAACTCTCCGAGGCCGGCGCCGATCCGATCGCGACCGTCTGGGGGATGGGGTACAAGTGGCAGCCCTGAGGATCGGGGCGCGAGGTCGCGGGGGCATGCCGCTCTCCTTCGTCATCGCGCGCTACTTCGCCTACGCGTTCGCGGCAGTCGCCACGGCGTGGCTCGCCTCGTTCATGATGCTCTCTGTGGCGATCAACGCGGGCTTCGTCTACGAGGCAAGCTGGGGGCCGGCCAATGCGCGCGAGGTCGCGGAGGGCCTGGCACGCGACGGCGTCTGCGGGCAGCAGGACGTGCCGACGGCGTACCGCTACCTCATCCTGAACAAGGACGGAAACGTGCTGATGACAGACCTCGAGAGCACGCGGCTCGAGGACGCGAAGGAAATGGCTCGTACGGCACTCGCCGCGGATCCGGGCACAGTGGAGATCGAGGGCGGGGGTTCGGGCGTTACCTACGCCGCGTTCCCGCTCAAAGGTGGCGGGGCCTGCGCGCTCGTCAGCGAGTATCTGCCGCAGTGGGTCTCGCGCGACCTCGCCGGCCTGCTTCCCAACCCGCAGAACCTCATGCTCGTCGGCGCCACGGCGGGAAGCGCACTTGCGCTTGCGCTCGTCGCGCGCCGCGCGAGCCGCGTGATCTCGCGCAAGATGGCGCCGCTCGCGGAGGCGGCGGGGCGCGTCGGCGCGGGGGAGCTCGACTTCGCGGTCGGCAGCACCAACGTGCGCGAGGTGAACGACGTCCTCGCCGCGATGGACGCCATGCGGGCCTCCCTCGCCGAGTCGCTCGAGGCCCGCTGGGCCGCGGAGCGGGGGCAGCGCGAGCAGATGACGTCGCTCGCCCACGACCTCAAGACGCCGCTCACCGTGCTGCGCGCCAACGCCGACTTCGTAGCGGAGG
This sequence comes from Collinsella sp., assembly GCA_019425045.1. Classification (GTDB taxonomy): domain Bacteria; phylum Actinomycetota; class Coriobacteriia; order Coriobacteriales; family Coriobacteriaceae; genus Collinsella. The sequence goes on from JAHYYI010000024.1 coordinate 8,048, forward strand.
AGCTGGAAGACGAGAAAGACGCCGACCTCGCGGCCGCCGCGCGCGACATAGCCGGCAGTGTCGAAAGGCTCGACGGCTACGTGCGCCTGCTCATCGAGGCCTCGCGCGGGTCCGGCGGGGCGGAGAGGGCCCCCATGCGGCCGGCCGAGCTTTGCGAGCAGGTCCTCGCCGAGGCCGCCCAGATCGCCCGGGCGCGAGGCGTGACGCTCGACGCGGCCACGGGCCCCGCTGTCGCGGGCGCGCCCGAGGCCGCGCTCGACCGAACCGCCCTGGCGCGAGCCGCCGCGAACCTCGTGGCCAACGCCGCCGAGCACGCACGCTCGCGCGTGGCTGTCTCCTGCGACGTCGCGGGCGGGCACCTCGTCATCGAGGTTGCCGACGACGGACCGGGCTTTTCTCCCGCCGCCCTCGAACGCGGCTGCGAGCGCCTCTTCACAGACGACTCCTCCCGCTCCTCGCGTGACGAAGGCCGCCACTACGGGCTCGGCCTCCACGTCGCCTCCGAGGCCGCGAGCGCCCACGGGGGATCCGTCTCGCTCGCCAACGGCCCCTCGGGCGGTGCGGTGGCCACCATCGCGGTCCCCCTGTGCGGGATCTGACGATTTCCTCGATGTCTACCTCGACTGCGATATGTCGCTCGCCGAGGCCGCGACGAGATGGTGTTGCGTCTGCCCCGTTTGGTGCTTCTAGCTCAAATTTGATCTGATGTAAGGCCCGTGCAATCCTGCATGGGCCTTACTTTTGGCAATTGCTCGACCGATTCGTGGCTTGAAACGCAAATTATCGAGTTAAGGAGAAATGGGGTCATACAGCAGCTCTCAGAGCGCTTGCCGCACTCCCCCGCCATTACCTCTGCGGCGTCCTCGTATAGAGCCCATACCGTTTGGCATATCGTTGCAATCGCCCACTTGCCCACCGGTCAAGTGAACTACTGGAATAAATACAGCGACACGCTTGTCCGTTACAGTCGCTATATCTGTGTAAATCGCCGCGATAAATACAGCCTGTACTCGGCTGTATACCAACTACGCGTATGTAGATTCATATCGCGTTAATAAATCGGCTCAAGCGTGTGCAAAATGCGCAAGTAACCGCAAAAGGCGATTATCGCTCAGGTAGATTTTTGGCACCCCGTTGCTTAATCAAAATTAAGCAATTGCTTAAAACAAAAAAGGTCAGGCACTAGATGCCTGACCTGCAAACTTCTGGTCGGGACGACTGGATTCGAACCAGCGACCCCTTGACCCCCAGTCAAGTGCGCTACCAAGCTGCGCCACGTCCCGAAGCTTTTGTTTGTTGCTCTGCTCTCGCTCGCAACAGGGAGTATATTAACCCGAAACTTTAGACTTGTGCAAGAACTTTTTTATAAATTTTGAAGCAAGTCCAAAATTGTATCTGCGAGCTGGGGTTTTGTTAGAACGGGAAGTTCTTTCGTACCCGTTGTGCTCACAATCCAGGCCTTGTTGGTATCGGTTCCAAAGCCCGAATCGGCGCGTGAGACATCGTTGGCGATAATGGCATCGCAGCCTTTGCGTGCCAATTTGCGCTCGGCGTACTTGACGACGTTATCGGTCTCGGCAGCAAATCCGATTACGAGGCGATCGCCCTTTTGGCGTGAGAGTTCGGCCAAGATGTCAACGGTCTCGACGAGCTCGATTCGATCCAGGCGCTCGTTGGCCTTTTTGAGCTTATGGTCCGCCGGGGCCGCCGGCGTGTAGTCGGCGACGGCGGCGGCGCAAATGGCAGCGTCGGCCGTCTGGAAGGCGCTCAGCGCCGCCTGCAGCATCTCTGCGGCGGTCTGCACGCTTACGCACGCCACGCCGCGGGGAACATCGAGCGATGTCGGTCCCAGCACGAGCGTGACCTCGGCACCGCGGCGAGCGGCCTTCCCCGCCAGGGCGATGCCCATCTTGCCCGACGATCGGTTTCCAATAAAACGCACGGGGTCGATCGGTTCGTGCGTAGGACCGGCAGTGATGACGATGCGCTTGCCCGCCAGGTCTTGCGGCACGGGATTGAGCACCTCGCAGATGGCTTCGACGATGTCCTCGGGCTCGCTCATGCGCCCCGTGTCCACGTCGCCGCAAGCAAGGTAGCCACTACCGGGCCCAACCACGTGCACCCCGCGGTCGCGCAGCGTGGCCATATTGGCCTGGGTTGCCGGCGCCTTCCACATGCCATTGTTCATGGCCGGCGCGATCACAATGGGTCGCGGCGTGGCGAGTAGCGTCGTAGAAATCAGGTCATCGGCAATGCCGTTGGCCATCTTGGCGATGATATTGGCCGTCGCGGGCGCCACGACCACCAGATCGGGCTCCTGCGCCAGCGAAATGTGGTGGATGGGGTCGGAAGGATCGTCGAATAGCCCAACCGCGACCGGCTCGTTGGTGAGCGCGCGGAAGGTAAGCGGCCCCACAAACTCCGTGGCATGCTCGCTCATAACGACTTTGACACGTGCGCCGCGCTTTTGCAGCAGGCGCACGATATTGCACGACTTATAGGCGGCGATCCCGCCGGTAATGCCCAGCAGGATCGTTTTTCCCTCAAGTTGCATTGAATTGTTGGATGCCGCCGTCATCGCTAGGCTTCCTTACTCGGGAGCACCAGGAGGCGGTGGCAGTACGGACAGTGCGTAATCTCGCTACCGTCGTGGTTGAGGTCGCTCATGGACGATGCCTGCAGCGCGGTGTGGCAGACCGTGGGGATGTTGCCCTGGATGGTCTCGACGGCCAAGCCGCGGAACTGCTTGAGCAGACGCTCGTAGTCGCTGAGCACGTCGGTGGGCAGCGTAGCGGCCAGCGCGGTGCGCTCCTTGGTGGCGGCATCGATCTGGGCCTGGAGGTCGGCTGCCTTGGCGCGGGCGGCCTTGGTGTCGGCCTTCACGCCCTCCTCGAACTTGGCGATGATTGCCTGTGCGCGAGCCTCGCGGTCGAGCGCCTCCTTGTGGGCGACTACGACGTCCTTGCGGGTGTGCTCGATCTTGTCCAGGCGCTTGGCCAGGGTGGCGAGCTCGTTCTCCAGGTCCTGAACCTCGCGATAGTCAGAGCCGTCGACGTGGCGCTTCTTAGCGGCCTCAATGGCGTTATTGGTCTGGATCTCGGTGGTGTTGAGATCGTCGAGCTCAATATCCAGGTCCTTGCGCTGAGCGTAGAGCTTGGTCATTTCGGCCTTGAGCTTTACATAGGTCTTGCGCTTGGAAGCGAGCTCCTTGAGCTCCGGCATATTGGCAAGTTCGCTCTTGTTGCGGGCGAGCTCCAAATCGATCTGTTGCAGCTTGAGTAGCGTAGCGCCGGCGCTCATAAGTTCTCTCCTTTTGTCACAGTCCACCATTGGCAAGGGTTCAGTATTTTAATCGCATGACGGGGGTCGACCCCGGCGTCAACTGCAGAGTTCATCAATATATCAACGAACGGCTCCTCGGAGCGGTCGTGGCCGAGCAAGATCACCGACAGCCCGCGCAAGGCAAGGTCTTGCGCCACGTGGTAGCCCGCCTCGCCCGTCACGACAACATCTGCGCCCGCGGCGATGGCGAGCTCTCCGAAGTCGCCCAGGGAGCCGCCCAAAATGGCGACGGTGCGGCACGGGCGATCAGCTTTGCCCCACACACGCGGGTCGCTGCCAAAGGCCGTGGCAGCACGGGTGGCAAGATCGCGCAGCGTGCACGGGTCGTTGAGCGTTGCAAGTGCGCCCAGGCCGGTGGCCTCGGGGTCGTCCACGTGCTCCAGTGAGCTCACGGGTGCGGCACCCAGCAGCTTGCTCAGGCAGACACGGGCTTCGTGCGAGCGGTCCAGGTTGGTGTGGAGCGAGATAATGCTCACCCCGCAGCGGGCAGCCTCGTAGAGGGCCGCACTGCACTGGGGTCGTGTGGCATCCGCCGGACAAAAGGCCTCGGGTGCCTTGATGTATATGGGATGATGCGTCAGCAGCACGTTGGCGCTTGCTTCTTGGGCGCGGCGAACATTAGCCTCAGTCGCATCGAGTGCGCAGGCAACGCCGGTGATCTCCGCGGCCGGATCGCCAACGGAGAGTCCTACGTGGTCCCAGGGCTCGGTGTCCGTCTTGGGATAGCGTGCCAGTAGCGCGCGCTCGAGCTCGGCGACGATCATGCGGCACCTGCGATCGAGAGCAGCGTCTGGGCAAACTCGTCCAGATCGTCCGGATTCACGCGGTCGTCAAAGGAAATGCGCAGTGCACCTAGTGCCTGCTCGCGACCAATGCCCATGGCGCTGAGCACATGGCTCGGGTCCATGCTGCCGCTCGAGCACGCCGAGCCGGCCGAAACCTCAAAGCCGGCGGCGTCGAGCTTGATGATGAGTTCCTCTGAGTCCATGCCGTCAATGTAGATCGATAACATGCCGGGCAGACGGTCGGCTTGCGCGTAGTCACCCATGGTGGCGTGAATGCGCGGATGGGCCGTAAGCGTGGCGTAGAGCTTGTCGGAAAGGGCTTGCAGCTTCGCGCGCTCCTGAGCCACATGGGGCGTCAGAGACGAGGCGGCAGCGGCAAAGGCGAGCTGCGTGCGCAGGTCTTGCGTGCCGGCACGACGACCGGCCTCCTGTCCGCCGCCGAAGATGCGCGGGCGCAGCGGCGTGCGGCTCTTAAGGTAGAGTGCGCCAGATGCCACGGGACCGCCAATCTTGTGGGCTGCGACGGACATGGCGTCGACGCCCAGCTCGGTGACATCGAGTGGAATATGCAAGTAGCCCTGGATGGCATCGGTGTGGAACAGGGCACCTGCGGTGTGCGCAGCTGCGGCAAGCTCGCGGATGGGCTGCACCACGCCGGTTTCGTTGTTGGCGACCATAATGCTCACGAGCGCCACGTCGTCGCCTAGCAGCTCGACAAGCGTGGCAGGCTCAACGTAGCCCGCGCGGCAGGGCTGCACCAGGTCGACGGTAAAGCCGGCGGCACGCAGCAGCGGCAGGTTGTCCAGAATCGAATCGTGCTCGATGGCCGAAACGATTACGCGACCGCGCTTGCGATCGCGCTGACGAGCGCCCTCGGCAAGACCGAGCAGCGCCAGCTGGTTGGCTTCGGTGCCGCCGTTGGTCAGTACAATCTCGGACGGGCGGACGTGCGCGCCAAAGCTGCGGGCGATCTCGCGACGTGCAACCTCCAGACGCGCGGCAGCCTTGCGGCCGAGCGAATGCAGCGAGTTGGGGTTGACGCCGGCAAGCTCGCTGTCGTCGTACTCGCGCTGCGCAAGGAGCGCCTCGGCGCGCATTGGCGTCGAGGCGGCATAGTCAAGATTCACGGGTATGCGGTTTTGACCTGCGGTCATAAGGGTTTATGCCTCCTGTGCGGCCTCGTTGCCCAGCTTCTGCAGCAGCGCAACCTCGGCAGCGGGATCTTCGGACTTAAATACGGCGGAGCCGGCCACGAGCACGTTGGCGCCGGCCTTGACGACCTCGGCGATGTTCTTGGAAGAGATACCGCCGTCGACCTCGATCAGGGGCGACACGCCGTGGCGCTCGCACATGGCCTTGAGCTCGTGAAGCTTTGCGATGGTGCCCGGGATAAAGCTCTGGCCGCCAAAGCCCGGGTTCACGCTCATGAGCAGTACCATATCGACGACGTCGATGATGCTCTCGAGCACGCACACGGGGGTGGCGGGGTTGAGCACCACGCCGGCCTTGACGCCGCGCTGCTGCAGATGCGTGAGCGTGCGGTGCAGGTGCGTGGAAGCCTCGTAGTGCACGGTGATCATGTCGGCACCGGCGTCGGCGTACCAATCGACCGTCTCGTCGGGGTTCGTCACCATGAGGTGCGCGTCGACCGGTACATCGGTGGAGCGCTTGACGGCCTTAAGGATGTCAACGCCAAAGGTGAGGTTGCCGGTAAAGTGACCGTCCATAACGTCGAAGTGCACGTAGTCGGCACCGGCGATCTTGTCGAGTTCGCCCTTGAGGTTGGCCATGTCGGCCGAAAGGACAGACGGAGCGATTTTGATGGAACCCATGGTAGAAGCCTTTCTGCGCTAGTCGGTGAGTCCGTAGAACTCTTGAGAAGGGACGCGATCTGTGAGAATCTCGAGCGCCCTATCCAAAGTAACACCGTTGTAGAGCGTTTGCTCCACGGCAAAGGTGAGCGGAATGTCTACGCCCAGTGAACGGGCAAGCTCACTGACGCTGCGGGCCGCGACGGCGCCCTCGACCACCATATGCGTACGTGCCTGGTACTCGTCGAGCGAGATGCCGTGGGCAAACTCGTAGCCAAAGGTGCGGTTGCGCGAATGCTCGGAGGTGCAGGTGGCAATGAGGTCACCCATGCCGGCAAGACCCATGCAGGTCATGGCTTGACCGCCGCGGGCGTGCACCAGACGGCTGATCTCGGCCAGGCCGCGCGTCATGATAAGGGCAAGCGTGTTGTCGCCCGCACCAGAACCGGCGGAAATGCCGCACACGATGGCGATGACATTTTTCATGGCGCCGCAAACCTCGACGCCGGTCATGTCCTGCGACAGGTAGATGCGGAAGGCCGTGGATAGGAGCAGGTCCTTAAAGGTCTCCCCTACCTGTGGATCATTGCTGGCGATGACGGCGGCAGAAAGCCCGCCGCGGCAGATCTCCTCGGCATGGTTGGGGCCCGAGAGCGCCGCGACGCGCGACTCGTTACCGATCTCGCTGGCAATGACCTCGCTCATAAGCAAGCCGGACTCGGGCTCGATGCCCTTGGTGAGGCACAGAACCGGCATCTCGTCCGCGATGAACGGCGCCGCCTGGTAGCAGACGTCGCGCAGGTGCGTCGAAGGCACGGCAAATATGATGGCCTCGGCGCCGTCGAGCGCCTGGGCTAAGTCCGTCGTGGCGACAACGTTTTCCGGCAGCAGGTAGTCCACCAGATAGCGGGGATTACGGTGCTCGCCGTTAATGCCGGCGGCCGTCTGCTCGCTGTGGGCCCACATGGTCACGCGCTCGGCGCGCGCGGCGGCAAGGCCGGCGACGGCGGTTCCCCAGGAGCCTGAGCCAATCAGCGCAACATTCATGACTCTCTCCTACTTATCGTCGGGCTCGGTGACGCGCTTGGTAAACGAGAGCTTGGACTCCTTACCGGCCATTAGCTTTTGGATATTCGAGCGATGGGCCCACACCACGGTGATGCCGATCATCGCCATGCAAAACTTGAGACCCAGGCTGCTGTACGGAAAGACCGCGCAGGCAGCGATAGGAAGACCGATGGCGGCGGCAAGCGAGCCCACCGACACGTACTTGGTGATGGCGACGGCCACGATAAACATGCCCAGCAGCGACAGGCCAATGGGCCAGTACCAGGCAAGGATCACGCCCAAGCCCACGGCGATACCCTTGCCGCCATGGAAGTTGAGATAGGGAGAAAAGATGTGCCCCCACACGGCAGCGAGGCAAATGACGCCGAGCATCCAGTCGCCGGGGGCTCCAGGCGCCATGATGTTCGGCGGAAAACCATAGCCCAGATCAGCGATGAGCGGACGGGCGATAAGGACGCAGATGGCGCCCTTAAGGCAGTCGAGCAGCAGCGTGAGTGCGGCCACCTTGGGGCCGGCCACGCGCAGCGCGTTGGTGGTGCCGATGTTGCCGGAGCCCGCCTTGCGAATGTCCGTGTGGTTGAACACACGGCCCAAGATCAGGCCAAACGGAATCGCCCCGATAAAGAACGAGACCACGGCGCAGATGGCGGTCAGCAGAATCGGATTATGCATCCTTTTGTTCCTTCTTCCTAAAGAAGAGTCGAATGGGCGTGCCGGCAAAATCGAAGGTCGAACGCATGCGGTTCTCCACGTAGCGCTGGTAGGTGTCGTTGACCAGGTCACTGTGGTTGACGAAGAACGTGAACGTCGGCGGGTTGACGCCCGTCTGGGTCACGTAGTGCATGCGCAGGCGGCGCTTGCCGTCCACCACGGTATGGCCGAACTCGCGCAGGTCGGTGAGGAACGTGTTGAGGCGCGAGGTGCTGATCTTCTGCGAGCGCGTCTTTTCGGCGGCGTCGACCATCGCCCAGATCTTCTCGACGCTGCGGCCGGTGAGGGCCGAGATGCGCAGGTACTGGGCCCAGGGAGCCATGACGCCCAGACGGCGGTCGACGGTCTCCATGCAGGCCTCGCGCTTGCGGTCGTCGTCGAGCAGATCCCACTTGTTGAGCAGCACAACGATCGCGCAGCCGCGCTCGATGGCCAAGCCCATGACCTTCTGGTCCTGCTCGGTAACGCCCACGGAGGCGTCGACGACGAGCAGTGCCACGTCGGCGCGATCGATGGCGCGCAGGCCGCGAACCATGGAGTAGTACTCGATGTTCTCGTACACGGTGCTCTTCTTGCGAATACCCGCGGTGTCGACCATGCGGTAGTGCTTGCCGTTGCGCTCCACGACGGTGTCGATGGCGTCGCGCGTCGTGCCGGCAATGTTGGACACGATAGAGCGGTCGGCGCCCAGGATGCGGTTGAACAGCGAAGACTTACCGGCGTTGGGGCGGCCGATGATGGCCACGTTCAGCGCATCAGGGAACTCATCGGCGACCTCGTCCTCCTCCTCGGGCAACAGGGCCACGATGTCGTCGAGCAGGTCGCCCGTGCCGTGGCCATGCAGGGCCGAGAGCGGCGTGGGCTCGCCGATGCCGAGCGAATAGAACTCCCAGATGCTGTCGTTTTCGCGATCGGGGTTGTCGAGCTTGTTCACCAGCAGAAAGACCGGCTTGTCGCAGCGCTTGAGCATGCGGGCGACCGACTCGTCCTCCTCGGTGACGCCGGTGCGGCCATCGACCACAAACAGGATGACGGCGGCTTCCTCGGCGGCGGCAAGGGCCTGGTCACGGATGGACGTGGCGAAGACGTCATCGCTCTTGAGCGGTTCGATGCCGCCCGTGTCGACGATGGTGAACTCGCGGCCGTTCCAATCGGCCGTGTGGTACGAGCGGTCACGCGTGACGCCGCGGGACTCGTGGACGATGGCGTCCGAGGTCTGGGCCAGGCGGTTAACGAGCGTGGACTTGCCCACGTTGGGGCGTCCGACGACGGCGACGATAGGTTTCATCTGCTCTCCTTTAATGGGTAGGGTCAGTGGAAGTGTTAGAGTCTGCGGGCACAATGCCAAGGATGCGCTCCAGGGTATCGAGCAGCTCATGCGGCATGGTCGACACCACATGAACCTCGGCGCCGCGACTGGTAAGGCTTGCGAGTAAATCGTCACGATGATACTCGTCAAGCGTCATGCCGTCAGCGTTGAACATGAGCTTAGGCACAAAGAGCATAACCCCCGACAGATCTTGGGGCAGCTGCTCCAGAATGTCACACGCGACGATGAGGCCGGTCACGTCCACGTTGCCGCCAAAGTAGCGGTTCTTGATGGCTGTGACGGTGCCGCCGAGACCATGCGGCGACTCCACAAAGCGTGCCACGGTGTCTCGCGCGCTGGCGCCCGAGAGGCACAGCAGGTGCTGGCTGCGGGCGGCGATGGCCTCGCGGACGCGGCCCAGTCGCTCAGTATCGGTAGTCAACACGTCGTCGGTCTCGTCCAGATACGAGCGGATCATGCCGATGCCGTCGTAGTACTGCGGATAGCCGTCGTAAAAGTCTGCCTCGGGAGGATCGATGCCGGCGTCCAGATAGAACTCGTCGCTCATCTGGAAGGTATGGCGGCCAAAACGCTCGTACGCGCGGTCCTGGAAGGGTCGGATCATGGCAATGGTCTCGCGCGCCAGTTCGGGCTTGTCGCTGTATGACCAGCTAAAGCGGTTTTGGTGTTTGGTAAAACCGAGCGGCACAATGCCCAGGCTTGTGATTTGCTCATGCTCCTCGCAAAAGCGCAGGGTCTTTTCCAGCTCCTCGCCGTCGTTCATGCCGGGACACAGCACAATCTGCGCGTGGATCTCGATGCCGGCGGCCATGATGGCCTCGAGCACGTCCATGCCACGCTGGGCGTTGCGGCCCATCATGCGGCGGCGGACGTCGGGACTCACGGCGTGGACCGACACGTTCATGGGGCTCATGTTGCGGTCGATGACGTTTTGCACGTCCTCGTCGGAAAGGTTCGTGAGCGTGACAAAGTTACCCTGTAAAAAGCTCAGGCGATAGTCGTCGTCGCGAATGTAGAGCGTGGAGCGGCCGCCCTTGGGCAACATGGTCATAAAGCAGAACACGCAGGCGTTGACGCAGGTACGCATGCCGTCAAAGATGGGGCCGTCGAACTCCAGGCCCCAGTCCTCGCCCGGGAAGCGGTCGAGCTCGACGGGGGTGACGGTGTCGTCGCGCGGGTCGAAAACCTCCAGCTCGACGGTATCGTCATCGGCCTCCCAGAGCCACACGATCATGTCGGTGAGTTGCTCGCCGTTGACCGTGAGCACGCGCATGCCCGGCTCGATTCCCACATCCCATGCGGGCGACTCGGGACGCACGTTCTTAACGAGCGCACCCTCACCCGGCTCGGGGTCGCGGCTGCGCCCGTAATCGGCCACCTCGGCGGCGTATGCGGGTACGGTCTGGTCCATGGTTAGCGGCAAAGCTCCTTGATGCGCGCAACGGCGCGTTCGATGTGTTCTTGCGGGGTGGAGGCTCCGGCAGTGATGCCGATGTGGCGCGCGCTGGCAAACCATGCGGCCTCGAGCTCGGAGGCCTCTTCGATGTGATGCGTGTGCTCGCAGACGTCAGCGCAGATCTGTGCCAGGCGGCGGGTGTTGCCCGAGTTCTTTCCGCCCACGACGACCATGCAATCACAGCGGTTGGCAAGCGACGCGGCTGCCTGCTGGCGCTCGCTTGTGGCGGCGCAGATGGTGTTGATCACGCGCAATTCCTGCACGCGTGGGGTGATGGAGGCCACGACCTCAGCCAGGTTCTGCGCGGTCTGGGTGGTCTGCACAACCAGGCCCACCTTGCCTTTGAGTGGCAGCGCATCCGCATCGGCAGCGCAACTCACGACCTGCGCGTCATCGCCGGCATGGCCCAAAATGCCCTCGACTTCGGGGTGGCCCGGCTCGCCCACGACGATCACGCGGTAGCCCTCGCGCACCAGGCGTTCGGCCGCCACATGGACCTTCTTCACGTAGGGGCAGGTGGCGTCGACCACGGTAAGGCCGCGTTCGCGAGCGGCGTCAATGACTTGAGGCACCACGCCGTGGGCGCGAATGATCACAGTTCCGGTTGCGGCATTATCCAGGTTCTCGGCCAGGCCAACGCCTGCCTCAGCAAGCTCGCGCACCACGATGGGGTTATGGATGAGCGGCCCTAGGGTGTGGACCTGTGCGCTCTCCCCTGCCTGCGGCGCGGCAGCCAGCGCCATATCGAGCGCGCGCTGCACGCCGTAGCAGGTGCCGGCGTGGGCTGCAATCTCGATGGTGGGGACGACCTCCTCAGCAGCGGCCGCAGCGGTATTCATGACGCTCTCACCCATGGCTAGAACCTGCCCGGATGTTCGGCGCACAGCTCGTCTCGCATGGCGTAGACGCGGTTCATGGCCTCGGACTCAAACCAAGCCAGGCGCTCCGTACGCTTAAGCCCGGCCGGCGCGTCCGAAAGCGAGACGGCCTTGCCGGCACGAATCCAGCACTTCTTGGGACGCATGAGCTTTTTGCCCGCGGGCGTGATGTCGGACCAGCCGCAGATGGCGAGCGGGTTGACGGGCGCCTTGCCCATCTGAGCGATGAGCGCAAAGCCGCCGTGGACCTCTGGCTTGATCTCGCGCGATCGGATGCGCGTGCCCTCGGGGAAGATCAGGACGTCCTCGCCGCGCTGCAGCGCATGCTGGGCGGCGCGCAGGCACTTCATGTCGGCGGTGCCGCGCTCGACGGGAATGCCGCCAACGCGGCTAAAGGCCCAGCGCACAATCTTGCTCTTGGCGAACTCGGATTTAAAGATGGGGCGAATGCGGCGGCCGCCAAAGAACAGCGCCGTCTCCACGGCCAAGAGCTCGGCCATCGAGGTGTGGTTGCAGATGACTACGCTGCCGCGGCCGTCCTGGCGCTCAAACAACAGATCGGCATCTTCGACCTTCCAACGCCACATGAGCTTGGAGAAGGCCCAAAGGATGGCCATGACTACGACGACGGTGCCGCGAATGAGCGCCGGAAACTCGTCATAGGGGGCGTTGTAATAGTCCTCGGGCGTCTGCTTAAACAGGCGCATGGGCTACCTCCTTTGGTTGATGAGGCCCTCGATAATGCGTACGACCTCGTCGATGGTGTGGGCGGTGGAGTCGACGTGCACGGCGTCCTCGGCGGGCACGAGCGGGGCGACCTCGCGACTGCTGTCAAGCTTGTCGCGCTGCTTGAGGGCGTCGAGGGTTTCGTCGACCTCGGTCTCGAGTTGCGCGGACGTGAGCGGCTGGGCATCGTTTTGGTGGCGCTGCAGCACGCGGCGGCGGGCGCGCTCACGCGGGTCGGCAGTCAGGAAGATTTTGACCTGCGCGTTAGGGAACACGACGGTTCCGATGTCGCGACCCTCGGCCACGATATCGCGGTCCTCTGCGACACGGCGCTGATGGATGAGCATGGCGGCGCGCACGCCCGGGTAGGCCGAGACCTTGGACACGTTGGCGTCAACCTGCGGGGTACGAATGGCGGCCGATGCGTCCGTGCCGTCGATGGTCAGGCGCGTGTCCTCGCCGGTACCGTTGGTAAAGCGGATTTCGATCTGCTCGGCGAGGGCATCGATGGCTGCCTCGTCGTCCAGGTCGATGCCGCGGTCGAGCGCGGCGAAGGTGACGGCGCGATACATGGCGCCCGTGTCGAGCTTGTTAAAGCCAAGCTGACGGGCAATCTCCTTGGCGATGGTGGACTTGCCGGAACCGGCGGGGCCGTCGATGGCGACGATCATGCAATGCTTCCTTTCGATGGGTGACGTGCTGGTATGGTTCGCGGGCGTTGGGGCGCGGCGGGTTGCCTAGCCCGTGTAACGCTCGCGGTAGGTGTTGCGCTTGGGTGCGGAGCCGTGGCTGCCGTGGTGACGCGTGCGGCTGGCGGGGGTGTCTTGGGGCTTGCCGCCGTTGCGCTTGGCGCTCGCCTGCTTGAGCGGGATGCCGCCGCTTTTGAGGATCTGCACCTCGCGGTCGGTGAGCTCGCGCCACGAGCCCTTGGCCACGCCCTCGAGCTCAAGGCCGGCAAAGTTGCAGCGATGCAGACGGATTACCGGATGGTGAATCTTGCCCAGCATGCGCTTGACCTGGTTCTTGCGGCCCTCGCGAATGATGACCTCCACGGCGGTGGTGCCGGGCTTGACGCCTTGTGGAGCCACGGCCACGGCCTCGCGCGCGTTGATGACGCGGCAGATCGCCGGCTGGCACAGGCCGTCGTCGAGCTCGATGCCACGGCGGAGTGGGTCTAGATCGCGGTCGGACAGCTGGCCGTCAACGAGTGCCTGGTAGGTCTTGTAGACGTGCTTGCTGGGGTGCAGCAGGTCCTGCGACAGGTCGCCGTCGGTGGTAAAGAGCAAAAGGCCCGTGGTGTCGCGGTCCAGGCGGCCCACCGGGAAAAGTCCCGGAAAGCGGTCGCGGGGGACCAGGTCGGCCACGCAAGGGCGCTCCTGCGGATCGCTCATGGTGGTGAGGTAGCCGGTCGGCTTGTAGAGCATCAGGTACACGGCGCCCTGGTTGAGCTTGACGGGCATGCCGTCGACCTCGATATGGTCGCGGTCGACGTCGACCTTGGTACCTAGTTCGGTCGCGACCTGGCCGTTGACGTTCACGCGGCCGGCGGTCATCAGGTCCTCCGAGCCGCGGCGGCTCGCCACGCCCGCACGCGCCAAAAAGCGCTGCAGGCGCATGGTGTGCGGATAGACAGGCTGGGTGTCGGTTGCGGGTATTGCGTTGCCCATGGCGCGCGTCTCCCCTACTTCGTTAGTCCTCGTCATGCAAATCCTCCGAGGTCTCGTCGACGACCAGGGTCTCCAAGTTCTCGACTGCCTCAACATCTTCAACATCGGTATCGAGCAGTTCGCGCTCTTCGTCCAGGTCCTCAGCCTGCTCTTCGAGCGTGGACTGAATACTGCGGCCGCTCAGGCGCTCGCGGATAAACTGACGCGACTGTTCGTCGGGGGCAAACTGCTCCAGGTCGGGCAGGTCGCGGGTGGAGCGCAGACCGAACTTTTCCAAGAAGGCGTTGGTCGTGCCGTAGATAATGGCTTGACCGCGCTGGGGGTCGCGGCCGAGCTCGCGCACCAGGCCCTTGTCGACGAGCGACGCGATGACGCCGTCGGAATTGACGCCGCGGATGCCCTTGACCACCTCGCGCGTCACAGGCTGGTGGTATGCGATGACGGCCAGGGTTTCGAGCGCCGCTTGCGACAGCTTTTGCGTGTCCCAGCTCAACACATAGGCCTCGACTACGTCGTGGTAGGCGGGGTGCGTAAACAGGCGCCAGCCGCCGGCGACCTCGCGCAGCTGAAAGCCGCGGTTGGCCTCCTCGTACTCAACCTTGAGCTCGGCGAGCAGCGACGCGCATTCGCCGGGGGCGATATCCAGCGCACCTGCCAGCGCGGGCGCGCTCACCGGGTCGCTCGACACCAGCAGCAGCGCCTCGAGGGCGCCTTTGAGGCTGTTTGCCTCCAGCGTTGAAAGGGTTGACATGGTTGCGGCTCCTATTCGGTGAGCTCGGGGCCCTTGCCGGGCACGTATGCCTCGGCGCCCTCGACTCGGTTGATGCAGATGGTTCCGAAGATCTCGTCCTGGCTCAGCGTGAGCGAGCCGCGCTTGGCGAGCTCGAGCATGGCCAGGAAGGTGACGACGAGCTGCTCGGTGGTGGCGTCGCCGTCCAGCAGCTCACGGAAGGTGCAGGTTTGGTGTGCCATGGTAAAGCGATCGACCGAGGCCACGGTCAGGTCGAGCGGCACACGATGCGGCGCCACGTGCTCGGCTTCCAGCAAGAAGGTCTGTCGCTTGCCGTCAAGGTCGGCACAGATGACGGCCAGACCGCGCAGGGTGATGCCGGCCAGGTAGTCGGGCATGAGCCCCAGGAACTCGGGGTCGGGGCCGGCCACACGCGGGTGCATGCGGCTTTCGGCCTGCATGCGGGCACCGAGGGCCGCAGCCGCGCCTTTAAACTGCTTGTAGGCGATCAGGCGCTGGATCAGGACCTCGCGTAGGGCGTCCCCGTCGAGCGCGCTAAGTTCTTCGAGGTCATCGTCGATCTCGTCATCGTCATCGGCTTTGCGCGGGGCCTCTTGCGGCACCAACGAGGCGGCCTTGATGTCCAAAAGGGTTGCCGCGACCAGCAAAAAGTCGCTCGCCACGTCCAGGTCTAGCGCCTCGATGCGCTCGACCTCGGCAAGGTATTGCTCGGCCACCTCGCTAATGGAGATGGCGCCGATATCTACTTTTTGGCGGGTTACCAGCTGCAGCAGCAGGTCGAACGGTCCGCTGTAGACCTGCGTCGACACGCGATACGACATCTTCGACCTCCTTTGACGGCGCCTTCGCGGCGCGGTTTGGGTGCATGTTGCGACCGTTTTGCACGGTCGACCTGTAAGTTTACCTTAGATGCCGGCGATTGCGAAGTTGAGCAGCCACTCGGCCAGCGGATACACGGTAACGTCGAAATACCGGCCGATCACGTCGATGCCGGTCCACATGGGCAGCAGATACAACACGATGATAAGGATCGGCATGGCGTATTGCTGCAGGCGGTAGTAGTTGGCGAGCGCCTTGCCTTTAAGGAACGGCACGATGATCGACGAGCCGTCGAGCGGCGGGATCGGGATGAGGTTAAAAAACGCGAGCGACAGGTTGACCACGATGAACGTGGCGCCGAAGTTCATGATCTGGGACGCCATGCCAAAGGACATGCTGGCGTAGAGGTTGCCGTACGCTGCGTGCATGAGGGCGGCCGCGAGGAACGCGAGCGCGATGTTCGATGCGGGGCCGGCCGCGCTCACCAAGACCTCGTCGCGCTTGGGGTGCTTAAGGTTGTTGAGGTAGACGGGCACCGGCTTGGCAAAGGCGAACACCGGGCCGCCGGCGGCGAGCATAAGCAGCGGCAGGAGGATGGTGCCAAACGGGTCGATGTGGTTGAGCGGGTTGAGCGAGACACGGCCGCGCGAACGGGCCGTCTTGTCGCCAAGTGCCCAGGCCGCGGCGGCGTGCGCGCTCTCGTGGATGACAATGCCCACGATGACGGCAACGGCGCTGGCGAGCAGGTTTATGAGGTAGCTGCTGGACATGGCGCTCCCCTAGCGGACGCGGCGCGAGGCGCGCGTGAGCAGGTAATCTGCCACAAACAGGATAACGGCAACGATGGCGTAATCCAGGCGGAACACACCGCCAAAGGGCGACGTGATGACGCCGTAGCCGGCGATGGCGCTCGGCAGGGCGCGCGAAAGCTCAACGACAAAGCCAACAATCTGCAGCTTGGCGGTGAGGCCGCTAAAGCACAGCAGCACGGTCATCGCGCTCATAAAGATGCCGCAGATGCGACAGGCGATGGCAATGATGCTCATCGCCACGGCAGCGGCCTTACGAGAGTTCACGCGCGGTCTCCTCTTCGATCTGGGTGGAAAGCTCCAGCCATTCGTCCTCGAGCTTGGGCAGCTCTTGCTTAAGGCCGTTATATTCCCCCAGCGCGGCGTTGAACTTGTCCTGATCGGCATAAAGCTCTTCGCTTGCCATCAATTCCATAAGCTCGTCATAGCGGGCGCGCTTTTTGTCGAGCTCGGTCTCGATCTTCTTGAGCTGGTTGCGCACGCCCTTGAGCTTTTTGTTAAGCGCGGCGCGGGCCTGGGCCTCGGCGCGCTTTTGCTCCTTGGTCTTTTTGCCCTCGGCTGGCTTAGGCGCCGCGGCGGGGGTGTCGGCCTGGGCGGCGCTGGCCTTGGTGGACTTGGCCGCGGCAGGCGCGCTCTCCGTGAACGCCTCCGCGGCGGCGCGGGCTGCGAGGTCCTCGCGCTTGTAGAGGTAGTAGTCGTAGTCGCCGTCGTAGACCGTGACCTTGCCGTCGCGGATGTCGATGACGCGGTTGGCCACGGCGCGCACCAGGTGCTCGTCGTGGCTGATCAGCACGATGGTGCCGGGGAAGTTTTGCAGGGCGTTCTCGAGCATGTCCACCGAGTCGATGTCTAGGTGGTTGGTGGGCTCGTCCAAGCACAGGAGCGCCTCGGGTGCTACGAGCATCTTGGCGAGCGCCAGACGCGCCTTTTCGCCGCCGGAGAGGACGCGAACCTGCTTTTCGATTGCGTCGTTGTCGCTAAACAGGAAGGCGCCCAGCAGGCTGCGCTGCTGCGGCACGGTCCACTTGGGCGTGACGGTGTCAATCTCTTGCAGGACGGTATTGGACTCGGTCATGCCCTCGAGTGCGTGCTGGGCGTAGTAGGCTACGCCTACGTTGGTGCCCAGGTCCCGGGTGCCGGTGGTGGGCGGCTCCAGTCCGGCGATGATCTTCATGAGCGTGGACTTGCCGGCGCCGTTGGGGCCGACGAGCGCCACGTGCTCGCCGCGGTAGAGCTTGAGGTCGATATCGCTGTAGATGTGTTTGTTGCCGTAGGACTTGGAGACGCCCTCCAGGCCCACGACCATATCGCCGGAGCGCGGTGGGTCAGGGAACTTAAAGTCGATGTGCTTGTGGCCCTCGGGTAGGATGACAAGCTCCTTTTTGATCTGCTCGATCTTGCGGATGCGCTCCTGGGCCTGGGCTGCCTTGGTGGGCTTGTAGCGGAACTTGTCGACGAAGACCTGCATGTGGGCGATGTCGCGCTCCTGGGCGGCGCGCTTGGCGCGCATCTGCTCAAGGTTGTCCTCGCGCTGCTTGAGGTAGCTGCTGTAGTTGCCGGTGTAAGTGGTCACGCGACGATTTTCGAGTGCGGCGACGTGGTCGACGCAAGCGTCCATGAAGGCGCGGTCGTGGCTGACGATGAGGACGGCGCCGTCATAGTTGGCTATAAAGCCGCGCAGCCACTGGACGCTTTCGAGGTCCAGGTGGTTAGTGGGCTCGTCCAGAAGCAGCAGGTCGGGATGGCGCAGGAAGAGCTTGGCGAGCGCGATGCGCATCTGCCAGCCGCCCGAGAACTCGGAGCACGGGCGCTCAAAGTCGGTGACCTTAAAGCCCAGGCCGGACAGGATTTTGCGGGCGTTGCTCTCGAGCTCGTAGCCGCCCAGGTGCTCAAAGCGGTCCTGGACCTGGCCGTACTCGTTAAGGAGCGCGTCGACGTCCTTGCCCTGCTCGGAGAGCTCGGTGATTTGGGCCTGCAGTTCGTTGGCGCGCTCGCCCATGCGGCGGATTTCCTTGGCGGCGGCCATGACCTCGGCAAGGATGGTGGTGTCCTTGTGCTCTAGGTTGGTTTCCTGCTCTAGGTAGCCCACCTGGCAGTCTTTGGCATACTGGACCTGGCCGGCGTCGGGGCTGTCGATGCCCATGATGATTTTGAGCATGGTGGTTTTGCCGGCGCCGTTGGGCCCAACGAGCGCAAAGCGCTCGCCGGGGTTGATCTGGAAGGACGCGCCGCTAAAGAGGACGCGCGCGCCGAAGCTTTTTTCGATCTTGTCGACCAGGAGGATCATGGTGCCGCCTTTGACCTTGTGTGCCTATATGAAAAAAGGCCCCAACTTGCGTTGGAGCCTCATTCAATGCTCGGGTGGAGACGAGGGGGATCGAACCCCTGACCTCTTGACTGCCAGTCAAGCGCTCTCCCAGCTGAGCTACGCCCCCGTGCGAAGAAGTACTATACGGGAACTCGGACCACGATGCAAGGACATTTTTGGAAAAATTTTCGCGAGTGTCGGCGCGCACGGGACCGCGCCAGCCCGCGGGGCGCCTGGCCCCCGCACAGCCCGTACGCCGGCCGACTTGGCGCGTGGAACACGACGCGCCCCGTTCAACAGGGTTTTCCGTGCGCCGCCAGTCCCATTATCGGGTCCGATTGCGAAGCGCCCCTCCCCAGCGCCTCAGAACCATGCCGGTTTACTACGATAAATCAGGAATGTCCAACCACGCACGCCTTTTCGTGCAACCGGCAGGCTACCTACCTGCGGTTTTGCAAACGGAGAACACACGGTGCTCGGGGGTCGCCGATTCGTCGTAGTAAACCGGCATGGTTTTGAAATGGCATCAGGTTGATTTCACGCAAAAGTGTGTTGGAGCCCTGAATTAAAGGCCTTAAATTTTTTAGATCGCGTCTTTTCTGCGACGCGCCTAGAATTGCTGTTGATTAGCATCGGGCTTGATCTTGCGTTGTGCGACTTGCTCGTGCATGGTAGTATTTCACGTCGTGAAGCGAAGAAATTAGGTCTGAGTTGCCTTTGTTAGAATTGCATTCACTGTTCATAAGGGCTCTTGGCGCAACGGTTAGCGCAGGGGACTCATAATCCCTGGGTTCTGGGTTCGAATCCCGGAGGGCCCACCAGAGAGTTTTAAGGCCGGGCGTTACGCCTGGCCTCTTTGTTATTGGTGCTGCGGACTAGCTTTGCCATCCACAGACGTAAAGTTATTAACATTCATATTCATGATTAACAATGGATATGTAGCCAAGATGCTGCCCAGCCAACAGATGTGTAAATCGATTAATATGAAAATAGGCCCCAACTTGCGTTGGAGCCTAGTTCAATGCTCGGGTGGAGACGAGGGGGATCGAACCCCTGACCTCTTGACTGCCAGTCAAGCGCTCTCCCAGCTGAGCTACGCCCCCGTGCGAAAAAGTACTATACGGGAACTCGGACGACGATGCAAGGACAATTTTGGAAAATATTCTGCGGCGCGCGGAACGGGCACGAGGCCGAAGAGACACGCGATGCCCGGAATTGCCCGCGGGGCGCGCCCCGCGGGCGGCGGCGTGGCCGCCGCCCTCCTTCCCGGCACCCGCCCGGCCGCCCCCGGGGACCTCACGCCACGGAACCGGGCCATCTACTACGTTTGGCCCACATCCCCCGACCATGACGTCTCGGGCAAAAATAAAACCGCAGGTAGACGGCCTGCGGTTTTCGCGAAATACGGGGTATGGTCGAGGGGTCGGGGCTAAACGTAGTAGATGGGCCGGTTCCGTGGCGGCAGCGTCGCGCGCAGCCGACCGAGGGCGCCCGGAAGTGAGTAGGGCACCCATCTAACGACCGATTTCCATCCAATTGCACAATACGTTGGCTCGTAACTCCATTTCCGTCGTCTTTTGCGCCTTGGTTTTGCATCTATAGCGTAATTCCAAGCGCGAGCAAAGACTTCTCACGATCGCATTAAGCTGCTCGGCATCGTTAAGCATGTCGTGCGTAACCAGGAGGACGTCATACCCCATACTTTGCAGCGCTGTCACGCGTTTGGCATCGTGGTCCAGCACGGCGCCTGATCCGTGGATGCCCTCCCCCTGAATCTCCACGATGCCTGCTTTCATTATGGTTGGATTCACGATCACGATATCCCCGTAGCAGACTTTTTGCCCTGCAATGCTCTGCGCCGATGCGGTAAGCGGCGTAAGGTCGTTAACATAAACGTTTCGAAAGCCGGCACCGCCGCGAGAGCGAGGAAGCGATAGCAATAAAATTCCTGCAACTTCAAGCGGAGAAGCGGCTATGCCCGTCACCAGCTGCGCGGCGTTGTAAAACTTCGTACCCCACTTTCGTTTTTTCATCTTACTGGCGTACTCATGAAGCTCGTGTATTTCGATGAGCGGCTTCCTCATCCAGAGCGAAGTGCCCTTTAGCTTTGTGACCTCATTCGTTTTCTTTTGTCCATTGGGCCCCTTCGCATTCACCTGTTCTCTGACTTTTATGCGCGCATAAACGCGTTTCCACGGCGCTTCGTCTTGGCTTTCATCGAGTTCAAAGAGGGATTCGGTGGTGGCTCCTTTAACGGCGTCATCGGCTTTCCGTAGTTCCGCTTCTATCGCAGCGGTGGGCTTAAAGACGGAGAACCACCCGCAGAATTCGTACATGGCAAGGACAAGATCGAATGGAGACACAAAGCGCGCCATGGTAAATAGCGTCGAAAGTGGGTTGGTTACCCTAAAGCCCAATGTGGTTTCCAACGTACTGTCCACCCCCGAAGCGTCTTCGCAGTGGATTGTCGTTCGCAAACCCGAATGGTAGTTAACGCCACCAGGCGCTGTCGTGGTAATGATTGGGGTCTTGAGGACTTCGGTTACGAAAAGGGCTTGGGACAGAGCTCGCCAGCCGTCTTCGGAGTTGGGCAGGCGCGGATAGAGATCGCGCACCTGCGGTGGGCAGCGCCAGTAACGGAATGCGGTGTTTGCGCAGATGATTTCGTCCATTTGCGTCTCCCCTGGTATCGGCCATAGGCCGTGCGGATTGCGGACATCGCCGATTATCTACTGGGGCATCATGCGGGTAAGTACCGGAAGCTGACCAAACACTGACCAATAGCTTGACGAGTTCTGCCGAAAATCCCTCGTGTGATAGAAATCAGCTGGAAGGAGTTCTGGGCGTGTGGTCCCTGTCTTCACATTTGCGCATGAATCACATGGGGAATTCAATGAAAATACGCATGCGTTTTATACAAAACATGCAATGACGTCAGCAAAAAAGGTTGTGATAAAAAATTATGCCTTAGACGACCACGATTTAGTTGTGGTGTCACCTTTGGTGTCAAAAAGAAAAAGGCCAGAGATTTAACACCTCTGACCTGTGCTTTTGATGGTGGGCGATACAAGATTCGAACTTGTGACCCCATCCGTGTGAAGGATATGCTCTACCCCTGAGCCAATCGCCCGTCGCCTTTCGGCAAAAGAGATACTATCATAGCCGCGCGTGGTTTACCAAGAACTTTTTGCCCCCGATTTTAAATTCGTGGGTGCCTTGATTGGCAACTTCATCCGAACACCTCCCATATTCATCCGTACATGTACGG
>JAHYYI010000025.1 GCA_019425045.1 Collinsella sp.
ATCTAGGGCCCGAATTCCCGTCTAACTGTTACAGATCTAGATAAGACGTCTTAGTTCCAAACCTTTGTCTCGATCTGTAACAGATAGAGACCTTTTGGCCGTCTACCTATTACAGATCGAGACATTCGAATTCCCCTGAAGAGAAAATCTCAATCTGTAACAGTTACTCGGCAAAAATGGCTGCAGATGTTACAGATCGAGACAAAACAGCAAGGCATGCCGCTGCATCTGCAAGAACCACCACAAAGGTGTCTGTCCCTTTATGGTAGGTAGAATAACCCATAAGGTAAGTATGTTTCTGAGTTATTTCGTGTTGACCCATTTGAGCGCGATAGGGTATAACTCTACTCAACCGCTAGGGATTTTATTGAGAAAGGTGTTCTACCATGAGCAAGAACCTCTCCCAGCAGGTCGTTCTCGACCGCCGCGGCTTCGTCGCCGCCACCTTCGCAACCGTCGCCGGCCTTGGTCTTGCCGGCTGCTCCGACACCAGTACCGAGGCCGACAAGGGCTCCGCCGGTTCCTCCAAGAGCTCCGAGGATACCGAGGTTTCCGCCACGCTCGACGCCAAGGCATTCGACAAGCTCGTCAACGACGGCCCCAAGGCCGATGATGACGCCATCGCCGCCAGCACCTGGGCTACGGCCGTCAAGGATGCCGGCGTCTTTACGATCGGTGGCGTCCAGACCTCCACGCTGTTCTCCCTCCTCAACGAGAAGGACGGTCAGACCCGCGGCTTCGACGCCGGTATCGCACAGCTCCTGTCCAACTACATTCTGGGCGAGAACAAGGTCGAGATCACCCAGGTGACCTCGGACACGCGTGAGTCCGTCCTGCAGAACGGCCAGGTCGACGCCGTCTTTGCCACCTACACCATCACTGACGATCGCAAGAAGCTCGTCTCCTTTGCCGGTCCCTACTACTACACCCAGCAGGCCATCCTGGTGCTCGCCGACAACGACGACATCAAGAGCGTCGACGACCTGGCCGACAAGAACGTCGCCGTCCAGTCCGGCTCCAACGGCCCTGCCATCCTGGAGGAGCTCGCTCCCAAGGCCAGCCAGCAGGAGTTCAAGACCGACGAGGAGGCCCGCCAGGCACTCCAGCAGGGTCGCGTTGACGCCTACGTCATCGACAACAACATGCAGCAGAGCGCCCTAGTCCGCGAGCCCGGTAAGTATAAGATCGCCGGCAAGCCCTTCGGCAGCAAGGAGCCCTATGGCATCGGCCTGCCGCTCGATTCCGACGGCGTCGCCTTTGTCAACGACTTCCTTAAGAAGATTGAGGACGACGGCACCTGGACCGAGCTGTGGCAGATCTGCATCGGTGACCGCACGGGTGACACCAATGTTCCCGAGCTGCCCGAGATCGGCGCCTAGGCAACGCGCCTAGTAACGGCCGCAACGAAACCATACGGAAACGCACGGTGCGCTTTATTGCGCTAAACTGTTTCCTTACTGAGTTGTCGGGGCTTCCGTACACACGGGAGCCCCTTTCCTTATCGGCGGGAGGTCCGCATGAGTCTCTCCGAGCTCTGGTCGCTCTATGGCCAGAACTACATTGACGCGCTGCTAGCAACCTGGGGCATGACGCTTGAGTCGTTTGCCATCGCCATGGTGCTGGCCGTCGCCGTCACCGTGATGCGCGTGTCGCCGCTCAAGCCGCTGCGCGTCTTTGGCGACCTGTATGTCCAGGTCTTCCGTAACATCCCCGGCATCGCGCTGCTCATTATCGTCGTCTACGCATTGCCGCCGCTCAAGGTCGTCCTGCCCTACCGCACCTGCGTTATCGTCGCCACGGTGTTGCTGGGCTCGGCCTTTGGCTCCGAGAACTTTATGAGCGGCATCAACACCGTCGGCGTCGGCCAGGTGGAAGCCGCCCGCTCGCTGGGCATGAGCTTCAGCCGTATCCTCGCCAAGATCGTGATTCCGCAGGCGCTGCGCTCGAGCGTGCTGCCCATGACCAACCTCTTTATCGCCGTCATGCTCACCACCGCGCTCGGCAGTCAGGTGCCGCTTAAACCGCAGGAGCTCACCGGCGTGGTGAGCTACATCAACACACGCTCGCTCGGCGGCGTCGCCGCGTTCTTTATCTCGGCGCTCGGCTACCTGGGCACGGCCTTTGTGGTGAGCCACATTGGCAACTATATCGATAAGAAGGTGAGGATCCTCCGATGAGCAAGCACTCCACCTCCGCGCTCACCATGCGCGATGCGCTCTACGAGGCTCCCGGCCCCAAGATGCGCGCCAAGATTCGCGTCGGCACCGCCATCTCACTTGTTGCCGTGGCCGCGCTCATCGCTCTGGTACTGCAGTGCTTTTATGTGACCGGCCAGCTTTCGGTCCATTACTGGTACTTCTTTACGCACCTCACCACCTGGAAGTTCCTGCTTGCCGGTTTTGAGGGCACAGTAAAGGTCGCGCTCACCGCCGGCGCCATCGCGCTGGTACTGGGCTTAGCCCTCATGCTCGGCCGTACCAGCGACATCAAGCCGCTGCAGCTGGTCTGCCGCGTGCTCACCGATTTCTTCCGTGGCGTGCCGAGCCTGCTGTTCATCTACTTCTTCTTTTTGGTGCTGCCCCAGTACAAGATCGCGCTGCCGTCGTTTTGGATGCTCACGCTTCCCGTCGCGCTCGCCGCGGCCGGCGTACTCGCCGAGATCTTCCGCGCCGGCGTCAATGCCGTGCCGCGCGGCCAGGTCGAGGCCGCCCAGGCGCTCGGTCTCTCCAAGGCTAAAATCACCTTTAAAATCGTGCTGCCGCAGGCCATTCGGTTTATCATTCCATCGTTGATTTCGCAGCTTGTGGTCGTCGTCAAAGACACCACCGTCGCCTACGTGGTGAGCTACCCCGACCTTATGCAAAACGCCCGCGTGCTCATTACCAACTACGACGCCCTCGTGTCGGTCTACCTGGTGATCGCGGTCATCTATATCCTCATCAACGTCGCAATCAACAAGGCCGCTGTCTACGTTTCGCACAAGACCGGCGCGACCATCATTCGCTAACGATTTACCATTTCGAGTCATAAGGAGCCGAGCACCATGGCACAGAGCACCTCATCCACCGGCAATCAGCCGTTGATCGAGCTCAGGCACGTCGATAAGCACTACGGCGATCTGCACGTCCTCAACGACATCAATCTCTCGGTCGACCGCGGCGAAGTCGTCGTTGTGATTGGCCCCTCGGGCTCGGGCAAGTCGACCATGTGCCGCACCATCAACCGCTTGGAGACCGTCGACTCGGGCGAGATTCTCATCGAGGGCGAGCCCCTGCCGCAGGAAGGCAAGGATCTTGCCCGCATGCGCGCCGAGCTGGGCATGGTGTTTCAGCAGTTCAACCTATTCGCACATATGACGGTGCTGCAGAACGTCATGCTGGGACCGGTCGACGTGCTGGGCGTCTCCAAGGACGAGGCCCGCGAGCGCGCCATGGACCTGCTGAGCCGCGTAGGCGTTGCCGAGCAGGCCGATAAGGTGGGCGCACAGCTCTCGGGCGGCCAGCAGCAGCGCGTGGCCATCGCCCGTTCTCTTGCCATGCAGCCCAAGGCCATGCTCTTCGATGAGCCCACGAGTGCCCTTGACCCCGAGATGATTAACGAGGTGCTCGAGGTCATGGTGCGCTTGGCGCAGCAGGGCATGACGATGATCGTCATTACGCACGAGATGAACTTTGCCCGCCGCGTGGCCGACCGTGTCGTGTTTATGGCCGATGGCCAGATCGTGGAAACCGGCACGCCCGACGGGTTCTTCGACCACCCCCAGACCAAGCGCGCCCAGGACTTCCTCAACTCCATTAAGGGCCACTAGCCAGCCACCCCGTGGGACAAATCCATTGAAAGTGTTGTCCTACGTCTCTCATGCGCCCTGTCACCTTTAGATTCGAAAGCAACACCTATGATCGGAACTCGCACTTCATCGTCATACACCCCGCACGTCGACGTCGATCCCGCCGACCGCCCGCTCATCCTCGTCGCGCCGCGTTGGGAAGAGGCAAAGCCGTTTTTAAGCGAGACGCTCTCCCCCAACGAGGAAATCGCAAGTGTCTTTGTCGATGCCATCCTTGCCGCCGGCGGCCTGCCGCTGCAGATGTCCATCACCGAGGACATTGAGGTCATCCGTCATTACGTCGATATCGCCGACGGCATCGCCATTCCCGGCGGCCCCGATGTCAATCCCAAACGTTGGGGCGATGATCGACCCTACGACCCCACCCTCTGCTGTGAGATCCGCGATAGCTTTGAGTTTAAGCTGGTCGGCGAGGTGCTCCGCGCCAAAAAGCCGCTCTTTACCACCTGCCGCGGCACGCAGTTGCTCAATGTCGCCACTGGCGGCACTCTGTGCATGGACGTGCCGAGCCTGGGCGCTCGCGAGGGCCGCACACAGTGGCGCCATACCCACGTGCTCAACGATCCCGTGCACCCTGTCGAGGTCATGCCGGGCTCGCTGCTGGAGCGCGCGCTTGGCGGACACAGGCTGATCCAGACCAACTCGGCACATCACTGCTGCGTCGATCGTCTGGGTAAGAGCACGCGTTTGGTCGCCAAGGCAACCGACGGCGTTCCCGAGTGCATCGAGGTCGAAGGCCAACCATTCTGTCTAGGCGTGCAATGGCATCCCGAGTACACGTGGAAGACGCTCGAAACCGACTTTAACCTGTGGAAGTCGTTTGTCGAGGCGGCGGCAAAGGTAAAGCAGGCCCGCTAGCTCGCGAACCACTCAGGTTAAAGCCTCCTAAGCCGGGGGGCGGACACCAGCTACGGTGCCCGCCCCCCCCTGTATTTGATATGCTCGGTATGATTATCCCTCACAAACAATCAGAGAAATCTCGACCGCAATCGGTCGACAGTAAAGCAAATGATAAAAACGCTTGCTACGTTTATGAGGCAGTCAATTAAAATCGAGATGCATTGACCATTCCCCAACGGGGTCACGCCGCAAATCCACATGAGCATCGAGGCTGGAAGCGGAAGCATGGAATTGGCCCCGATCTGTATGTAGATCGCTACGACGTTGACAAGCAACAGCATGCCAATCGGACCGAAGCCGGACCCAAAATAGGAAACAACGATTACGCAAGAAACCACGTATGCAAGGCAGGCAGCGGCAGCAAGAACAAGTCGATAGCAAAATACATGCAGGTTGAAATACTGCTGAGCATCCGAAACGATTGCGCAGTTAAGACAGTACAAAACGACACTCGACAGGACAAACGCGCCCAAAAGGGCAAAAGAAGATAGCACCACTCGCGCAACGATAGCGCACACACGCTTCCCTCCCCGAGCCTCCGACAACCCCCACGGTTCCTCGACAAAGCCCGAACTGACAAAGCGCGGCACAATGCAAGCCGCGATGAACGGAAAGAACAATGCATGGGCCAACGGGGCTACGTTGAACAGCAGACCGCGAAAAACCTCTGCATTGCCAAATAGAAGGACATCCTCCGCCGATAGCCGAAGCGTCGGGTCTGGGAAAAAACCCAAGAAACTGTTCTCACGGAGGCTACAGAACCACATCGGGAAAGAATTAAGCTGCAATATCACCATGTACGCATAAATTACCAGGATTAAGGCGTACGCCCATTTGCTCACATGCTTCAATTCTGACTGGAGAAGTCTTTTAATCTGACGAGCCATTGAGCACACCCCCAGCGCGAAAGCTCAAGAGAGCGTAAATCAATACCGATAGACAGCTGGCTGCCACGCCATATCCCAGAAGCGTCAGCTGCCCCATATCGCTATACCCAAGGGCACATCCGACTCCAAGGTACGGCCCCGGAAGAAGGAAAATCCATCGCAAGGACGGTATAGGCGTCTGAAGGTAAGTTCCGTAGAGCGTCAAGCTCATGACAAATCCAATAACTATCGCAGCCCCGCTCAATACAGCGCTGCCTGTAATCCGATAGATGGTCACCGTCTCCAGCGCAATCGATATCACCAATACGGCGTTGACTATCATTGCAGGCAAAAATACAGTTAGTATGTTGTGCGAGTAGTTATGCCCTCCACGTATTATGGCTATTGCAAAAAGAAGAAGGCAAAGCGCGCTATACGCTGCGCCAATTATTAAAGCAGACGAAAATGCATGGGCTAGAGCCCCATAAAAGCGGTTGAGACCTCTTGCCGAAGAAATTCGGTGCCCCTCTTTATAGCCATGCTCCTGTAAAAGCACCAAACAAACGATGAGTGGAACGAACAGGGATGTACCGGCAAAAGCGCTGCGCGCAAGGGACTCATCAGGCGCAGAAGGATCGATTGCATTCCAGAGGAAACCAATATCCTCCCCACAAACGCCATAGCCAAAGGTGAGCAACGTTGTTCCGTTTTTTAGAAAGATGCCGAAGAGAAGGCCGAACGCCAGCATAAGCGCAAGACCAAACTTCGCCGGAAATATCCTGTGCAAACGCATCATATCTGCCTTTATGGGATGGATCGCCCGCTTCATAGCGAGACCGCCTTCATCAAGCGCCTGTAATACTCTTTTAGGGACGACGCCTCATCCCTTATGACATCCATCGATTCCTTTTTTAGCAGTTCACCGTCATGAAGAAACAGGCAGCTTGTTGCAACCGATGCCAGCTCATCCAAGTCGTGGCTAGAGATAAGCATGGTTTTGCCCTGCTCCCGATTCAATCGGCCGATAAGGGTCCATATGCTCTCAATGCCCAGCGGGTCCAACCCGTTTGCTGGCTCATCAAAAATAAGCAGATCAGTGTCACCCAACAAAGCTGTAGCTATATCCAGCCGCCGTTTCATTCCCAGAGAAAAACTGCCTACGCTCTTTTTCTCATCGATGTCCAGCCCGACTAGGCCCAAGACGCGAGGAACCTCACGTTTCTCATCGAGCCCCCATTCCGCACATCGGATCCGAAGATTCTCAGCCGCACTGAGAGATTGGTATGCTCCGCAGGAATCTGGCACATAGCCGACACGCGTCCGCATCAAGCTCAGCTCTTTTTTCGACTTGCCTCCAAAGAGCTCCACGCTCCCCGACGATGGCTCACAGAGGCCCAGCACTATTTTAATAAGCGTGCTTTTGCCCGCCCCGTTTGCACCAACAAGGGCGCAAAGCTCAGACTGATCCACCTCGAAGGAAACGTCATGCAAAACGCGGCGCCTCCCATAGCGCTTTGACACCCTTGATAGCCTTATCGTCGATGCGTTCATTGGCCTCCCGTTCCGCTTGATAGCAAAACCGCTCATATCGTTCCTTCTTTACTTTATCGTTTTCCATAGTTGTTATTGTTTTTCGATAACACATATTTGTCAAGATAATCTAAAAGAAAGAACCCGTGTTAGACACGGGTCCCTTCACACTGATATTTCGTTTTAGTTGTTCGCCTTAAGCTACTCGTCACTCAAATCGACAGCAAAGACTGATGGCGGAAGCGACGCCTCGTTGCCTCCGCCATCCCGCATCTGTCTCACGACATTTTTTGCGCGCTCGACAATAAGCTCCTCAAGCTCTTTCTCGCTCACGCGCTGAATAATATCTCCCGGTTGACAATCAAGCTCATCACAGATATCGAGGAGCGTCTTTAGGCGAATAGCTTTTATCTTTCCGTTTCTAAGCTTTGAAATATTAGCCGGAGTATGCCCCGTCGCCCGAATCAGATCAGCGCTGGTCTTTCCGGTCTTAAGCAGCTGCGTCTCAAGCTCGATGATGAGATAGCTCATGTTTCCTCCTACACAAGCTCGTCAGACTGCTCTTGGAGCAGCGAGGCATAGCTCCAGATCGCCGAGATAAACAAACAGACAACTGCGCCGATAAACGACCCCGCATCAAAGGTAGCGCCTTGGCAAATCTCAATAACGAAGGAATGAGGCACGATGTAAAGCTCCAGTCCGCCAATGGTGAGATTGACCGATCCATAGGCACCAACAAGCGAAACCGTGGCGTTAACAGCAAAGGCAAGCGCGAGAACACGGATAAGCCGCACATGCGTCTTGGTAAAGGGCGAGACGCCCCGAGAGATGTTACGGCTGATCCCGCACAAAACGACAAGCGAAATACCCACGACGAGTGCCAGGCACAGTCCGCTTGGGATAACGATGCACCCGCCATCGAGAAGCGTCACGACACCGAAAGAATCGACAGAAGCAACGTTTGCAACCGCATACCAGATCACGTAAACAACCAACGCGGCAAAAGCGACGAGCATCCCTGCAAAAACGGTTGCCATGCAAAAACCAAGCTTCCTGATATTTTCGCCCGCCTTGGCCATACGCTGAACGCTGTTGGACATACACTCACCCTCATCGACTCTATCGTTATTCGAACAGTTTATCGAACAACGATATGGATTGCATGCGGAAAGCCCCGCCAGTGCGCATAACCCATTCACTAATCAGAAGGGGTGAGAGTGGATTTTGGACACGTATCGAACGAGAGTGGATAATCTCCCACTTTGAGGCCGCCACCGGACCTAAAACGGGAGATTATCC
This sequence comes from Collinsella sp., assembly GCA_019425045.1. GTDB lineage: Bacteria > Actinomycetota > Coriobacteriia > Coriobacteriales > Coriobacteriaceae > Collinsella. The sequence continues at coordinate 8,443 of JAHYYI010000025.1, forward strand.
ACTCTCATAGCCATCAAAGCTCGCGAGCTCTTACTCGGCCACCTCGCGCAGAGCCGACATCGTAGCCGCATATTGCTGCTGCAACGCATGCATTCCCGCGCGAGCGCCGTCAACGGCATCGGCGCCGCGCAGCGCCTCGGTCACCACGACCGCCGGCTCGTACAGATTATCGAATCCCAGGTTCTGGCTCACGCCCTTGAGCGTGTGAGCTGCCACAAACGCTTCCTTGGCGTCTCCTGCCGCCATGGCGGCCTCCAGCTTGTCCATGCTCTCGTCATCCAAAAACTTGAGGGCAAAGCGGGCAAGCATCTCCTCGCCCATCAGCCGAGCGCACGCGTCATCATAATTGGCGCCAATCTTCTCATACGCCTCACGCATGGAAATCATGGATTAAAAACTCCTTTGGTCAAACTAAATCGTGGGAAACGCGACGACGTCGGCGGGGCGTGCCAACGTCTCGGCAATACGGTCTTGCACCTCGAGCAGACAATCGAGCAGCAGCGGGTTAAAGGTGCCGCACTTACCGTCCAGGATCATCTGGATCGCCTCCTCGTGCGGGATAGCGTCCTTGTATACGCGCACGCTCGTCAGTGCATCGTACACGTCAGCCACCGAAACCACCTGCGCGGCGATGGGGATATCGTCGCCCTTAAGACCGTCGGGATAACCCCTGCCGTCCCAGCGCTCGTGGTGCCAACGCGCAATCTGGTACGCATATTCCAAAAGCGCATTGCCGGCGTGATGGCTGCCCAGCTCGAGCAGCATGTTGGCGCCAATCGTGGTATGCGTCTTCATAATCTCGAATTCCTCGGGCGTGAGGCGCCCGGGCTTGTTGAGGATCGCATCGTCAATCGACATCTTGCCGATATCGTGCAGCGCCGAAGCCAGGGCGATCGTGGAGCGTTCCTCATTGTCGAGGGAGATCGTGCCGCTACGCTGGACCAGATAGCCAAGCAGCAGCTCGGTCAGCTTTTCGATGTTCGTAACGTGCCTACCGCTCTCGCCGTTGCGAAGCTCCATGACGCCGGCCATGATGTCGATGAGCATGCGACTGTTCTTGACGCGCTCGTTGTACTGTTGGGACAGCAGGTTCGTCAGGCGGCGCTGTTTGGCGTACAGGCGGATGGTGTTGCTTACGCGGCGGCGCACGACACGGGAGTCAAACGGGCGGTTGATATAGTCCGAGGCGCCCAGCTCGTACGCGCGCAGAACCGCATCATCGGAATCTTCGCTCGAAATCATGATGACAGGCAGATTATCGATACCCGATCGGCGCGACAGATCGCCTAGCACCTCAAAGCCGTTCATGCCCGGCATGACAATGTCCAGCAGCACGAGCGACAACTCATCGCCATAGCGGTCGACCATGTCGAGCGCCGCGCGACCGTTATCGGCCTCGAGGATGCAATACTCGTCCTTGAGCATCTCGTTGAGAATGGCTCGGTTCATCTCGGAGTCATCGACAATAAGCACCGTAGGCTTTTCGCTTTGGAAGGCCTCGATGGATTCGGCATCGGTCACGACTGTACCGGCTTTTGCCTTAGCGCGGCTCAATAATTGGACAGCCTGGCTAACACCCTCATCGACCGTTTCGCCATTAATGCGAACGCCACCAACGCATGCCGTCAAGCTAACGCGCTCATTCCCCGGAATAATCGTGGAATGAACGGCATCGGATACTTGACGCAGGCGACGGGCAAAGTCATCAGAGGGAATATTGGGCATGACGGCCACAAACTTATCGCAGCCAAAACGCACAAGCTCGTCAGTCGAACGAACACCGCTGCGTATGGCCGTCGCCACGGCACCAAGCGCAAGGTCGCCGGCATGGCGGCCATACGTATCGTTGAAGGCCCTAAAATCATCAAGGTCGATCATGGCCACGCCGGCCTGCATGCGGGCACTGCGAAGCTTTTCCTCGTAATATCGGCGATTGCGCACGCTCGTCAGCACGTCGGTGTAGACAAGGTCCTCTTCTGCGGCCTCCCGCTCATCAATCGGACGCACCATCAGCAGAACGTGAGGCTCGCCCTCGACCTTCAGAGGGCGTAGACGGGCGCGGTACTCAGTGCCATCATTGAGCAGTTGCTCCGACACCTCATCGGAGTCTGCCAAAGCCTCAAGACTCGACTGACGCAGACAAGGGCAGCGATCGCCGGCGAGCAAGCAGTTAGGCTCACTCTTAATCTGATCGGCCGACAGTAAACGCACCACGGGGTAGGTCTTCGCGACGCGGGCGACCTCGACGGCAGCCTCCTCGTCGGTTAGATTGACCTCGTGATTATTGAGCATATGGGGCCCTTTCGATAGTTTCGCATGGAGCGGTGGGTTCCAAATGTTACAAGGGTAACACCTTGTCGATGCAGGTAAGTACGTGAATGCTGCCACATTCTTATGAGTTGGCAGACGGCGCGATTGAAGCCGCAGACGCGAGGTTTTGAGCACGTTTGTTAATACGGCCGAAACGTTTGCGGATGAAGCCTGCTTTGGCTATTGCGGCTGCTAGAGCCCCAGGATGCCACGGACAGCCCGGGCAGCCGCTGCCGGGCGATCGCGCAGACCGTTATGCGCGCCCGGAATCGTCACGAGAGGGCAATCGAGATATTCGGCAGCCGCTCGCGTACCAGCCTCGCGGGGCGTGCCAATCGAGAGCTCGCCCAGGAGCACGGCGGCCACCGTTTTTGACGCGCGAACGCTATTCCAATCGGGAACGCAGGTCATAGTAATCCCGTATTCGTTCGCCATAAAGCAACGACCATTGCGCAGGGCATGTTTGACTTCCGCTTCGGTCGTCCCAGGAGCCTCGGGGTCCAAGTCGCCGAGGGCTCCCAAGAAAAGCCGGAGCGCCCTTGAAACCTTTCCAGCCGCAATCATATCGAGCAAAACCGGAGCTGCGCCCATACCGACGCCTTCGGCCGACACAGCCGGCTCATGCAGAATCGTACGGGCGACGAGATGGGGTTCGGTGCGGAGAAGCTCCAGCGCCACCAACGTACCGGCGCTATGCGCAAGCACATTTGCCGGAGCGCCAACGTGTTCGATCACGGCTTGCAGGTCGGCGGCCTGAGCGGCAAGATCATAGCTGCCGTCTGCCGCATCGCTGCTGCCACCGCAGCCGCGGCGGTCGTAGGCAATTACGCGGTAGTTGCGGCTGAGCTCACAAGCGATACCGTCGAAAAATGTGCCGTCGACACAAGCACCGTGCACGCACACCAAGGCAGGAGTATCAGGCGACACATCCGGGCCGGCATATTCGCGACAGGCAATCGTGGTGCCCGCGTTCTCGACCGTAAAATCCATGTTGTGCCCCCATCATCAATGCTCATCCAGTTGCACGTCAGTGCGGTTGGATGGACCCGCATTGCCTTACGCCTTGTTAACAGATTAACTGTACCCGACCCGAGGCTTTTCATGGCACGGCATAATGAGCGACGTGAAAAAACGAAACTTGTAAAGCAAGAGCCCACACCTTGCTTTGGAGCCGATGCTATGCTTAGGCACAATTGTCTTGAGGAGCATATGCCTATGTCTACGTTTTTGAATGCCAGCCCCATCTTTGGGCCCGTTCGCAGCCGTCGCCTTGGCCTCTCGCTCGGCGTCAACATGATGCCGGCCAGCGGCAAAATCTGCACGTTCGACTGCATTTACTGCGAAAACGGCCTCAACGCCGAGCGCCCCTGTCATGAGCCGTACAACACGGCTGCCGTGGTACTCGACGCGCTCGAGGCAAAGCTGCGCGAGATGGCAGCCGAGGGCGAGCTCCCCGATGTGATCACCTTCGCAGGCAACGGCGAGCCCGCCGCCGCACCGGAGTTTCCGCAGGCCATCGCCGGCGCCGTCGCGTTGCGCGACGAGCTTGCCCCAAACTCCAAGATCGCCGTGCTCTCCAACGGCACGCGCGCCGACCGCCCCGAAGTGCACGACGCGCTCATGATGGTCGACGACAACATCCTCAAGCTCGATATCGTCGACCCGGCGTTTATCCAGCTGCTCGACCAGCCCGTTGGCGCCTACGACGTCGAGCACCAGATCGAGACGTTCGCAAGCTTTGACGGTCACGTTATTATCCAGACGATCTTTTTGACCGGCGAGTATCAGGGCAAGCCCATCGACAACACCGGCGAGGAGTACGTTGCCCCCTGGCTCGCGGCGCTTGAGCGCATTCGCCCACAAGAAGCGACCATCTACACGGTGGCGCGCGAGACGCCGGTCGCCGGCCTTGCCAAAGCTGCGCCCGAGGTGCTCGACGCCATTGCCGCGCGCGTGCGCGCCCTCGGTATTCCCTGCCAGGTGAGCTACTAGCGCGGCCGCCCGCCAGCAGCTAAATTAGCCCCATCCCAAATGAGCTGGTCTGCGGGTGGGCTATACTAGCTGCGAATGAAAGGAAGTTAGCCATGTTTGACAACGGACCCGTGCCCGGCCGCAACGATGCTTGCTGGTGCGGCAGCGGCAAAAAATATAAGAAATGCCATAGCGCCTTCGACGAGCGCCTCGAGCGCCTGTGGGAAGAGGGCTGGGAGGTTCTGCCCCGCACACTCTACAAAACGCCCGCCGATATCGAAGGCATTAAGCGTTCGGCCGCCATCAACGTGGGCGTGCTCGACTACGTGGGCGAGCACATCGCCGCGGGCATGACCACCAACCAGATCGACCAGATGATCTACGACTACACCATCGAGCACGGTGGCACGCCGGCCGACCTCAACTATGAGGGCTATCCCAAGAGCGTATGCACCTCGATCAACGATGTGGTCTGTCACGGCATCCCCTGCGATACGGACGTGCTGCACGAGGGCGATATCATCAACGTGGACTGCTCCACGATTCTGGACGGCTACTTTAGCGATTCGAGCCGCATGTTCTGCATCGGCGAGGTCTCGGCCGAGCGCCAGCGCCTAGTCGACGTGACCCGCGCCAGCGTGGAAGCGGGCCTGGCCGCCGTCAAGCCGTGGCTGCCGCTCTCTGTTATGGCCGAGGCCGTGCAAAAGACGGTCGAGGACGCCGGTTTTAGCGTGGTGTGCGAGTACGGCGGACACGGCATTGGCAAGGAGTTCCACGAGGACCCGTTTGTAGGCTTTACCACCGAGGCGCCCGATGTGGACACCATCATGGCTCCGGGCATGGTCTTTACCATCGAGCCCATGGTCAATGCCGGAGCGCCCGACATCAAGATTAGCAAGGGTGACGGTTGGTGCGTGCGCACCAAGGACGGCAGCGATTCGGCCCAGTGCGAGGTACAGCTCGTGGTGACCGAGGACGGCTACGAGCTGCTGAGCTGGTAGCCGCGGATGCGCCGGATGCTGACGGGCACGCTCGTCTTGCACCCGGCGTTTTATTTGAACGTTTTGCCTGATACAACCTGCCAAAATAAACCTGTCCCTTTTTGGCAGGTCGAGCGGAAAGGACTGCTTGTGAACATCCTGGTTTTGCTGCCCGTCAACGACCGCCATCGCGCAATTCTTGAGTCGAGCGCTCCGGGCGAGGACTTTATCTACACGAGCTCCGACGCCGCCACGCGCGAGCAGGTCGCCGATGCCGACGTGATCCTGGGCAACATCGACCCTGACATGCTCACGGCATGCGAGCATCTCCAGCTGTTGCAATTGCAGACCGCCGGCTATGACGACTACCTTGCCGCCGGCACCGTGCCGGCCGACGCCAAGCTGTCTTGCTCGATCGGCGCCTACGGTCAGGCCGTAAGCGAGCACATGTTTGCCATGGTGCTGTCAATGATGAAGCACCTGCCCGGCTACCAGGACCTGCAGCGCGAACATCGCTGGGAGGATTTAGGTCCGGTCACCTCGCTCAAAAACGCCAACGTGCTGGTGCTGGGCGCGGGCGACATTGGCGGCCACTTTGCCACGCTCTGCCGCAGCATGGGCGCGCACGTCCGCGGCATCAAGCGCCATCCGCTCGTCTACCCCATTGTGTTTGAGGACATGGACGGCATGGACGCCCTGCCCGAGCGCCTGGCCGAGGCCGACGTCGTCGCATCCTTTATGCCCAGCACACCCGAGACCCGCGGCCTGGCGAACGCCGAGTTCTTCGCCGCGATGAAGCCGGGCACCTTCTTTGCCAACGGCGGCCGCGGCGATCTTGTGGTCGCCGACGACTTGGTTGCCGCCCTGGAGTCGGGACATCTTGCCGGCGCTGCGGTCGACGTCACCGACCCCGAGCCCCTGCCTGCGACAAGCCCCCTGTGGGATGCGCCCAACATGCTCATCACGCCGCACGTCTCCGGCTGGTTCCACCTGGCAGCCACGCTCAACAACGTGGTCGACATCGCCGCGGAGAATCTGCGTCACCTGCAGGCCGGCGAAACTTTACGTTGTTGGATCGAGCACTGATTTGTTCCGGCGTTTTACCAAACGCCGGAACCCCTCGACGCTGCGCTCTTAGGTTCCGCCGTTCTAACGAACGGCGGACCACTCGACGCTGCGAGCCCGCCGTTTGGCCAATCTGCCGTTCAATTTCAAAGGCGCGACCAGAAGGTCAGCGCCTTTTCATTTCACGGCACCTTGGCTCAAACGGCGGGCTCTCGCTGACTTTTGTTCAACCTGCGGCGCTTTGCTGGCGCGGCCCTACCTGTGGACTCTCGCTGACCATTATTCGACCAGAGGGGTCTAGCGCTATTTAAGCGTTGTTAGATAGTTTCTTGCGTTTTCGACGTTCATTGCTGCGACGGGCGCATGCGAAGAGAGCTTGACATCGTTGGTGACCAGGAGATCTGCCTTTGCGCGTATCGCTGCCGCAATGATTAAATCGTCTTCGTAATCGCTATGGAGCTCACGCTGCCTGCTCGCCATCCATATATCGCTCAGGTCACAGGGCACTGGCGTGGCAAGCTGCGACAGCACGCTAAGACAATCCCATGCAAGCGAAGTCGCTACCGTAGCGGCATACTGGGAAAGCGAACCATGCTCGCGCCGATACCATGCCTTATGTTCGCTTGAAATCAAATAAAACAGGTCTTTGGACGATGTCGCCGCGTACAGCAAATCAACCTGCGCCGTGCATGCATCGCGTAAAAACTCAATCGCCACCGAACGACCACGTCGTGAGGGAATGAAGTAATCGAGCCACACGTTGGTGTCAACCAAGATGCGCTTTGGAGTCTCACTCATAGAGCCAGCTCATCTCCTCGCCATAGCGATCCGCATAGGCATTCCGTTTGAGCTCTTCGTCGTCCGATGGCTGAGCCTTGACCATATCGATTCCCGACTCACAGCAAGCGGCAGCGAACAGCTTCGACCCCTGATCCATGAGCTCGAGCTTACGTTTGGCGGCCTTTTCGCGCTCGCGCTGTTCCGCCCGGGCACGACTGGGCAGCAGGATATCCTCGAGCGCACCGGGGCGATCGGCCAGCGACGCTGCAAGCTGCCAGAGCGCTCGCACCGCTTGGCTCGGCGTCATACCGGCCTTGGAGAGAGCGGAGTCCCCACTCCTTTTAAGATCGGCATCGAGACGTACGTTGATCTGAGCGGCTGTTGTGGTCATAACCCCTCCTTAATACTTCAAAACTATCATAAAACTCTATGGTAGATACGTAAAGCATGTATAGCATTTATAAGCATTAGCCGTACTCTGTACACAAAAAGCCGCCGAGGCACACTGCACCTCGGCGGCTACGCATCACCAATCCAGTTCGGTTTCACCCTTTGCATTCGCCCAGATAAAACCTGCCAAAATTAACATCCCTTTTTGGCAGGTTTTAGAGCTCCACACTTTCGGCGCCGTTGATGGTTAGGTTGCGCTCGTAGAAGGCGGTGAGGGCGCGGATAGCGTACATCACGTCGCGCACGCCGCCGGTCTCGTAGCTCGAGTGCATGGCAAGCTGCGGCAGGCCCACGTCCACGGCATGCATGCTCGCCTGCATATTGGACAGATTGCCCAGGGTAGAACCGCCGGCCATATCGCTCTTGTTGGCAAAGGCCTGCGTGGGCACGTCGGCGTCATCGCAAATGGCCTGGAACACCGCGCGGCTAAAGGCGTCGGTGCAGTAGTGCTGGTTGGCGGCCTCCTTGATGACGATGCCGCCGTTGAGTACCACCTGATTGCGGGCATCGCACTTCTCGGCATGGTTGGGGTGCACGGCATGTGCATTGTCGCAGCTTACAAGCATCGAGGCGGCAAGTGCGCGGTGGTACGACTCGTCGTCAAAGCCCAACGATCCGTTGATGCGGCGCAGCGCGTCGGCCAAGAACGTCGACATGGCGCCCTGCTTGGTCTCGGAGCCAACCTCCTCATTATCAAAGCAGCAGAAGACCGAAACGTCGTGCGCGTTCTCGGCACCCAAAAATGCCTGCAGTGAGGTGTAGGCGCAGGCCAGGTCGTCGAGCTTGGGCGTCGAGATGAACTCGTCGGCCCAGCCCCAAATGCGCGCATCCTGACGATTGACCAGGAACAGATCGCGGCCCAGGATCTGCTCGGGCTCAACGTCCAGTTCGTCAGCGATCAGGGCGTCAAAATCTCCCTGCTTAAGGTCACCGGCGCTGATGAGCGGGCACAGATCAATGGCTCGGTTGGGAGCAAAGTCCTCGTTAACGCCGCGGTTCATGTGGATGGCAAGGCTCGGGATAATAGCGACCTCGCGCTCGGTGGCAAGCAGGCGGCTCTCAATACGGTCGCCCTCGCGCACCAGCACGCGTCCGGCCAGCGCGAGCGGACGATCAAACCAGGTGTAGTCGATCATGCCGCCGTAAGCCTCGGTGTTCAGGCGCAGCGTTTCGCCCGCGCCGTCAAGCTCGGGCACGGCCTTGACCTTAAACGTCGGCGAATCGCTGTGCGACGCCGTGAGCTGAAAATGATAGTCGCCGGCAACGCCGTCCTCGCCCCACGTAGCAGCCAGGTCCTCGCCCACCTTAAAGGCAACAACGCTCGAGGTATTGCGCTGCGTGTAATAACGCCCGCCCGGCTCGATATCCCACGCCGCGTTCTCGGGCAGGTAGGTAAAGCCTGCCTCGTCGAGCTCGGCCATAATGGTCGCCGCCGTATGGAACATGCTGGGGCACGCCTCGATAAAGTCGATAAGGTCGTTAGCGGCCTCGATATCATCGGCCGTCACATGCGCGCGCTCGGGCGTTTCCTGATCCGTCATGCTCTCCCCTTTCACTGGGTTGATGGTTCCCTCCAGCATACCCCGCCGCGCCAGTGCCGTGCCTTTCATTCCATGTTTAATCCCGCGCCGCTCGCCAAGTTGAGCCATCATGCCCGCACTCCTTTTGCGACAATTACGCTAACAGGACGAAAGGAGCCGTCATGAAGCCACGTAACATTGCCATCGCCTGCGGTGTCGCGGGAGTCGCCGTCGGCCTTGCCGCTGCCACCGGCATCGTTTATCACAAACAAATCAAGTCCGCCGCGTCACTCAAACGCTTGACCGGCTACGCGGATGGCTATGACCTGTACGCAATCGACATTGCCTACGACTACGATCTTGATTGCATCATCGCCGCTGGCGTGCGCGACGACCAGGCCTACATCGATGCCGTGGTGGCGCAGGTGCTGCCCGGTGTGCCGGCACATGTCCAGGCGCCCCAGTTTGCCTGCAGCGCTTTTGTCGCCGTAGATGCCGAAGGCCGCGTGCGCACCGGTCGCAATTACGACTTTAAGGACGACACCTCAGCGCTGCTGGTGCGTAATCACCCGTGCGACGGCTATGCCTCCATCGGGTTTGCCGCCCTTAACAACCTGGGCGATAACACTCCGCTTGACTCCGTCGGCGGACGCGCTGCGGCGTTGATGGGCCCGTTTGCCCAGCTCGACGGTGTTAACGAGTGCGGCGTGTCCATTGCCGTACTCACCCTGGATTCCAAGCCCTGTGACCAGGACACGCAACGCCCCGTCATCAATACCTCGCTCGCCATCCGTCTGGTGCTCGACCGTGCCACCACCACGCAAGAAGCTGTCGACCTGCTTTCCGCCTACGACATGCACGCCATGGCAGGACGCGATTACCACTTCTTTATCAACGACGCCGCCGGTGACGCGCGCGTAGTAGAGTGGGATCCGCGCGATCCGGACCGCGCTTTCAAAGCGACTCCTGTACGCCAGGTTACGAACTTCTACGCCTGCTATGGCGACGAAGTGCTGCCCAACCAAAAGAATGGCGAGCTGGGCCATGGTAAAGAGCGCGCTGTCGCAATCGCCGATGTCCTCGACGCCCATGCCGGCGCCCAAGACGAGGCAGTCGCTTGGAAGGCCCTACGCGCTGCAGCGCAAGAGCCCAATCCGGAAGACATCACCAGCAACACGCAGTGGTCGGTCGTCTTTGACAACACCGAGCCCGCTGCCGCCATCACGCTGCGCCGCCATTGGGGCGACGTCGACGCCTTCGCGCTGTAAGGAGCCAGGCCCGTCGTCCTTACGCTCGCCTGACGCTGCTTACATTTCTATACATTTGAGCTAACACGTTTTACCCCTGTATCAACAGTGTGCGGGGGTAAACTTATGCGCATGTTATAACTTGCCCGGAAGGATTCATCATGCTCAGGATCGGTCTTCTTACTAGTGGCGGCGACTGCCAGGCGCTCAACGCCACCATGCGCGGCATTGTCAAAACGCTCATGACCAATAGCGAAGAGCCTATCGAGATCTACGGTTTTGAGGACGGCTACCAGGGCCTTATCTACAGCAGGTTCCGCGTCATGACGCCCGCCGATTTTAGCGGCATCCTCACCCGCGGCGGCACCATCCTGGGCACGAGCCGTACGCCGTTCAAGCGCCTGGATACTCCCGAGGCCGACGGCGTCGAGAAGGTGCCCGCGATGGTCCACACTTATCACAAGTTGCAGCTCGACTGCCTGTTTATACTGGGCGGCAACGGCTCCACCAAGACCGCCAACCGCCTGCGCGAAGAGGGCCTCAACGTTATCGCCCTGCCCAAGACCATCGATAACGACACCTGGGGCACCGAGTTGACGTTTGGCTTTACGAGCGCCATCGACGTCGCCACCAAGTGCATCGACGACATTCACACCACCGCTTCGAGCCACGGCCGCGTGTTCGTCATCGAGATCATGGGCCACAAGGTTGGCTGGATCCCGCTGTACGCCGGCGTCGCGGGCGGCGCGGATGTCATCCTGATTCCCGAGATTCCCTACGACATGGATAACGTCATCAAGACCATTGAACATCGCATGGAGACCGGCAGCCGCTTTACCATCGTGGCCGTCGCCGAGGGCGCTATCTCCAAGGAGGACGCGGCGCTGTCCAAGAAGGAATACAAGAAGAAGCTTGCCGAGCGCACGAGCCCGTCGATCGTCTACGACATCGCCAAGGAGATTGAGGCCAAGACCGGTCGCGAGACCCGCGTCGCCATCCCCGGCCACACGCAGCGCGGCGGCCAGCCCGATGCCCAGGATCGCATCTTTGCGACCCAGTGCGGCGTCGAGGCCGCGCTTGGCTGCCTGCGCGGCGAGTTTGGCTACATGATCGCCCTGCGTGACGGCAAGATGTGCCACATGCCGCTCGAGGAGGTCGCCGGTAAGCTCAAGTATGTCGACCCCCAGAGCGACCTGGTGCGCGAGGCCAAGGCGTTGGGCATCAGCTTCGGCGACGAATAGCCTCGGCCGAAACTGCTCTCATCGGAGGCCCCAGGGCTTACCTCCCAAATCGTCCTCGGACATGTCAGGATCCCGCCGTGCGCTTCGCGCGGCGGGATCCTTCCGTCCTGCGGAAAGATTTGGGAGGTAAGCTCTGGGGCCTCCTGCGGTAACTAGGGAGGCCGAGGCTATTCGTCTTCTTGCTGCAAGTGCGTGGGCTGAGATTTTGGGATGTTGCAAGCTCTTAGCTGAGAGTAGCACTGACATTTGTCCTGAAATGGCTGGTCGTTAGGGGTTGCTACCGGTAGTTGCGGTAGGGTCGGAGCAGATTCTAACTAGAAACGGTGGTCGCCACCGGTTGTTCTCGGCATACTCGGCTCATTCGATTACGATCACCACATGAAAGGAACTGCTATGGATCTTGCGATGGCACAGCGGCTCGTTGATCGCCGCAAGGCTGCCGGGCTTTCTCAGGAGGCGCTTGCCGCCCAGCTGGGCGTGAGTCGTCAGGCTGTCAGTAAATGGGAGCGCAGCGAATCTTCGCCCGATACCGATAACCTTATTGCGCTCGCCGCGCTGTATGGCGTGTCGCTGGATGAGCTGCTGTATGGGGAGGCGGTGGATAGCACTGATGACTCGCAGACTGATGATGAGGCACGGAACAGCAACGCCGGCACCAAAGCTTCAGATGAGGCTGAGGCTTCTGCTGAGCACGCTGATTGCAGCGATAAGCCACTTGTCGATATTTCCCTCGCGCGCGGCATCCACGTTATTGATCCCAACAAAGGCGAAGAGGTCCATGTTGGTTGGAATGGCATCCATGTGGCTAACGAGCGCAAGGGTGAAGAGGTCCATGTGGGGCCAGACGGATTGTATATCGATACGCTTGAGGACGATGGACATAGCGTGCATACCAATGACGATGGCACCGTCACCATCGACGGCGAGACGTTTTCCAGCTGGAAGGAGGCGCACGACAAGCTCGACCATCATGGCAAGCATTTCCACACCAAGGTCGGACGTGCATGGAACAAATTCCCCTTCCCCGCACTTGTCGCTCTCGCCTATCTGGTGCTCGGCATTGTCTACAGCACATGGGCTACGGGCCTCTTCCTCGTCTTTTTGATTCCCGTCTATTACGCGCTTGGCGACTTTATCGATCAACGCCGCTTATCTAAGCTGATCGATGTCGTCTATTCAGTCAGTGCCGAGGCATGGTTCCTCTACATGTGGCTCTGCCTGGGGCAACCCCATCCCGCCTGGGTAATACTCATCACCATCCCGGTCGTAAAAGCACTCATGCGTTGGTGCCGTAAACAATGGAAGTGCCGCAAACAGGCCTAAACCACCCCAACCAGCCAGCGCCACTCATCCGACACCGCCTGCCCCTTCCAAGTTGCGGTGAGATAGGGACTGTTTTGAAGCTCCAAAGCGCCAAACAGTCCGTATATCACCGCAACTTACAAACAACTGGGTCAGTTCCGGCACGGAGATTAGCATTGAGCTGACCGCGCGCCAAGAAAAGGGCCTATTTACTACGTTTAACTCGAGAGGGCCGACCATACCCGCCTTTTCCGAAAATTGGCAAGCCCTCTACCTGCGGTTTTAATTTCATAATCTTTGTCACGGTCGAGGGTGTGGTAGCAAACGTAGTAGATAGGCCCATTTTGTGGCATACGACCCATACAAGCCCAATCTCGAAGGCTAAAGAGAGCCTCTCATCCACGCCTGTGAGCGAAAACCAAATAGAATGAAAGGCAAATGGAAAGCCCGTTTGACGAGCGGAGGACATATGCGCGACGTAGCCGAAAGCGACTGGAAGCTATTTAAGAAAATGCTTCCTCAATGGCAAGAACGTTATATGGAAAAGCTCATCGCCCAGTACGTTGAGATGCTGAACGGCGACAGCGAAGCGTCCAGTAGATTTTGGACACTAGAAGAGCGCCTCAATAGAGACAAGCTGTCCTCAGGCGTAATTGCAAACGACATTCGCCGCAGCACAATGCACCGCGAGATAGCCAATTTGCTTATCGACAGCGTGATCACCCTTGACGACCTTGACGGTTTTACCGAGGACATTAAGAGCTATGCGCAACACTGGATTGGCCAGTAAGAGCACTGAACGACAGACATCCCCAGCAAAACGGGGCAAACGCCGGGCCACCTAATGGTTGTCCGGCGTTTGCGCAGATAAAACCTGCCAAAATAAACCTGTCCCTTTTTGGCAGGTCACTCGGCGCTCTTGAGGGCGCCGACCATGTCGATCTTGTTGAGGGTACGATTGGTGGCTAGGTTGACGATAAACGTAAAGCCAAAGGAAAGCACCACGGCGAGCACGTAGCTTAGCGGCTCGACTTCGACGTCAAAGTACAGCGACGGCATCTGCAAAATGTACGTAAAACTCTCGGCCAGCAAGCCGCCCAGTGGCACGCCCAGCGCGGCGCCAATTGCCGTGAGGATCAACGTCTCCTTGTTGACGTAATGGTGCACCTCGCCACGGCGGAAGCCCAGCACCTTGATGGTCGCCAGCTCGCGTTCGCGCTCGGAGATATTCGTGTTGGACAGCGTAAACACCACCACAAACGACAGGCATGCCGCCATAAAAGTCACGAGCACCACGACCGAATTGATGATCGCAAAGTTCGCCTCGTAGTTCTGCCAATGTTCGGCCGTGCTCGAGATGGTGAGCCAACCGTCGCTCTTAAGCTTCTTGCTAAACGCAATCTGGTCGGCCGACGAGCCCTTAAGCAGCACAAAGACGCCGTTGAGGCGTGCGCTTCGACCGAACGCGCGCTCATAGGTGCCCTGCGTCATGTAAAGCGTGTTGCCAAGATAGTTAAGCGAAATGTCACTGACTTTGACCTTGGCAACATTGAGCGACGAATCCTGGACGTATGCCGTATCGCCCGGCTGAATCCCCAGCACCAGCTGTGAACTCTTACTCAGATACACGTCTCCGTCACGCAAAGACAGCGGCTCTTTGGACTCGTCCTCGAGGCGCACATAGTCGTCCAGGTCGTTCGTGCGGTCATCGGGCACCACGATCAGCTGCACGGTCTCGCTCTTGCCGCCAAACGTAAAGGTGACGTTGTCGGTCATAATCGGCAGCGTCGAAGTCACGGTCACGTTGGAATCATTGGCCGCGCTGCGCTCATCCAACGCCGCGCACGTCTGCGTAAAGTCATCGGGGTTGGCGACCGCCAGCAAGTCATAACGCGTGATATGCCCGTACTGTTTGGGCGAAAGCGCCACCGACGTATCGCGAATACCCATACCGCAGATCACAAGCGCGGTGCAACCCGCGATGCCAAAGATGGTCATAAAGGCACGCTTTTTGTAACGGAACAGGTTGCGCGCAGCCACCTTGTTCAAAAAGCCCATGCGGCGCCAGATAAAGCCGATGCGCTCAAGTAGGATGCGCGAGCCGGCGCGCGGGGCCTTGGGGCGCATGAGCGAGGCCGGGGTCTCGGCCATCTCGTGGCGGCAGGCGATAATTGTGGCGCCCACCACGCCCACGGCAAACAGCGCCACCGAGACGATCGAGGACACGATGTCGTACGAAAGCAGCATCTGGGGCAGCGAGTACATGTCGTCGAACACCGTAAACAGGAACAGCGGCAGGCCCACAAAGCCGATGATATTGCCGAGCACGCCGCCAATCAGGCACGCCCACAGCGCATAGTCCACGTATTTGGACAGGATGCGCTCGCGCGAGTAGCCGAGCGCCTTGTACAGGCCAATGAGCGTGCGCTCCTCCTCGACCATACGCGTGGCGGTGGTGAGGCTGATGAGCACGGCGACGATAAAGAAGATGAACGGGAACACCGTCGCAATAGCCTCAATTGACGAGCTATCGCTCTCCACGCTTGAGTAGCTTGCGATATTGTCGCGGTCCTGGATGTACCACGTGCATTCACCCAAATCGGAAAGCTCGGCGCGGGCATCGGCAAACTGCTGGTCGGCGGCGGCGCGGCGCTGATCCAGGTCGGCCTGAGCCTGGACGCGTTCCTCGCTGCCCTGGGCCATGCGATTGATGTTGTCCTGCTCAATCCCAAAGAGCATATTCGCCTGGCGCTCGGCCGCATCCAAGCTTGCCGGCGTGTCGACTGTCAGCTCCTGAGCGCGCGCCTTCTCACGCTCCTCGCGGATCTTCTCTATATTGCCCTTGACCTTGTTGATCTTTGCCGCGTAGGCATCCGAATAGGAGTTGAGGCTCTTGGCTCCTTCGACGACTACGTGGACTGCGGAATAGGACGACGACGTCGCGGCGTCCTCGCTCACATAGAACTTATAGTCCGCCGCCGAAGCAGCGCGAAAGGCGTTGACTGTCGAGTCGGAGCTCACATCAGTGGGATCGAGGACCTCGGCCGTAATGGTGTAATCGCCCGCGGCAAACTGATCCTTGGCGCTTTGGTTCGACGAGCTCGCGTCATTGGCGGCAAAACTCACCGTATCGCCGAGCTTTTTGCCCGAAGCCTTCAGGAACTTCGAAGTCACCGCGACTTCATCGGCGCTCTCGGGCAAATCGCCATTCACGAGCACCGGCTGATCGATGTTCTCCTTGGAGAGACTTTGCACGACCACGCGCTCGCGCGTTGTGCCCACGGCGGTGTAGGCGGTCTCGGCGTAGATGCCCTCGGCCGTTTCGACGCCATCGACCTCTTGGATGGCGTCGAGATCATCGTCAGTCAGGCCATAGGTCGACTGCACGTTAATGTCATAGACATTTTGCTGGTCGAAGTAGGCGTCGACCGAATCGCACAGATCCTCGCAACCCGCCTTGAGGCCGCACATCACGCTCACGCCGAGCGCGGTGATGACCACGATAGATAGGAAGCGCTTAAGACTGCCGCGGATTGTGCGGTAGATGCCACGGCGAAATACCGTCGGCACCATATCGTTTGAGCTTTGGGCGGTACGGTAGGTCGCGAACTCCCGGTCGCGGCCCGCGTGCTCCGTATCGTGGTTTTGGCTGTTTTGGCGGTCCTGGTCCATGGGCGCTACCACTCGATTGTCTCGATAGACACGGGATTTTGCTGGACCGTCTCGCTCTCCACGCGGCCGCTCTTAAAGCGGATCAGGCGATCGGCCATGGGCGCCAGCGCAGAGTTGTGGGTGATGATAATGACCGTAATGCCCTGCTTGCGACAGGTGTCCTGCAGCAGCTGCAAGATCTGCTTGCCGGTTTTGTAGTCGAGGGCGCCCGTGGGCTCGTCGCATAGAAGCAGCTTGGGGTTTTTGGCCAGCGCGCGGGCAATGGACACACGCTGCTGCTCGCCGCCCGATAGCTGCGCGGGGAAGTTAGCAAGGCGGTCGCCCAGGCCAACCTGGCAAAGCGTTTGCTCGGCATCGAGCGAATCGGGGCAGATTTGCGCCGCAAGCTCAACATTTTCGAGCGCCGTCAGGTTGGGGACCAGATTGTAGAACTGGAAGACAAAGCCGACGTCGGCGCGGCGGTATTCCACGAGCTGCGCCTCGTTAGCGGAGCTCACATCGCGCCCGTCCACCGTCACGGTGCCGGAAGTCGCCGTATCCATGCCACCCAGAATGTTGAGCGCCGTGGTTTTACCGGCGCCCGAAGCGCCCAAGATAATGGCAAGCTCGCCACGCTCAACGGTAAAGCTCGCGCCGTCGAGCGCGTGAATGCGGGCATCGCCCTCGCCGTATGCTTTGATGACGTCTTTAAATTCGATATAGGCCATCGATCGGTTCCCATCTGGTCGGATAACTCTTTAGTATTACCCATTTCGCACCTATCAAAAAGAGACAGGTTTATTTTGGCAGGTTTTATATGGGGAAACGTACCTCTTTGGGGGCAGCGCGGGACGCGCAGGGGCGACCGTGCAGATCGGCACAGCCGTCTCACGTGGAATCGACCGACGCCTGCCTTTCCGTGACACCGGCAACTCGTTTTTGCTTGTTGGCATGGCCGCCATTATGCCTTGGGACTGAGCACTCAAATTCTCACTCCTCATTGCCACGCTTGCCGCAAGCTATCAGGGTGACGAGATGACGACGCTCGCTGTAGCAGCGCAGCCACACTCTATAAGCGAGGCGTTTGCCAGCAAAAAAGCGCGCGACAGGGTAAGCCCGCCGCGCGCTATCCTATGCGGACTAGTTATTGTTGTTGGTCATCGAGGCCACTGCTGCCGCAAGATTGGAAATGGGCATCGTCTGCAACCAGATGCGACCGGGACCGGTGAGCACGGTGTTGAACACGCCCTCGCCACCAAACATGATGTTTTTGACGCCCTTGACCATTTGAGCGTCGATGCTCACGGTCTCCTCAAAGCCGGCCACGTTGCCGGTATCCACAATCATCTGCTGGCCAGCAGCGAGCTCGTACTCAACCAGGTCGCCGTCGATCTCGGCAAAAGCAACACCCGAGCCCGTGAGCTTCTGCATGATAAAGCCCTCGCCGCCAAAGACGCCGGCCTTTGCCTTCTTGTTAAAGTGAATGCTCAACTCGACGCCACTTTCCGCGGCAAGGAACGAACGCTTCTGCAAAATCCAGCTCTTGCCCGGACCGATCTCGATTGGCACGATGCGGCCGGGGAAGCAGGAGCCAAACGCGATCATGCCATCGCCACGCGCGGTCCAAATGTTTTGGAACAATGCCTCACCCGAAAAAGCCTTGGAGAACATCTTGCCGATGCCACCGCCCGAGGTAGACATTTCCATGTTGGGGGTCATCCAAGCCATGGCGCCGCTTTCGGTGATCATGGATTCGCCATCGCTAAGGTTGCACGTAACAACCGGGAAAGCCCCTCCGCCGATCTCGTACTGCATGACCGTCTCCTTTCCACTCAGGAGCCGAATAACGATGCCTATATTTTAGCAGGTAGAGATGCATATGTTCACACCGCCCATGCCCTCTCCTGCGGACGTTTCCCCAGATAAAACCTGCCAAAATAAACCTGTTCCTTTTTGGCAGGTTTTAAAGGCAAACGGTGAAGGTGATCTGGTTGCCGTGACCGGATACGGTGGCGGCGCCTCCATGGGCCTCGGCGATGGCACGCACCACGGACAGGCCCACGCCCGAGCCACCCGTCTTGGAGCTGCGCGACGCATCCGCACGATAGAAGCGATCGAACAATCGGTCCAGGTCGCCCTCGGGCAGCTCGTCCACGGCGTTCGATACGACAAGCTCGGCGGCGCCCTTGCCTTTGCCGTGCGAAACGGCGCACAGGCTCAGCTCAATCACGCTGCCCTCGCTCGCATAGCGCGTGGCGTTGTCCAGTAGCAACTCAACCACCTGCGCCACCGCCGCGGCATCGGCATGGGTCCGCACGCCGGTCGCAATCGACGTCGACAGGCGCTTACCGCCTGAGACCACCACCGACTTAAACGGCGCCGCCGCCTTGTTCACCGCCTCCGAAAGATCGATCGACGCCATGGTAAAGCCCGCCGAGCCCTCGTCCATGCATGCCAAGAACACCAAGCGCTCCGTGAGCGCCGATAATAGCGCACCCGCACTCGCCTTAGTGCTGCCTTAGCAGGTCGATGAGCATATTTAAAAAAGCAAGGTTATAGCTTAGTCGGACTTAAGGAACGGGCGGCTTCACATCTCGCCCTGCAAACAACGCCCGTACAGCGAGCGCGCTTGCCGCATGGGCGTTGCGGCCGCCTGCAGCTTATAGATAGGCACCCTCGAGGCGCAGCAGCCACTCCTTGCGATCCAGTCCACCGGCGTATCCGTTGAGCGATCCGTCGGCCGCGACCACGCGATGGCACGGCACGATAATCGAAATAGGGTTGCGAGCGACCGCAGCCCCCACCGCGCGAGGAGATACAACGGGCGCTTCATTTCCCGGCACACGATGTCGAGCCGCAACACGCTGGGCGATCTCGCCATACGTAGCGACCTCGCCACGCGGAATTGAAAGTAGCTCAAACCAAACCTCACGCTGAAACGCCGTGCCAATCAAATGCAACGGCGGCGTAAACCGAGGCTCCTGCCCCGCAAAATAGGCGTTGAGCCAAGCCCAAGAACGCTCTAGCACCGAAGAAGCCGCGCCATTGGCCGGATTTACCGTCTGCATGCCCCCGGCACCCGAAACTGCATCGGTGCCCTCAACGTATTCGGCGCTTTCTTTAAGAAGCGTGGAACCAAAGTGCTCCTGCCCCTCAAACCAAAGCCCCGTCAGACCGCGGCCATCAGCGGCAAGCAAGATTTCGCCCAAAGGCGAAGCAAACGTCGTCGTGACCACCAGCGGCTCCTTTCAAAACTCCGCAACATAATACCGCGAACTGTGCAGACAACCCCCGCAGATACGTCCGGGCGGGCTCGCAATTACTTCAGCGAGGCCGCTTTCCCCAATCAAGCGAAGAAGACGCGGGGCTTCGACGCCAGGGCGGTACCCCCGCCAGCTGAGCTCTAATACTTTTCCCGAGAAGTGAACGAGTAAAAACGAAGCCCCGGAGCATCCACACCTTTAGACCGCAAAACCGCAGGATTCGCACAGCAAAACCGCAGGACATAGCAATCAAAAAATGGCAATGCTTCGGGGGTCCAAATAAGGTCGTTCACTTCACGGGAAAAGTATTAGACCTCAATTCGCACCAAGCCCAAAGTCACCCCAGGCAGCAGGCGCGAAGCGCCGCCGCTGCCGGCCGCGCCCCACAGTCCCCAAAGGCGGCAGGCGCAAAGCGCCGAGGCC
>JAHYYI010000026.1:0-21479 GCA_019425045.1 Collinsella sp.
AGTAAGAAGATAATAAACAAATGTAGAATAACTAAGCATCAGGTTGGCGACACTGAGCGCAAAATCTGTCCGAGAGGCCAAAATTGCCTGTTACTTAATTGGTGGCAGTACTCATATTTGCCATATTTTGACCAGGGCACCCTAAGAAGGGCGCCCCGGAGCTCCCCGTAGGGGAGCTCCGGGCTTCATAGGGGCACGAATAGCCCACTCCGACCTGCAAAATCTGTGCGCACGATGCGAATGACGCCCTTAACCTTAAACTTTAGCTTGAACTTAGCTATAATGCGCTACGTTCCTACCAGGCTGTGGTTGCGGACGGACGAAATGCCCGTCCTAGTCCAAGACAGACGCGGTCAAAGGGATCCACGTAAGCGACCGCGTGCGCGCGGCGCGATCATGGCGCGTCCTAGATGTAAGCCGCACCGTCCGTTCTACTTTCTTTGGGGCAATACCGCCTCGCGGGCGAGCGGGCCAGTCGTGAAGGTGGCTGCGGCCTCCCGAGCAAACACCCCGGTGCGCAAGTGTGGGGTCAAATACCAGGTCAGCTGGTGGGAACAACCAGTTATTCCGCGCAACGCACGGATTGTATACGACACAGAAGGCAGGGTAGTGGACATGGTGAGGGGCAGCTTGGTGCACGCGGCTCGGTTAGGTGCTGGGACCGCGGCGGTCATTGCCGTTTTGGGCCTGAGCGGATGCGCGTTCAACCCGCTGTCTACGTTCACGACTCCCACGATCGACCAGATCGAGTACGAGACCGTCACGCCCGCGGTGTCGGATGATGCCCTGGTCACCCCCGGTACCCTGACGGTTGCCCTCGATACCTCCGATGCGCCGCAGGCCATGCAGGGCGCTGACGGCGAGCTCACGGGGTATGCAGTCGACGCTGCCCGCGCCCTCGCAAGCCGCATGGGCCTTAAGGTCGCCTTTGTCGATGCGTCCTCGGCAGGTTCCGCGCTCGGTGACAAAAAGGCTGATATCTTTATCGGCGAGATCAACTCCACGGATGGGGACGTTAGCTCGCTCGGCACCTGCCTGTACGATGCCGCTTCCGTGTTCGGTAAAACCAGCGATGGTGGGTCGCTGAGCGTTTCCACCGATACCCTTAACACGTCTACTCTGGGTATCCAGATGTCCTCGGCCTCGCAGGAGGCGCTTGCTAAGCAGAGCATCACCGCCAACCAAAAGACTTACTCCAACATCAACGAGTGCTTTGAGGCGCTCGAGTCCGGCGAGGTCGACTATGTGATCTGCGACTCCACGGCCGGCGGCTACCTTGCACGCCTGATGAGCGAGATCTCCTATGTCGGTGCGCTCGAGGCGCCCTCGACGCTTGGTGTTGCAGGCCTTTCGTCCAATGACGAACTGTGTCGTGCCGTGAGCGATGCCCTCGACGGTATTACGGCCGACGGCACGCTCGAGGCGGTCCACTGCGTCTGGTACGGCACGATGCCCTACGACCTCACCACTAAGACGGTTTCGGGCGCTAACGTGCAGCCGGGCGACTCTGAGTCCAGTGAGACCACGTCTTCCGGCAGCGAGTCCTCCGATTCCAACAATGAGACCGCATCCTCCGAGGACAAATCGTCCAGCCAGGAAGGCACCATCACCGACGACGACATTAACAAGCTTAATAGCTAGTTATTGCTAGGGGTGGTGTCTCCTATGCGCTAGGAGAGATGCCCCTTCACGGTTTCAACACGCACTGCCGGGCTTCCCCAATAGGGGAGCCCGGCTTTTTCATCTCTATAAAACCAGCAGGTCAAAGCCAATTTTCGGGACCAAATACAAAGTCGCCGGCTCCCTCCTATAGCGCACTTTGCCACAGAAAAGTGCGAGACTTCGGTATGCGGTATCAAGCAATCGTTATTCGGGTCTTTGGGAATCCGCGTGATTAAATGCACGGCAATGGGTACATAGCCAGTACAGTAAGTCCCCGAGGCAGATTGGAGCCACGTATGGATATCAAGGTTTCTGGACGCAAGACGACGGTAACCGATGCTCTGCGTGCGCATGTGGATGAGAAGATCGGCGAGGCGCTCAAGGTTTTCGATATCGAGCCCATGACGGTCGACGTTGTACTTCGCTATGAGAAGAACCCCTCGAACCCCAACCCGGCAATCGTCGAGGTTACGGTTCGTGCCCGCGGTTCGGTGATTCGCGTTGCCGAGCACGGTGCAGATATGTACGCCGCCATCGACCTCTCCGCCGATAAGGTCACCCGCCAGCTGCGTAAGTTCAAGACCAAGGTCGTGGACAACCGCCAGGGCGGTGCCAGCGCCGCGGATGTCGCGCCGGTCGAGCGCGTCGAGGATCTGGCCGACCTGCTGCTGCCCGAGGAGGAGGACGACCTGCTCGTCCGCGAGAAGGTTATCGACGTCACCCCGATGACTGAGGAGCAGGCGCTGGTGCAGACCGATCTGCTGGGCCACGACTTCTACGTGTTCGAGAACGCGACGACCGGTCTCATCAATGTGGTGTATCACCGTAAGAATGGTGGATATGGCATCATCAAGCCCCGCATCGAAACACTTGACGAGTAAAATACGTTAACTTGCATGAGTTAACGGTTGGCGGCCATCCCATGCGGGTGGCCGCCTTTTTACGTAAGGAGTCGCTTTGATGGACAAGGCCGCATCCGCCGGTCATTCGGACCGTTGCCGCATCGTCGTCGATACCTGCTGCGACTTTAGCCCCGAGGTCGCCGCGAACCTCGATGTCGATATCTTGGGTTTCCCCTTCATTATCGATGGCGAGGAGCGCACGGATGACATCTGGTCGAGCATCACACCCAAGGAGTTCTACGACCGCATGCGCGCCGGTGCCCGCGTGTCCACCTCGGCTGTGTCGCTCGGTCGCTATATCGAGTTCTTTACCGAGTGCGCCAAAGAGGGTACGCCCACGGTCTACCTGTGCTTTACCTCGGCGCTGTCGTCGAGCTACAACTCCGCGTGCCAGGCGGCGGACGCCGTGCGCGCCGAGTATCCCAACTTTGAGCTGTACGTGGTCGACAACGCTCTGCCCTGCGCGACCGGCGAGCTCCTGGCGCTCGAGGCCGTGCGCCAGCGCTCGGCGGGACTGACTGCTAAGCAGCTGGTCGATTGGGCAAACGAGGCCAAGACCTACGTGCACGGTTACTTTACGCTCGAGAGCTTCGATGCGCTGGCTGCCGGCGGCCGCATTCCGCCCGCGGCGGCACAGCTCACGGCAAAGCTCGACGTCAAGCCCGAGCTCTCCTACGACCTGGCCGGCTCACTGTCGCTGATCGGCGTCAACCGCGGTCGCAAGAAGGCGCTCAAGTCCATCCTCAAGTCGTTCCGCGAGAACTATGTGCCCGATCGCACCATGCCCATCGCCATTATGACGGCCGATGCCGAAAAGGACGGCGACTGGCTCGAAGCCGCCATCCGCAAGGAGGAGGGTTGCGCCGACGTCACGATCATTCGCAGCTCCGTCGGTCCTACCATCGGCTCGCACGTGGGCCCCGGCATGGTGGCCTGCGCGTTTTGGGGTAAGAACCGCGCCGACAAGGCGTCGCTTTCCGACCGCATCGCCCGCCGCGTGCGCGGTCAGTAGGCAAGTAACGCGGCCGTAATCGATCCCAACTCACAGCCCAAACGCTGGCACCGAGTATTCAACCTGGTAATAACACCCAACCCAAAAGGAAAGGCTTCATGGCAAACAAGCTCTCTGTCGCATTCATCGGCACCGGAATCATGGGTGCCCCCATCGCCGGCCACATCCTGGATGCCGGCTATCCCGTCACGGTCAACAACCGTACCAAGTCCAAGGCCGTCGCGCTTATCGAGCGCGGTGCCGTTTGGGCCGATACGCCGGCAGATGCCGTGGCGAACGCCGACGTCGTCTTTACCATGGTGGGTTATCCCTCCGAGGTCGAGGAGCTCTACCTGGCGGGCGACGGCCTGCTCGCGTGCACTAAGCCCGGCGCGGTCCTGATCGACCTCACCACAAGCTCGCCCGAGCTGGCGCGCGACATTGCCGAGGCCGCCCAGGTTTCCGGCCGCATGGCGTTTGACTGCCCCGTCACCGGCGGCGAGTCGGGCGCTATCGCCGGTACGCTCACGGCTATCGTGGGCGCTACCGAGAACGACATCGCGCCGGTCCGCGACATCCTTGCCACCTTTGCGGCCAACATCTGCTGCTTCGACGGTGCCGGCAAGGGCCAGGCTGCCAAGCTCGCCAACCAGGTGTCGCTGGGCGCCTGCATGGTCGGCATGGCCGACGCCATGGCATTTGCCGAGCTGAGCGGCCTTGACCTGGAGAAGACCCGCCAGATGATCCTGGGCGGCACCGGCAAGTCCGGCGCCATGGAGAGCCTGGCCCCCAAGGCGCTCGACGGCGACTACAAGCCCGGCTTTATGGTCGAGCACTTCATTAAGGACCTGCGTCTGGCGCTCGCTTACGCCGATGACCGCGAGCTCGCGCTGCCCGGCGCCGACGTCGCCTTTACGCTCTACGACATGCTCGACGCCATCGGTGGCGCCAAGCTGGGCACCCAGGCCATCACGGTCCTCTACAAGGAGGAGGCCGACGCCATCGCCGCCGGTCTGGACTGGTCGCAGTATCGCCCCGAGGAGCACGGTGCCCACGAGGACGGTTGCGGTTGCGGCGAGCACGGCGACGACCATGAGTGCGGTTGTGGCCATCACCACGGCGAGGACCACGAGTGCTGCGGCGGCCACGGCCATGACGACGGCCACGAGTGCTGCTGCGGCCACCATCACGGGGAGTAGCGCCCATGAGCTGGACGTTCGTGGTGCTTGCGCTGGTGCTCTTTCTCTTTGCGATCTACATCGGCTTTTTGTGCGGCCAGTGGGCGTGCGAAAAGCGCGTCATCACCAAGCGCGACTACTGGATCGCCAACTTTGCGGGTGCGGCGGCAGTCGTCCTGCTGACCTGGGTGTTTTCGCTGTTCCCGCTGGTTCAGTTTGCGCCGATCGGCTGGCTCGGCGGCTTTATCGCCGGTCTTAAGATGAGCTTTGGCGAGTCCGTTGGCCCGTGGCGCAAGCACGACGAGGTCTTTAACGTCAACAAGGCCCATCGCGCCGCCGCCGACGCGGGCGACGCCGAGGAGCGCCGCCGCGCGCGTCGCAATGGCGCGGCCGACCGACAGCTCATCTCGGTCACCGATGACAGCAAGGGTGCTGGCAAGCACGCTAAGAAATAGTAAGAAGAGGTAACTATGGCAGAAAATAAAGACGAACAGCTCACCGACGAGGAGCTGGCACAGCTCCAGCTGGCAGAGGAGAACGAGAACGCCGTCGATCGACTGGTCCAGGAGCTCGGCTGCCCCACGCGCCGCATCCGCCAGTTTGCCGCCCGCGTGCTGCACCTGCTTGCCGAGCGCGATCCGCAGCGCGTCGAGCCCTGCGTACCCGCGCTGATCGAGGCGCTCGACCGCCCCGAGGCGCAGACCCGCTGGGAGGCCCTCGATGCCCTGACGGCGCTCGCTACCACCTGCCCCGAGCAGCTGGGCGATGCCTTTGAGGGCGCCGAGACTGCACTGTTCGACGAGATCTCCTCCACGCTGCGCTATGCCGCCTTCCGCCTGCTGTGCGTGTGGGGTGCCACGAGCGTCGAGCGTTCGCGCGAGGCTTGGCCCATCCTGGACGAGGCCATCCAGTGCTACCACGGCGACCTCGAGTATCGCGACATGCTCGGTTGCCTGTACGAGTTTTGCCAGGGCGAGATCGACGCCGAGGTTGCCGAGAAGCTCGCGCTGCGCCTTAAGTTCGATGCCGAGAACGGTAAGGGCAGCTATCTCAAGGCCCGTTCGAGCGAGATTTGCGAAATGCTTGTTAAACGTTTTGGCCTGGATCTCTCCAAAAAGAAGAAGCGTGCTAGCGTTAAAAAATCTGACGACGCCGAAGACGAGGAGTAACAGATTATGGCGCACGATGTAGTCCTGATTCCCGGTGACGGCATCGGTCCCGAGATTACGCAGGCCATGCGCCGCGTGGTCGAGGCCACCGGTGTCCAGATCAATTGGAGCGTCCAGGAGGCCGGCGCCGGCGTCATGGACGAGTTTGGCACGCCGCTGCCCCAGCACGTGCTCGACGCGGTCGCCGAGACTAAGGTTGCCATCAAGGGCCCCATCACCACGCCGGTCGGCACGGGTTTCCGCAGCGTTAACGTCGCCCTGCGCAAGCATTTTGACCTGTACGCCTGCGTGCGCCCCTGCCTGTCGCAGCCGGGCGACGGCTCGCGCTTCCGCGACGTCGACCTGGTCATCGTGCGCGAGAACACCGAGGACCTCTACGCCGGCATCGAGTTCGATGAGGGTGCAGCCGAGGTCGAGGAGCTCTCGCAGCTCGTTGAGCGCTCGGGCCAGAAGACCTTTGCCGCCGATTCCGCCATTTCAATTAAGCCCATCTCCATCGCCAAGAGCCGCCGTATTGTGGAGTACGCCTTTGAGTACGCCCGCCGCTGCGGCCGCAAAAAGGTGACGGCCGTGCATAAGGCCAACATCATGAAGGCGACCGACGGCCTGTTCCTGCGCGTGGCGCGCGAGGTGGCCGCCAACTATCCCGATATCGAGTTCAACGACAAGATCGTTGACGCTACCTGCATGGGCCTGGTCCAGAACCCCAACGACTTCGATGTCCTGGTGCTGCCCAACCTGTACGGCGACATCGTGAGCGACCTGTGCGCCGGCCTGGTGGGCGGTCTGGGTATGGCCCCCGGCTCCAACATCGGCGCCGACTGCGCCATCTTCGAGGCTACGCACGGCTCCGCGCCCGATATCGCCGGTCAGGATATCGCCAACCCCACGGCCGAGATCCTCTCTGCTGCGATGATGCTCGATCACCTGGGCGAGAACGATGCCGCCAATCGCATTCGCGCCGCCGTCTCTGCCACGCTCGACGAGGGCGAGCAGGTTACCGGTGACGTGCGTCGTGCCCAGACTGGCTCCGTCGAGGGTGCCGTGGGTACGCAGGCCTTTGCCGATGCCGTTATCGCGCACCTGGCCTAAGGCATACGGGCTGTAAACGCCTAAATAGTACTTAAGTGTTTGCGTATAACCTAAGAATCAATACGCCCGGCGTTCCGTCGGGCGTATTCTATTGGGGACTATGTTTCCTAACAAGGAGTAACTGATATGGGTCTGATTCAAAAGAAGGACGAAAAGGACGAGATCGACGGCATCCAGATCATCGAGCGCGGCGAAGGCCCCAATGGTGATGAGGACGAGAAGATCGACCTGGTCGCCGGTACGTCTGCCGAGCATATTGCAGCTGGCACGACGGCCGAGGAAGAGGACGCCCGTCTGGAGGCTCAGATCGCCGCAGATGCCGCTGACGAGAATCTGATGCCCGAGGCCCAGGATGAGGACGACGATGCCCTGGATTCCGATGAGGGCGATCGCGCATCCAAGCACAAGAAGACGATGATTGCCGCCTTTGTAGTTGCAGTCGTGATCGCTGCCGTGGTCGGCTTCTTTATTGGCAACGGTGGTTTTGGCGGCAAGGGCGTCGGCTCGGCGACCCTCACCGAGGACCAGCTCGATTCGACCGTGGCAAGCTACAGCTACAACGGCAAGAAGAGCGACATCACCGCGCGCGAGGCCATCGAGAGCCAGTACAGCTTGGATACCGTCAAGGATAGCGACGGCAACTACACGGCTCCTTCCGCCGACGTCATCCTGTCTTACGTGCGCAACAAGATTCTGCTCGATGCTGCTGAGGACGAGGGCATTACCGTCTCCTCTAAGGAGATGAAGAAGTACGCCGAGGATTCTATCGGCACCTCGGACTACGACACCATGGCCAAGCAGTATGGCGTGTCCAAGGACCAGGCCAAGCAGATCGTCCGTCAGTCCGCGACGCTGCAGAAGCTCTACAAGAAGAAGGTGGGCGATGCTTCCGCGAGCATGCCGACCGCTCCGACCGAGCCTTCTGACGGCAACGACGACACCGCGAGCAAGGATTACGCCGATTACATCATCAACCTTGCCGGTGACGAGTGGGATAGCTCGAAGGGCACCTGGAAGGACGAGAACAGCACCTACGCTAAGGCCTTCGCTAACGATGCCTTTACCGCCGAAAGTGCCACCTATAAGCAGGCCATGACCGCCTATTACACCGCCTATCAGCAGTACTCCTCGCAGGCCTCGAGCGCCAGCTCCAAGTGGACCGAGTATGCCAACGGCCTGTACGCCAAGGCCAACATCAGCATCTACGGCCTGTTTGCATAAAGATCTGTCTGAGCTACCGAGCGCGTAGCCGAAATATCTGAATAAGCCCGCTAGAACGGACATCGTTCTAGCGGGCTTTTTGCGTTTGGGCGCTGGTGGCTACATTATGCCTATTAATCTTTAAGTCCAAAGAGGTTATCGGCTTCATCGTCAGGCATATATTCCAGCACATCGCCCGGTTGGCAGTCGAGTGCCCGGCATATCGCGTCAAGAGTTGAAAAGCGCACGGCAGAAACCTTGCCCGTCTTGATACGCGACATATTGACCTGGGAGATACCCACGCGTTCCGCAAGCTCTTTGGATGAGATCTTGCGTTCGGCGAGCATGCGGTCGAGCCGCAGAATAATCATGGATTCCCCCTAGAGCAACTCGTCATCTTGTATTTGCAGGATACACCCGTACTGGAAGACGCTGGCAATCAGGCTAATAATCAGGCCTGCAAAGAGCATAGAGGCATCGAGCAGCTGGTCGCCAAGCGCATCCGTAAAGCTGCCGCCAAATCCTGAGAGTATTAGCCCCGTGACTATGGCACCAAAAAGTTTCACGGCGGCGCCGCCAATAAGGAACAAGTGTCCTACTTGACGTAGTGTGCGGATGCATTCGAGGTCAAAGGGCCTGCCTGCCTTTTCGATATTGGAGAATAGCCTGTATGCACTTAGCGCGATGACAAGCGCGAGGCATGTCATCATGACGCTCCCTATGGCAGTGTGGCCGTCGTGGGCGACAAGCATAAGAGGGGTCTGTGCGTTGGTGCCGACGAGAGCGAGACACGGTCCTTCGCCAGCCTTAAGCTCTACGGATTGGAGACAGAACCCTTGGGAGAGGCTAGGCAATATGAGTAGAAGGTCGATTGCAATGACTGCGAGGAGTCCCAGGGCGAGCGCCACGGTGGTGCAGATTGTGGCCCATTTGCAGTAGCGAGTGAACTTCCTCAGATCGGCTATTGCCTGTTCACGGTTGATGGCTTCATTCGATTTGGATACGTTCCAGCGGATCATAGCTCCTCCAACCGATGTCATGGATGATACTTGTATCTTATATCATACTTAATGATAAACGATAAACAATTACAGATTAGAGTAAGTAATGTTTGTGAGACGAATAGCGAGAGCTATGGCACATTCAGGGAGTGGCAGTTTGGCGCGCGGGGGATGGACGAGTATTGAAATACCCTGCAACCGCGCAAGTGCTTCATCGAGTCTCCCCAATTCATCTAGGAAAACGGCTGCAAACGATTGCGAGTAACCGGTGAACGGTCGAAAACTACCGTTCACCGATAATTTCTAAACTGGTTCTAACTGGTATTAAGTCAAAAAGACCAATTCACAAATCTTCACAATGACCTGCATTTTTTCTACACGCCATTTTTAGCCACCCTGCGTTGTTTCGACACGAAAAAAGTTCCGATCTTTCGTCAAATCATTTCGAAACGGTTTCAAAACCGCAGGTAGAAGTGTTAATGAGCGGTAAACGGTCGATTTTTCGCCGTGAACGGTGCAAAAACGTTTTACTGTATGAATCAACGAAAGCAACCTCTTCTGTGGTGATATAGTGACAACAACACATCACGTGGTTACTACCAGTTGAGAGACCACTGGTTCTCAAAGAACGCTTTCCAAGAAGCTTTAAGGGCGATTGCCCGTTGGCTTCCGAACATCATCGGACTCAGATCGTACACACCTTCGGAAGGGAAATTTGAATGGTTGGCTTTATTCTTACCGGTCATGGACAGTTCGCACCCGGCCTCGCAAGCGCTATCGCTATGGTCGCTGGCGACCAGCCCGCTTTTACCGTCGTTCCTTTTGAGGGCGACCAGGCTGCTTCCTACGGTGAGGATCTCCGCGCCGCTATTACCGCCATGCGCGAGGAGTGCGATGGCGTGCTCGTCTTTACCGACCTGCTTGGTGGTACCCCGTTCAACCAGGCAATGATGATTGCCCAGGATGTCGACAACGTCGAGATTCTGACTGGAACTAACCTTCCCATGGTTATTGAGCTTCTGTTCCTCCGCGGCAACGCCACGCTCGCCGAGCTTGGCGAGCAGGCCGTGACCGTTGGCCAGACGGGCATCACCGCCCAGACGGTCGCTTCCGTCGCTGGTGCCGAGGAAGAGGATATCTTCGGCGACGAGGACGGCATCTAATGGCCGATTTCGGAGCCAGTGTTCTGAGTTCCTCGGTCGCTCTTTTGGGCCTGCTTGTCATCATGGGCTTGATTTACACCATCTGGTCGCAAATCAACATGAAGAAGAAGCAGAAGTACTTCAAGGAGCTGCACACGGAGCTCAAGCCGGGTCAGGAGGTTCTTTTCGCCGGCGGTATCTACGGAACCGTCAAAGGCATCGAAGGCGAAAAGGTCCAGATCAAAGTCCGATCCGGTGCCGTCGTAGATGTTTCGCGTTACGCGATTCAGGAGATCAAGTAACTGTCGTCAGCAAATAACGAAAGGAAGCTGATCAACATGGCAGAACCCAACATTCTTCTTACCCGCATCGATAACCGACTGGTTCATGGTCAGGTTGCCACCCAGTGGAACTCCACCCTGGGCTCCAACCTCATCCTCGTCGCCAACGACGACGTGGCGTCCAACACCATGCGCCAGAACCTCATGAAGATGGCCGCTCCCACCGGCGTTGCTACGCGTTTCTTCTCCCTGCAGAAGACCATCGACGTCATCGGCAAGGCGAGCCCGCGCCAGAAGATCTTCATCGTGGCCGAAACACCGGAAGACGTGCTTACGCTCGTCAAGGGCGGTGTACCTATAAAGAAGGTAAACATCGGCAACATGCACATGTCGGAAGGAAAGCGCCAAGTCGCCACCTCCGTCGCAGTTAACGACGAGGATGTCGCTGCGTTTAAAGAGCTGCAGGAATTGGGGGTGGAGTTGGAGATCAGGCGCGTTCCGAGCACGCCTGTTGAGGACACGAGCAAGCTCTTCTCGTAATCCTCATGATCCACGCTGTCAGGAATGAAACCCTGACATTCTGTACGTGAAATCCAAAGTGCGTACATACATTTTGAAAGGAGGAGCAAGATGGAATACTCGATCATCCAGGTCGCTCTGGTCTTCATCGTCACGTTCGTCGCGGCAATCGACCAGTTCAACTTCCTCGAGTCTCTCTATCAGCCCATCGTCACCGGCGCCGTCATCGGTCTTATCCTTGGCGACCTCAACACCGGTCTTCTCGTGGGTGGTACTTATCAGCTCATGACGATCGGCAACATGCCGATCGGAGGCGCTCAGCCGCCTAACGCCGTCATTGGCGGCATCATGGCAGCCATTCTCGCTATCGCCACGGGCCTCGAGCCCAACGCGGCAGTCGGCCTTGCCATTCCGTTCGCTCTGCTTGGTCAGCTCGGCGTTACCCTGGTCTTCACGCTTATGTCGCCGCTCATGTCCTCCGCGGACAACATGGCTCACAACGCTGACACCAAGGGTATCGAGCGTCTGAACTACTTCGCCATGGCTCTGCTCGGCCTGATCTTCGCCGTCGTCGTCACCCTGTTCTTCATCGCTGGCGCCACCATCGGTCAGACCATCGCTTCCGCCATCCCGACTTGGCTGCAGACCGGTCTTTCCGCCGCAGGCGGCATGATGCGCTTCGTCGGCTTCGCCGTCCTGCTCAAGGTTATGATGAACCGCGATATGTGGGGCTTCTTCCTCATGGGCTTTGGCCTCGCGCTCATCACCGTTGCCAACGATTCTCTGGCAACCCCTGCTCTGCTCATCCTCGCTCTCATCGGCTTCGGCATCGCCTTCTGGGACTTCCAGCAGCAGACCGAGCTGAAGGGTGCAGCTGTTTCTGACGGAGGTGACTTCGAAGATGGCATCTAATGAGTATGTGATCCCGGAGCACTACGAGGATCTCACTCCTGCTCCGCAGCTCGACCAGAAGACCCTCAACAAGATGGCTTGGCGCTCCTGCTTCCTGCAGGCCTCGTTCAACTACGAGCGTATGCAGGCCGCCGGTTGGCTCTACTCCATCATCCCCGGTCTGGAGAAGATCCACACCAACAAGAACGACCTCGCGGCTTCCATGAGCCACAACCTGGAGTTCTTCAACACTCACCCGTTCCTCGTCACCTTTGTTATGGGTATCGTGCTTTCGCTCGAGCAGAACAAGGTTGACATCCCCACGATCCGCGCCGTCCGCGTCGCCGCAATGGGCCCGCTCGGTGGTATCGGTGACGCCCTGTTCTGGCTGACGCTCGTGCCTATCACGGCCGGCATCACCTCCAACATGGCTATCAACGGTAACGCCGCTGCGCCGCTGATCTTCCTGGTGATCTTCAACGTCGTCCAGTTCGCTCTGCGCTTCTGGCTCATGAACTGGTCCTACAAGCTTGGTACCAGCGCTATTGACGCTCTGACCGCCAACATGCAGGCCTTTACGCGTGCCGCTTCCATCATGGGCGTCTTCGTCGTCGGTTGCCTGGTCGTCACCATGGGTGGCACCCAGATCAACCTCCAGATCCCCAACGGCACCACCCGTGGCCTCTCCGCTACTACCGTGATCGTCTCCGAGAAGGAGGCCGAGAACTTCACCGGTATGGAGGGCATCGATACCGAGACCGCTGAGGCCGGTACCATCGCCATGACCGATGAGGACGGCAACGCCCTCACCGCTTCCGATGCCGACGGCAACGCTGTCGAGTGCGGCGTCACCGATCTGGGCAACGGCATGGAGTCCGTTACCTACGGCACCGTCACCGAGGATCCGGTCAACTTCTCTGTTGCCGACACCCTCAACACCATCGTCCCGAAGCTTGTCCCGCTTATGCTTACGCTGCTGCTTTACTACATGTTCGCTAAGCACAGCTGGACCCCGACCAAGGGCATTCTGCTGCTCTTCGTTCTGGGCATCCTGGGCGCTGGCCCGCTTGGTCTCTGGCCGAGCATCTGGTAAGGCTCTAGCTTGAGGGGTGTGTCCCTACGCGGCTCACACCCCGACCCCTTAAGCCATGTGTATGTTAAAAGCCGCGTGCTCGAAAGAGCGCGTGGCTTTTGTTTTCTTGATGATTCGGGTGTGGCAGACAGATAATGCTAAACACCCAAGGTAGTAGCCTAGTTTGAGCAAAAGGGAGGATAGGATGGCGATCGGAGCGCGCAAGCAACCGCTGTACGATCAGCTGGTCGATATTCTGACCGAAAAGATTGACCATGAATATCGCGCCGGTGACATGATTCCTTCCGAGCGCGAACTTTCGGAGCGCTATGGTCTCTCGCGCACTACGGTACGCCTGGCTCTGCAGGAACTGGAGCGTTTAGGACTGGTGGTTCGGCAGCACGGTCGTGGTACCTTTGTGACCGACCGTTCGGCAAAGGCAACCAATCTTATGCAGTCCTACAGCTTTACCGAGCAGATGCGCGCGATGGGTCGCGACCCCGAGACCACGATTCTCGATTTTTGCGAGATGGAGGCCGATAAGAATCTGGCCGAGCATATGGGATTACGTATCGGTGATCGCATTTTTAAGCTCAAGCGCCTTCGTTCTGCCGACAACATGCCCATGATGGTCGAACGCAGCTATCTACCGGTTCGTCAATTTCTGTCCCTAAAGCGACCGCTGCTGGAGCGCAAGCCGCTTTACGATGTGATTGAGCAAGACTTTCAGCAAAAGATACGCGTGGCTGAAGAGGAGTTCTATGCGAGCATAGCCCGTCCCACCGACGCCCACCTTTTGGGAATTGTCGAGGGCTCGCCTGTGCTCGATTTGGTCAGGACTACGTATAACGAGTCAAACGAGGTTGTGGAGTATACACTCTCGGTTGCTCGTGCCGATCAGTTTAAATACAAGGTTTACCACCAGCGTAGCAACTAGTGTCCGCATCGTTTCCATATGGTGATTCTTTGCATTTAACTGGTTACTACCAGATAACCAACTGAAGTGTATAATTGCACGTCAGAGGATTACTTCTAGAGAGAGGTATTAGAAATGTTCGAGAAGAGTGTCGAGGAGCTCACCGAGCTCGGCGCCCAGATCACCACGGCCGAGATTGCTCAGCAGCCCGAGCTTTGGCGTGATACGCTCAACATCTATCGCGAGAACAAGGAGGCCATCGAGGCCTTCCTGGCCGAGGCTCGCGCTATGGGCGAGGGCCGTCTGTCCGTTGTCTTCACCGGTGCCGGTACGTCCGACTACGTTGGCGATACCTGCGCCCCGTACCTGCGTCACGCTGGCAACACTGATCTCTACGACTTTAAGCCCATCGCCACGACCGACATCGTGAGCGCTCCGCGCGACTTCCTGCGCGCCGAGGATCCCACGCTCGTGGTTTCCTTTGCCCGCTCTGGCAACAGCCCCGAGAGCCTTGCTGCCGTCGCTGTTGCCAAGGAGCTCGTCCACAACGTCAAGTTCCTCAACATCACCTGCGCTCCCGAGGGCAAGCTCGCCGTCGAGTCTGCCGATGATCCCAACGCGCTGACGCTGCTCATTCCGCGCGCCAACGACAAGGGCTTCGCCATGACCGGTTCTTATTCCTGCATGACCCTGCTCTCCACCCTTATTTTCGACACTGCCTCTGACGAGCAGAAGGCCGAGTGGGTTGAGACCATCGCCAAGATGGGCGAGGAGGTCATCTCCCGTGAGCCCGAGATCGCCGATTACCTGGCTGGCGACTTCAACCGCGTGACCTACTTGGGTTCTGGCTCCTTCGGTGGCCTTGCCCAGGAGAGCCAGCTCAAGATCCTCGAGCTCGCTCACGGTCTGGTCGCTACTTCCTACGACACCTCCATGGGCTATCGTCACGGACCTAAGTCCTTCGTCGACGATAAGACGCTCGTCTTCGTGTTCGTCAACAACGACGCCTACACCCGTCAGTACGACATCGACATCCTCAACGAGATCGGTGGCGACGAGATCGCTCAGCACACCGTTGCCGTTCAGCAGGAAGGTGCCACCGTCTATGAGGGTGAGTCCTTCACCTTTAAGGGCTACGAGGCACTTCCCGAGGGCTACCTTGCTCTGCCGTTCGTGATGTTTGCTCAGGCTATCAGCCTGCTCAACTCCGTGCGCGTGGGCAACACGCCCGATACGCCGAGCCCCACCGGTACGGTCAACCGCGTGGTTAAGGGCGTGACGATTCACCCCTTCACCGCTTAATCGCGTCCCCCTGTAAGGGCGCCCGTCCGCTCATAACGGCGGGCGGGCGCTTTTTGTTTTACGTGAGCTGGGTATAAGCATCACCACAGTCAACTGCTTTAGAAGCAAGGAGTGCATATGAGCACGTACGCAATTAAGGCTGACAAGTTCTTCTTGCCGGCAGGCCCGCAACTGGGCGGCTATCTTATGGTCGAGGACGGCGTCTTTGGCGCCTGGCAGGCCGACGAGCCCTCTTGCGAGATTAAGGACTACACGGGATCGTGGATCGCACCGGGTATGGTCGATACTCACATCCATGGCTTCTACAACCACTCAACTACCGATAACGATCCCGAGGGCATCGATATCAGCTCGACCGAGCTCGCCCGTCGCGGTACCACCAGCTGGCTGCCCACGACGTTCACCGATGGCGTCGAGCAGATCAAGGACGCCTGCGCCGCCATTGCCCAGGCGGACGAGGGCCGCGGCCCCGACTTCTGCGGTGCTCGCATTCAGGGCATCTACCTGGAGGGCCCCTTCTTTACCATGAAGCACGTGGGCGCGCAGAACCCCGCTTACCTGATCGATCCCTCCGAGGAGGTCTTCGACCAGTGGCAGGAGGCTGCTGGCGGACGTATCGTCAAGAGCGCTATGGCCGCTGAGCGCGATGGCGCTGCCACCTATGCTGCCGCCCTCAACGCGAAGGGCGTCGTGACCAGCATCGGTCACTCCGACGCCACCTACGATGAGTGCATCGCCGCCATCAACGCCGGTGCCAGCTGCTTTACGCATACCTATAACGGCCAGCGCGGGCTGCATCACCGTGAGCCCGGTGTCGTGGGTGCTGCCATGTCCACGCCCGAGACCTACGCTGAGATCATCTGTGACGGCAAGCACGTAAACCCTGCCGCCATCAAGGCGCTGCTGCAGGCAAAGGGCTGGCAGCACACGGTACTCATCACCGACTGCCTGGGCTGCGGCGGCATGCCCGAGGGCAGCTACACCAGTGGCGGCATGGACGTCATCATGAAGGACAACCTGTGCTGGCTCGCCGACGGCAAGAGCATTGCCGGCTCGGTGCTCACGCTTGCCCAGGGTGTCAAGAACATCGTCGACTGGGGCATCGCCAGCGCCGATATCGCCATTCGCATGGCAACCGAGGTGCCGGCTCGCTCTGCGCACATCGAGGATAAGTGCGGCAGCATCATGCCGGGTCGCGACGCCGACTTTGTCGTGTTCGACCACGAGCTCACCCTCGTCGAGACGTATGTTGGCGGTCAGAGCGTCGGTAACGCCTTTACCGAGTAACGATAGAAAAAGACGGCGGGCCCGAATCTGCTCGGACCCGCCGTATGGGTTAAACGCTCAAAAGCACCTTCACAGTTACAGCTTGTTAGCAATCTTCTTTGCCGTGCGCTTAACGCCGGCCACCAGGCCTCCTGCAGGATGCTCCTTTTCGTATGCTAGACGCTTCTCGCGCTTGGCGTACTCTTCGACGATGATATCGCCGTACTCATCTTCGATTTTGTCGAAGAAATCGACGGCTCCCTTAATCTCTTCGGCAGTTGGGTGTCCCTTCTGGACGCCGCCGGCGAGCTTGAACGGCCCCCACGTATCAAAGCCGGGGCAGCCGTAGACACCCATAAAGATGGCCTGCCTCATGCGGCAGATGCCATCGATATCCTTGCCGTACCACTTGTTTTTGCCACCATAGGTCATAAGGCCAAATACCTTATCCTGCGGCTGCAGCACGTTCGTGAGCACACGTGCCATGTCCTTGTCGATCTCGGAGTAATAGATGCCCGTGGCGACACCGATCAGATGGTATTCGTGCAGGTCGGGGTACTCGTTTTTACCGAGTGACTTCACGTCGAGGGTATCGATTTCGGGGTGCGCCTCGACGATGGCGTCCACGAGCTTTTTCGTATTGCCGTGGTGGCGTGAGGCATAAAGGATGATGGTTCGCATAAGAAGGCCTTTCAGCTGTAATTGCATCAATGTCTGTATGGTACCCCGTTGTATGGTCGGGATACCGGACACATCGACGAGCGCGCGGGTTTGTCCTTTGACTAGGATTGAGGCGGGCGCTTGCATGAAAAAGCAGTTGTCCGAAAGGATGGATAATGGAATACGCTCTTTCCAACGATTCGATTTCTATCAAGGTTTCCACGGCCGGCGGCTCGTTTACCTCGATTGAGGCTGGAGGTCGCGAGTATTTGTGGCAGGGTGATCCCGCGGTGTGGTCCGGTCAGGCGCCGGTCTGCTTTCCGATTTGCGGAGGCTTGCGCGACAACAATGCCATGACGTTTGCCGGGCATCATGTGAAGCTCGCTCGCCACGGGTTTGCGCGCAAACAGGAGTGGAAGCTGCTGAGCCAGAGTGAGAACGAGCTGGCGATGTGCCTGGCTTCGGAGGATAACGCCGCGTTGCTGAGCGATTATCCGTATCCGTTTAAGCTTGTCGCCCGCTATACGCTCGAGGACGCCGCCGTGCGTGTCTCCTATGAGGTGACCAATGAAGGCACCGAGGACATGCCGTTCTTTATCGGTGGACACCCCGGCTTTAGGTGCCCGCTCGACGAGGGCGAGGCCTATACGGACTACGAGCTGCGCTTCGAGAAAGACGAAGCTGCTGAGCTTTGCACTGCCGTCCCCTCGACTGGCTTGATTGACGTGGCCAACCGCTCCAAGAACCCCATGGTGGGAAAGACGCTGCCTCTGTCACATGAGCTCTTCGATTTTGCGGAGACCATCTTTGACGTGCTCGAGAGCCGTCAGGTCACGCTTTCCAAAAAGGGCGAGGACAAGGGCGTCCGCCTGAGCTTTGAGGGCTTCCCATATCTCATTGTGTGGAGCAAGCCCGAGGGCGATTTTGTGGCAGTTGAGCCCTGGGGCGGCCTTTCGACCTGCTCCGATGAGGACGACGTGCTTGAGCATAAGCGTGGCTGCCTTGTCGCCAAGCCCAAGGAGACCGTCGTTCGCTCGTTCACGATTGAGATTCTGTAATTCCGTTTTGTCGACTCGTATCGCGAGGCACAAGGAGCCTGCGAGATAAGGAGCTAAAAATGATCCTCACCGTTACGATGAACCCGTCTGTCGATACGCGCTATCAGCTCGATGAGCTCGTTATCGATGACGTCAACCGTGTGACGCCCGAAAAGACCGCCGGCGGCAAGGGCCTCAACGTGGCCCGTGTGCTGGGTCAGCTGGGCGACGACGTCGTGGCAACCGGTCTGCTCGGCGGCCACATGGGCGCTTACATGGCCGAGCTCATGGACGCCAACGGTATTAACAACGACTTTGTGCCCATCAAGGGCGAGACCCGCATCTGCCTCAATATCCTTCATGCCGGCAACCAGACCGAGCTGCTCGAGAGCGGCCCGACAATTGCCCCCGAGGAGCTCGATGCCTTTACCGCCAAGTTCGCCGAGCTTGCGAGCAAGGCCGACGTCGTCACCATCTCGGGTTCGCTGCCCCGTGGTGTCGAGGCAGACTACTATGCCAAGATCACGGGCATTGCCGAGAACGCCGGTGCCAAGGTGTTACTCGATACCTCGGGTGCTTCGCTCGAGGCCGCCCTTAAGTCCGAAATTAAGCCCGAGCTGGTCAAGCCTAACCTGACCGAGATCAACGGCCTTTTGGGAACGAGCTTTACCACCGACGATGTGGACGAGCTCCGCGCCGCGCTCGCCTCTGATGCCCGCTTCTCCGATATCCCCTGGGTCGTCGTGTCCATGGGCGCTGCCGGCTCCGTTGGCTTCCACAATGGCCGTGCGTTCCGCGCAAAGACGCCCGATATCCCTGCCGTTAACGCTACGGGCTCTGGTGACTCCACTATCGCTGGGTTCGCGCATGCCATTGCTGCTGGCGCGGACGACGAGACGGTGCTGCGTACCGCCAACACCTGCGGCAAGCTCAATGCCATGGATCCCATGACCGGCCATCTGGTCATGGACCGTTGGGACGAGGTCTACAACGGCGTTGTCGTGACCGAGCTGTAAAAGCCTGGGCGTCGGCCCCGGCATTGCTTGCTAGCTCATGTCGACGACAAGTGCGGTAGCATTATGCTGGGGCGCGACGCCGAGTTTGTCGTGTTCAATCCCGACCTTACCCTGGTCGAGGCGTATGTGGGTGGCAACAGCGTCGGTAACGCGTTTGCCGAGTAGCCGCCAAAGAAGCGATCCGAGAGGGGATTTAGATGATTTACGGTGCATTGGGCGATATCGAGGAGTACCGCGGAATGCTCAAGGGCCTCGACGTGCTGATCGACTGGCTCGAGGAGAACGACCCGGCAGAGCTCGAGGTCGGCAGCCATCCGATTCTGGGCGACAAGGTCTATGCGAACGTCATGGCTCCCACGACGCGTCCCGAGGCCGAGGCTCACTATGAGACGCATCAGCGCTATCACGACCTGCAGATCGATGTCGAGGGTCGCGAGGCCTTTAAGGTCGCCACGGGCAGCCTGACGCTGGTTCAGGAGTTTGACGAGAAGGACGACTACGATCTGGTCGATTCCGACGCCTCGATCGCCGGCGATCTTGCTGACGACAAGTTTGCGCTGTTCGTTGCCGGCGAGCCTCACATGCCCACGCTCGAGTTTCCGGGCGATGGCGCACAGCCGGTCAAGAAGATCTGCTTTAAGCTGCTTGCAGATGCTTACTGGGAGGAGTAGCGAGCTGCTCGGCTGAACTGTTCGTCTGATGGCGTGATTCCCCTAGGGAAATCACGCTAGGACCCCGCCAAACGTGCTTCCCCTAGGGGAATCACGTTTGGCGGGGTTTTCGGTTTTTGAATAGGGAAGCCTCATTTATTTGCGAAGAACATCGGCTAGCCGCAGGATTGAAATCATCGACCGATAAGTGAGTTCCACTTTTTCGCCCGCAAGCAGTCGTTTCGAGCCAATCTCATCTAGCCCCACAAGCCGAGAAAACAGCGGGCCGCTCATCGTGCCCTCGTCAATTGATTCCCTTATGGTCTTCAAAACGTCCGTATCATGAAGCGATGCCGAGCTGTAGGGGGCAACACGAGCGGAACTCTCAATTAACGACGAGACAAAAGGATGGAGATGCTTTGGACATAGTCCATCAAACACCACATCCCCATTGTCGTTCGAGCCGACCAGGCGCCAAGTATAGTGATCGACCCAGTCATCTCCGTCATATATGGCGTTCATGAGCAACTTCCCGTCTAGAGAGAGAAACCTATTTGGACATCGGGGCGCAAGACCGCAATCCATATCGGGCCTCCAGCAGCTCCAACCCAACGCACCACATAGGTTCCCTTTCGTACATGTGTATCAATCTGCCCCGAAATGCCGGTGAATGCAATTCCAGACCCGTTTGTCGGATAGCAATCGACGTATTTTTGTTTTCCGCTCACAACCTTGTATAGATATATCGTTCCAGCAAAAGAGAAGGGATCGTTCGCGATTTTGTCCGGAAGAACTTGCCACCTCAAAATCCCGCTACCAATATGGTCAAGCTTGACCGTTCCGCCGTCCCCCTCAAAAGTGGCAAGGGGATTTACCCCAGACTGGGAGTCGGCATCGCCCTCCTTAGCAGTTATCAGCAGGCTGCCCGTATAAGACTGCTGAGGCTCACCTTCAGGACAGGCAGCCTCGGCCCAAGAAGGGCCACTCAGGCAGAACAGTCCGAGCAGCATCAATACCAACAAAAGAAAACCCTTAGTTCTTTTCATCTATATCCCCAATGTCTCTCGACATTTGTATATTGTGACTATTTTAGATCTATATGGCCAATTCGAGCCCTCACCATGGCAATTGTTGCAGCTGGGTTTCTATTCATTAAGATTTCACTTTGGTAAATCCCCGCCCCTAAGCATTAAACCCGAAGTCCACCGAGTGGGCCGCTGTTGACGTGGCGATGCTTGGATTGGCGCGCACGCACTCAAAAT
Source organism: Collinsella sp. (assembly GCA_019425045.1). Taxonomy (GTDB): domain Bacteria; phylum Actinomycetota; class Coriobacteriia; order Coriobacteriales; family Coriobacteriaceae; genus Collinsella. Next base: position 21,210 of record JAHYYI010000026.1, read on the forward strand.
CGCCAACAAAAAAGCCGCCCGAAGGCGGCTATCTTGTGCAATGGAGCCAGCGACCGGGCTCGAACCGGTGACCCCCGCTTTACGAGAGCGGTGCTCTACCAACTGAGCTACGCTGGCGGCCATGTGATGGCGCAACTGAGGCGTCAACGGCTGTCTATGATACGGGACATCGCAAATCCGCGCAAGTGTTCTGACGGCTTTTCTCACTTTAAATGCACTAATATTGGAGACGCGATGTCTTGCTCTTACGGGTCTCAAACAGAATGGGGC
>JAHYYI010000026.1:21579-27010 GCA_019425045.1 Collinsella sp.
CACTAATATTGGAGACGCGATGTCTTGCTCTTACGGGTCTCAAACAGAATGGGGCAGCGATGACTCAACCCAAGATTCTTCTCGCACGCATCGACGACCGTTTCATTTACGGACAAGACGTTGAGCTGTGGAACGAAGCCGTGGGTTCCAACCTTGTCCTAATCGTCAACGATGAGATCGCGGCAGATTCGCGCCAATGGGCACCCATGAGGGTGGCGGCGCCAGAAGGCGTTTGGACGCGGTTTTTCTCGGTGCAAAGGACCATCGACGTCATTCATACCGCAACGCCTCGCCAATTGATTCTGATCATGGTGGCCTCACCCTCCGATGCGCTCGCGCTGGTTAAGGGCGGTGTGCCGATCACCAAGATCAGCATTGGTCATATGCAGGCAGGGGAGGGCAAGCGTCCCGCAACGCCCGCAGTTGCCGTAGACGACACAGACGTCGCTGTTCTCAGAGAGCTGCAAAAGCTCGGCATAGAACTAGAAATCCGCTATCTCCCCAGTTCCGCCCCCGACCCCATCGGCAATCTGTTCAACTGATCCCTTGGGGACGGAGGAAAACGGATCATTTTGCCTTCGTAGGGGATCTGTGTGGCGCTGTCCGCCAAAACTATGCCGGTTTACTACGATGAATTGCTTATCGCCGAGCATGCCAAATTTGCAGAGAATAAAACCGCAGGTAGACGAGTTGCTAATTTTTTATAAACCAGCGCGTGGTCGGACATAGTGGGTTCATCGTAGTAATTCGGCATAGTTTTGTTATGTCACCAATTCGGTGGCATCGAAAAGAAGGATTTAGGCATGAAGCAGCGCCCGTTGGCGGTGGTGCCGGCGGGCGTTGCTGTGCGAGATGTCGCGTTGTGGGCCTAGTGCCTCATAAAGCGGTATTCGATCATATTGCTGTAGGGGTGACCCGGACCCACAATGCCCTGCGGGAACAGCGGCTGGTGCGGCGTGTCGGGGTACATCTCGGCCTCGAGGGCAAAGCCGGCGCCCCAGCCATAGTTGGCATCGTCCTTGGCGTGCTCGTCGCCCAGCCAGTTGCCGGTGTAGAGTTGCACGCCCGGGGCGGTGGTGTAGTAGTCCAGCTCACGACCGGTCCACATCTCCTCGACATGTAGGGCGCGACGCAGGTTGCGGCCGTACTGATAGCCATCGATGCACAGGCAGTGATCGTAGCCACGGGCCTGCTTAATCTGCGGGTCGTCGGCCTCCATGCCGGGTGCGACGGGGCGCAGCTCGCGAAAGTCAAACGGTGTTCCCTCGACCGGAGCGATTTCGCCGGTGGGGATGTTCTGCTCGTTAATGGGCAAGTAGTGGGCAGCGTTGGCGATAAAGAAGTGCTCACAGTCCATGCCGGCGTTATGGCCGGCAAGGTTAAAGTACGTGTGGTTGGTCATGGACACGTAGGTGGCGCGGTCGCTCTCGCAACCATACTCGATGCGGAAGACGCCGGTGCGCGTAACGGTAAACACAGCCGTAAAGATTCGGTTGCCGGGCAGGCTCAGCTCGCCATCCTTAAGCGAGGTGGTCATGCGCACGGCGTTGTGAGTCTCGTCGAGCTCAACGTCCCATACGCGCTTGTGCAGACCATGCTCAAGATCGCTGTGCAGGTTGTTGACGCCTTCGTTGGCCGGCATGTGCCAGTCCGTGCCGTCGATGGTGATCGTGGCGCCCGCGGTGCGGTTTGCCACGGGGCCGATGGTCGCGCCAAAGCAGGCGGGGTTGTCAAAGTAATCCTCGAGCTTATCGAAGCCCAACACCACATCGCGCACGTTGCCGGGAATATCGGGCACATCGATACCCAGCACGGTGGCGCCATAGTCCATAATGCGAACGCAGATCTCGGGCCCGTTGAGGGTATAACGATGAACGGAGGTGCCGCACGGCGCGGTGCCGAAAAGCTCGGAAGTGATCATTTGGTTCCTAACATCGAGGTATTTCGGACAAACTGTAGCGCGAACAGGTGAGATTATCACTACACCCCACTAAAGCAGGGGGTATTTTTCTCAAAAAAGTGATGATTGGAGCTGTGCGGGTGTTCATTTTTGACGCGCACGAGTCTGATACAATTTGTTCGTTACTGTTTGAATGATATGCGCGCAAAGAACGGCGAGGATTCATCGTGATTAAGGCAGAGCGACAGGATAAGGTTCGTCAGCTGCTCGAAGAGCAGGGCACGGTTTCGGTCAAGGAGATTTCGGATGCGCTGGGCGTTTCGGATATGACGATTCGCCGCGACCTCGAAGAACTTGCGAGCCTGGGCGAGATCGAGCGCGTGCACGGTGGCGCCCGTAGCGCACAGGGACGTCCCCATGCTATGTTGCGCCATGAGTATTCGCACAGCGAAAAGCGCACTAAGCATGCCGAGGAAAAGCTGCAGATTGCGCGCCGTGCTGTGGAGCTTATCGAGGAGGGCTCGACCATCTTTTTGGGTACGGGCACTACGGTGGAACAGATGGCCTCGATGCTGCCGGCGTGTCGCCTGCGCATTGTGACCAACTCGCTTTCGGTGTTTAACCTGCTCGAGTCGCGCGAAGACTGCGACCTGTGCCTCGTGGGCGGTATGTACCGTCGCCGCACCGCCGCTTTTGTGGGGCCAACGGCCGAGGATACCCTGCGTGCGTTGGGCATCGACGCGGCGTTTATCGGCGCCAACGGCATTCTGGATGGCGACGTATCTACGTCCAACATGGACGAGGGCCGTATCCAGCAGCTCGCCTTTAGCAAGGCCGACTCACGCTATCTGATCGCCGATTCCAGCAAGATCGGCAAGCGCGACTTCTACACCTTCTGTCGCTTGGACAGCCTGGATGCCGTGGTGTGCGAACCGGGTATCGCCGCCGAGAATCGTGCCGCCATCGAGGAACACACGCAGGTCATCTGCTAGCTAACGCTATGGGATTGCCAACAGGCGATGCGGGAGGACTTTTACCTCCTGTCATTGTGGGGAATCAGCGCGTCAGCGCTACGCGATATGACGCGTAAATGAGGACTCCACTATCAAATTGTCTCAATCTGTAACAGGTAGGGGCGAAATCACCAACCAGATGTTACAGATTGAGATTGAGAGGATTGTCCTGTGCATTTGTCTCAATCTGTAACAGCTAGGACCCAAAAACTCGACTAGATGTTACAGATCGAGATTTTGTCTACCCAGCCATCATCTTTGTCTTGATCTGTAACAGTTAGACGGCCAAAAGCGAATCAGATGTTACAGATCTAGACATTTCGAACCGGGTGCCCCCGTTCATCTCAATCTGTAACAATTGGGGCCGAAAATCCCTGCTAGATGTTACAAATCGAGACAAACGGCCTGCTCGGGTCGAGCCAAAACAAAAAAGCCGCATGCGAACCCGTGGAGGGATTCGCATGCGGCCGACAGGGGGTATGCGGCTTGAATTAGGCCATGAGCAGGCCGGTCTCCGCGACGTTCTTGTACCAGTACGCGCTCGCCTTGGGATAGCGCTTCTGGGTCTCGAAGTCGATGTAGAACAGGCCGTAGCGCTTGTTGTAGCCGTTGGTCCAGGAGAACTGGTCCTGCAGCGACCACACAAAGTAACCGTCGACGTTTACGCCGCCGTCGATTGCCTTGAGGACCCATGCGAGATGCTGACGCATATAGTCGATGCGAGGGGCGTCGTCGATAAAGCCGTCCTCGAAGTCGTCCTTATAGCCCATGCCGTTCTCGGTGATGTAGATCTTCTTGTAGTTGGGGTAATCGTTCTTAATGCGGAGCAGCAGGTCGTAGAGGCCCTCGGGATAGATGATCCAGTCCCAATCGGTGGTGGGTACGCCTTCGCGCACGCATGACTCGCCCACGCCCTTGAGGAACCAGCGCGAGGAGCCCTTGTCGCCGGTGCCATTGTGGTTGATGTCGTTTTCGCCCTCGGCGGCACGCAGGAACTGGCACTTGTAGGTGTTGACGCCCAGGCAATCGTTGTAGGGGAGCGCGGCGGTCAGCGCGGCGATGTCCTCGTCGCGGACGTCGAGCTCGCCGCCGGCGATATGGGCCAGCTTGGTCGCGGCCTCCATGGTGTCGGCTGCATAGTGGCCGCGGAAGGTGGCGTCGAGTACCCAGCGGTTGTTGATGACGTCGGCCATACGAGCCGCCTCGCAGTCGGCAGCGCTGTTGGGATCGAGGGGATACTTGGGCTCCAGGTTCTGGACAATGCCGATCTCGCCCTCAAAGCCGCCCTCATGGAAGGCGACGACAGCCTTGGCGTGGGCCACCATCATGTTGTGCATGAGCTGGAAGGCCTTGTCCAGGCGGTACTTCTCGCCGTGCGGCCAGTTGCCGACGATAAAGCTGCCCTCGGCGGTTGCGGGAATCTCGTTAAAGGTAAACCAGTGCTTGACCTCGGTGAACTCGGCAAAGCAGAACTTGGCGTACTCGACGAAGGCGTCGATGGTCGTGCGCGTCAGGAAACCCTCGCCGCCGTTCTGGTAAAAGGCCTCGGGCGTATCGAAGTGATCGAGCGTGACATAGGGGATAACGCCAGCTTTGTTGCAGGTGGCGAAAAGCTCGTGATAGAAAGCGACACCCTCGGGGTTAATCTCGCCGGTGCCACTGGGGAAGATGCGGCTCCAAGCGATGGAGACGCGAATGCCGTTAATGCCGAAGCGCTGGCACAAGTCGATATCGACCGGATATTTGTTGTAGAAGTCGCTTGCGGGGTCGGGGGAGAAGCGACCCTGAGCAGCCAGGAAATCGTCCCAGGGCACTTTGCCCTTGCCGTGCGTGCGGGTCTCACCCTCAACCTGGTAAGCGGCGGTGGCGCCGCCAAACACAAAGCCGTCGGGGAACTGCATGGGGTTGGTCATGAGTCATCCTTTCTGTGGGATACGAATAGGGAGAGGTGCCCGAACTGGGGATCCGGGCACCAACAGAGGGAGGAACTAGTCGAGGTTCTCGCGGAGCCACTTGATGGCGCCAGCGGGGTCGCGAGTAAGGTCGATATATTCCTTACCGCGCGGGGCGAGCAGCTTAATGCCCAGACGATCGGTGTCGGCCTTCATGTCGTTGTAGTAGCTACGAACCTGCGGAGCGAGCACGATGACGTCGTACTGATCCATGATGGCAGTGTGCTGGCCATAGGCGCCTGCGGAGGAAGCGATGTTCTCTCCGGTCTGTGCGGCACCTTCCTTGATGGCGTTGGCAAGCATGGCAGAGGTGCCGGCGCCGGCGCACAGGACGAGGACCTTCAGGCCATCGACATCCTTCTTGGCGGATGCATCGGCAGCGGGCTCGGGCTGATCGGCGACAGGCTTGCTGTCGGCGGCGGCAACGGTCGTCTCGACGGAAGCGGTGGCCTGCTCGACAGCGGGCGTAGAGGCGTTGGCGGCGACGGAAGCGGCACCATCGGACTCGAGTCCCAGCTCGGCGGCGCGCTCGGCCTCCTGGTCGCAGAGCAGCTTATCGTATGCCT